>NZ_CP116871.1:625543-938314 GCF_031885415.1 Microbacterium forte
GGTCATGGACTGGTTCGACCAGAACGGCGAGACGATGGAGAGCGAGCAGTGGACGGACCCCGGTAACCGAACGCTCCAGTACGTCGCGGCCTCGACACCCGACCGTGAGGCGGCCAACCGGATCCTCCTCATCGTGCACGGCACGGAGTCGCCCATCGACGTGCGCCTCCCGGAGGAACTCGAGGATGCGACGCGCTTCGTCTCGCTGTGGTCGAGTGCCGACGAGCGCCCGGATGCCGGTGGCGAAGTGTTCGCCCCGGGCGACATCCTGCCCATCCCCGGCACCTCCATGCGACTCTTCCGCGTGGAATGACGGGCGGCGCGCCGGTGCCTTCCGCGAGCTACCCGCTCACCGTCCGGAGCGGTACATTCGGGAGGTGGCCGCACGAATGAGCAGCACCAGTCCGAAGGCTCTCCGAAGCCCCGCACAGATCCCGTCGCGCCCGTTGGGGCCCGTCTCGGACGGCGACGGGCTCGTCGCGACTCGCATCCCTTTGGTCGGCGGCACCCCCGCCGTGCCAGGCGGTTTCGCACCCAAGGCCTTCGTCGGCGAAGTGGTGCCGTTCAGCGTGGTCGCCTTCCGCGAAGGGCACGACCTCATCGGCGTGCAGCTCCGGCTGACCTCACCCGACGGCGAGGAGACGCTTCACCGCCTGACCCCTTTCCTGGACGGGACCGATCGCTGGGGTGCCGAGATCGCGATCGACCTTCAGGGTCGCTGGTCGTTCCGCTTCGAGGCGTTCTCCGATGACTTCGCGACCTGGGCGCATGCCGCCGAGGTGAAGGTCGCCGTTGGCGTCGATGTACCGGTGATGGCGGCGCTCGGCGCCGAGCTGCTCACGCGCGCAGCGGCCGAGAAGGACCGTCCCGCCGCTCAGCGCCGACGTCTCAGAGACATCGCCGCAGCGCTGGCCGGCGGCGATGCGGCGACGACGACCGCTGCCTCGACCGATCCCGAGCTCGCGGGATTCTTCCGGGACCGGCCGCTCACGACACTGCGTTCCGCGTCAGCTGTGCACACGCTGCTGGTCGAGCGGACTGCAGCGGGCGTCGGCGCATGGTACGAGTTCTTCCCCCGCTCAGAGGGAGCGAAGCATCTCAAAGACGGCACTGTCAAGAGCGGAACGTTCAGGACGGCCGCCAAACGCCTTCCCGCGGTCGCCGCGATGGGATTCGACGTCATCTATCTGGTGCCCGTCCATCCGATCGGGACGACGAACCGCAAGGGTCGGAACAACACACTGACGACCGAACCAGGGGACCCGGGTTCGCCGTATGCGATCGGCTCTGCCGACGGCGGACACGACGCGATCCACCCCGAGCTCGGCAAGCCCGCCGACTTCCGCGCGTTCGTGCGAGCCGCGAAGAACGAGGGTCTGGAGGTCGCTCTCGATCTCGCGCTGCAGGCCTCTCCGGACCACCCCTGGGTCGATGAGCACCCGGAGTGGTTCACGACCCTCCCCGACGGCACCATCGCATACGCAGAGAACCCTCCGAAGAAGTACCAGGACATCTACCCCCTGAACTTCGACAACGACCCTGCCGGCATCTACCAGGAGATGCTGCGCATCGTGCAGCACTGGGTGCGCGAGGGCGTCAAGATCTTCCGGGTCGACAATCCGCACACGAAGCCGCTGCAGTTCTGGGAGTGGCTCATCGCCACGGTGAATGCCCAGGACCCGGACGTGATCTTCCTCGCCGAGGCGTTCACGCGCCCTGCCGTGATGCGCGCGCTCGCTGCCGTGGGGTTTCAGCAGAGCTACAGCTACTTCACCTGGCGCAACACCAAGGCGGAGCTCGAGGAGTTCCTCACCAGCGTCGCGCACGAGACCAGCGACTACATGCGACCGAACCTCTTCGTGAACACGCATGACATCCTCACCGAGTACCTGCAGTTCGGCGGACGCGCGGCATACCGGATCCGGGCATGCATCGCGGCGACAGCTGCTCCCGTGTACGGGGTCTACGCGGGCTACGAACTCTTCGAGAATGTCGCGCGCCCCGGTTCCGAGGAGAACATCGACAACGAGAAGTACGAGTTCAAGTTCCGTGACTGGGAGGGTGCGGAGGAGGCCGGCGACTCGTTGGCGCCCCTCCTGCGCCGTCTGAACGCGATCCGTCGCGCGCACCCGGCTCTGCGACAGCTCCGCAATCTCGCCGTGCACTGGAGCGATGACGACTCCGTGCTCGTCTACAGCAAGCACCTCGATGCGGCCTTCACCGGCACCGGCGAATCCGACACGCTCCTCGTGATCGCCAACGTCGATCCGCATTCCGTTCGCGAGACCACAGTGCATCTCGACACCACGATCTGGGGTGTGCCCCTGGGCGAGCAGTTCGAGGTGGAGGACCTGCTGACCGGTGCCGTCTGGACCTGGGCCGATCACAACTACGTGCGCCTCGACGCCTTCGCCGAACCGGTGCACATACTGAAGGTGAGGAGACGATCATGAGCTACGTCGAGGATGCAGCTACGTCATCGGACTGGGCGGCGGTGGCGGCCGGTGCCCACCACGACCCGCACGCCGTGCTCGGCTCGCACCCGTTCACCGACGCGAGCGATCGCACCGTCACGGTGATCCGCGCCCGTCGTCCTCTCGCCTCCTCGGTCGCGGCGGTCTTCCGGGACGGGAGCCGACTCGAGCTCGACCACGTCGCGCACGGTATCTGGGAGGCGCAGCACGACGGAGCCCCGGTTCCGTATCGGATCGCCACCGCGTACGGCGACGACGACGAGACGATCTCCGGCGACCCCTACCGCCACCTGCCCACCCTCGGCGACGTCGACCTGCATCTGATCGCAGAAGGGCGACATGAGCGGCTCTGGCAGGTGCTGGGAGCTCATGCACAGACCGTGGGAGGCGAGACCGGCGTCGCGTTCGCCGTGTGGGCACCCAACGCGACAGCGGTTCGAGTGGCGGGCGAGCACAACGGCTGGAACGGCGAAGCACACGCGATGCGCTCGATGGGCGTGAGCGGCATCTGGGAGCTGTTCATCCCGGATCTCGCGATCGGAACGACCTACAAGTACGAGATCCGCACCCGCGGAGGGTCATGGATCTTCAAGGCCGACCCGATGGCGCAGGCGGCGCAGATCCCCCCCGAGACCGCATCGGTGATCACGCAGTCGACCTACGACTGGTCGGACGGCGCATGGATGACCCGCCGTGCCGCGACCCATGCGGTCGCGCAGCCGTTGTCGGTCTATGAGGTGCACCTCGGATCCTGGCGCGGAGGCCTGAGCTACCGCGACGCCGCAGAGCCGCTCATCGCCCATGTCAACGAGGCCGGTTTCACGCACGTCGAGTTCATGCCGCTCGCGGAGCACCCCTTCGGTGGCTCCTGGGGCTATCAGGTGAGCGGGTACTACGCGGCGACGAGTCGTTTCGGCAGCCCCGATGATCTGCGATACCTGATCGATCGACTGCACCAGGCCGGGATCGGCGTGATCATGGACTGGGTGCCCGGGCACTTCCCCAAAGACGCCTTCGCCCTCGCGAAGTTCGACGGCCAGCCTCTCTACGAGCACCCCGACCCTCGGCGCGGCGAGCACCAGGACTGGGGAACCCTCATCTTCGACTACGGTCGCCCCGAGGTGCGCGGCTTCCTGGTCGCCAACGCCCTCTTCTGGCTGAGCGAGTTCCATGTAGATGGTCTGCGGGTCGACGCAGTCGCCTCGATGCTCTATCTCGACTACTCCCGCAACGAGGGCGAGTGGGAACCGAACATCCACGGAGGCAGGGAGAACCTCGAGGCGATCCGCTTCCTGCAGGAGGTGAATGCGACCGCCTATCGCCTTCACCCCGGCGTGCTGATGATCGCGGAGGAGTCGACGAGCTTCCCCGGCGTCACCGCACCGACCGATCACGCCGGACTCGGCTTCGGGTTCAAATGGAACATGGGCTGGATGAACGACTCGCTCCAGTACATCGAACGCGACCCGATGTACCGCGCGCACCACGAAGGCGAGATGACCTTCTCCTTCGTCTACGCGTTCGGTGAGAACTATCTGCTGCCGATCAGCCACGACGAGGTCGTGCATGGCAAGGGCAGTCTTCTCGCGAAGATGCCGGGCGACCACTGGCACAAGCTCGCGAACGTCCGCGCGTACCTGGCATACATGTGGGGGCACCCCGGGAAGAAGCTCCTGTTCATGGGGCAGGAGTTCGGGCAGCTCGCGGAGTGGTCCGAATCCCGCGAACTCGACTGGTGGCTGCTGGACCAGCCATCGCATGCGCAGCTGCAGAGTTTCGTCGGCCAGCTCAACCGCACTTACCGTGCCCAGGCGCCCCTCTGGGAGCGAGACAACGACGGCTCGTCGTTCGCGCGTCTCGGCGCTCCCAGCTGGGACCCGAACGTGATCGCCTTCGAACGCCGTGACGCCCACGGTGGCCGTGTCGTCGTGATCAGCAACTTCGCCGGCGTGGAGCGCAGCGGCCACCGCCTCGCTCTGCCCATCGCAGGCGTGTGGCAGGAGATCCTCAACACGGATGCGTCAGAATACGGCGGTCGAGGATCGGGCAACCTCGGCATGGTCGTCGCGCACTCCGACGATGACGGACCTGCCGTGGCGACCCTGACGATTCCCGCGCTGTCCACCATCTGGCTGCGCCACGAGGGCGAGCCTCACGTACCCACGATCAGTCACGGCTGAGCGGCTGCGGCTGACCGGCATCGGGCCGCTCAGCCGCAGCACAGCGTCAGAAGAGCAGCGAGGAAAGCCTGTTGCGCGCGGTGATGACGCGAGGGTCCGCAGCGCCGATCAGTCCGAAGAGCTCGATCAGACGCTCTCTGACCGGCGTCCGCTCGTCTGAGGGAAGCTGAGCGAAGAGGTCGAGCAGCCGTCCGAACGCATCCTCGACGTGACCACCGGCGAGGTCGAGGTCGGCGACGTCGAACTGCGCCTGGACATCTCGTGGCTGGGCCGCAGCGGCAGCCCGCGCATCCTGCAGGTCGAGATGCTGCACACGGTCGAGCAGACGAACCTGGCCCAGGCCCGCGATCGCATCCTCATCGCGAGGATTCTCTGCGAGAGCCTTCTCATACGCCACGATCGCCGCAGCGTAGTCGCCCGCCTCGATGGCAGCGAATGCCTCGGCGTGCAGCGGCGGCATCGGCGGTTCCTCCGGAGCCTCCTGCCCCTCGGAGGCCTCGCCGACATTCAATGTGCCCGTCACACCGTTCTGAGCCGCGAGCTGGAGCAGCTGCGCGAAGACCTCTCTGACCTGCTGCTCGGGAACCGCACCCGTGAACATCGGGACTGGCTGGCCGGCGATGAGTGCGACGACCATCGGGATCGACTGCGCACGAAACCCCTGAGCGAGTTGGGGGTTCGCATCGACGTCGACCTTGGCGAGCAAGACCTTGCCGCCGAGTTCGCGCGCCACCTTCTCGATGATCGGGCTCAGCTGCTTGCACGGGCCGCACCATTCCGCCCAGAGGTCGACGACGACCGGCACCGTGCGAGAGAGCTCCAGGATCTGGCCGAACGACTCATCGGTCGCATCGACCACGATGTCAGTCCCGGTAGCGGGACTCTGCGCGCCTGCCGCCGGTGCTGCAGGGCGGTTTCGCAGAGAAGAGAGGTCGACAGCTCCGCGGAGCGCGGCGGGAGAGATATCGGTCATTTGATCACCTCGACGGAGAGAAGGTCCTGTCGGACAGCCAGGAGACGGATCTGCTCGGTCGACCCCTGGGAGGGAACCGAGAAGAACAGTTGGAATTCGTACTTGGTCGTCACACCCTTGGCGGACTCGGACACGCCCGTCAGGGCCTTCGCCTGCGCGTTGTCGCCGAAGCGGATCACGGCGTCCGCCGACGTCGGCGTCACCGACTCCGTGTCGACGAGCGAGACCGCCACGATCGCGCCGCTGTCGAGCGTGGCCATCGAGACCGGTGCGGAATCCGCCGGGACGATGTCGAACGCCGTCTGCGAGGTCTCGGCGGCACCATTGTCCGCGAGGTTCTGCACGACGGCCTGGCGGCTGTCGCGAATCGACTGGGCGAGTTTCTGAGATATCTCGTCGAACAGCCCGTAGGAGGCGCTGGTCTCTCCCGCGTCGACGATGTCGGCGAATGTGGTGGCGAGCTCACTCGGCGGGATGCTGAGGAACGCGGAGTCGTCCGGCACGAGTGAGGTACCGAGCCACGGTGCGGCCACCTCGGGGAAGACTGCGTCCGCCGACATCTCGGCCATGTTCGTCACCTTGTAGTTCGACCACGGGTCCTGCTGAGTCATGGTGAGGATCACGGGCGGCACGGTGTCGTCGCCCGCGTTCTTCGAGAGCAGCAGAACCGTGCGCGGCCAACGGTCGGTGGCTTCGGGCAGCACGACCTCGACGTCATCCGTCGGGATCGCGGCAGGCACCGGGGTTTCCGGAAGAGCGGTCCGCAGCGCGTACTCGGTCGTCCGAGCCGTCAGCGCCGGACCATCGAGCCGGGTCCCGGCGAGAGCGATGTCCATCGCCGCGTCCGCGTCCGAGAGGGTCGTCGACACCTCCTGCAGGATCCGTCTCGCCTGCGCCTCGGTCACGGCCGGCGGTTTCTGGTTCTCCGGGGCGATCACGGTCGCACTGGGCGACGGTGACGGTGTCCCTTCTCCGAACTGCGGCCAGGAGTCGGGCGAGCAACCGCTCGCGAGCAGGGCCGTCACCGCGAGCGCGGGCAGGGCGAGCAGGCGGCGTCTGCGGTCGGTGGTCGTCGCACGCCTCTCGGTCTTCCGATCGCGGTCGGAGCTGCGCTCGCCAGCCGCGTCATCCGCGCCTTCGCGGCCCACTCCCGCCGTGTCCGGGCCCTCAGCGGGCGCACCCCCAGAGGCCTCATCCGCATCGCCGGGTGCGGGCGCCGAGCTCTCGATCACCGCGCGTTCCGAGGGCGGCAGCTGAGCCACATCGATCGGCTCGGTCGCCGGGAGGGGTCCGGGGCCCTTGCGCCGCGGACCTCGCCCGCGGCGCTGGTGACGGATTGCGAGGACATAGAGCACGAGACCGACGAGGAGCAGGGCCGCGCCTGCGGCCATGAGCGGTCCCGCGAGCGGCGTCGACGTGTCGAGCGGCCGCGAGATCACGATGTCGTCGGGAGCGTCTGCGGTGCCGTCGTACGCGATGATCAGACTGACTCCTTCGGGGAGCTGCATCTTGTCGACGATGAGAGCGTCGGTCTCGGTGAACGAATCCAGCCAGAGATCGGAGCCCGCCGGATTGCGTCCCGGCTCTGCGGCCGCGCCGCCCTCGGTCGGAGTCGCGGAAGGAACCGGAGTCTCCGCGGGAGCGGGGCTCTCGGTCGGTGCCGGGGTCGGGGTGTCATCGCCGTCGGCCGCGGCTCCGGCGGCAATCAGCTCGGCCTCGAGCTCGCCACCCTTGCCGGCGGTCACGTGGTTGTACGAGGCGTCGGCCAGCCATGCCTCCATGTCGGCCGTCCGACCGTATGCCGCGAAGATCTCACCTTCACCCCGCACGAGCAGCGTCTGAGAGCCCGGGTGCTCGCGCAGGACGTCGCCGTCCAGCAGCACATAGGGGGCGGGTTCTTCCACAGCGACTGAGACCTCCTGGGTCGACGGACCCATGAAGATGGTTCGCTGCGCGATGCCCGCAGCGATCAGTCCCGCAGCCAGCACGAAGGCCACGACGGCCCATACGAAACGCACGAATAGTCTCCTCACACGGCCCGGACGCATGCCCGAGTCGCAACACTCGACGTTTCAGACTAGCGAAATCAGCTGTGTGTTGCCCACGAGGGGGGCGCCGGAGTCGCGTGCGGCACGTCGTCGCGGCCAGTCGCGGTGCGGTGGATACGCTTGCAGGGTCCCACCTTCCGAGGAGCACCGATGAAGATCCACAACCCGTTCCGTACCGCTCTCGTGGCGACGCTCGGCGTGGGGTTGGGCATCCTGCTGATCGGCAGCGTGGAGAGCCTCTCGACGGTGCTGCTCTACGTCGGAACAGCGCTCTTCCTCAGCCTCGGTCTCGACCCGCTCGTCTCGTTCCTCGAACGCAGACGGCTCCCCCGCTGGCTCGCCGTGCTCATCACCATCCTCGCGGTTCTCGGCGTGTTCGCGGGCATCATCCTGATCGTCATCCCGGTGCTCGTCGATCAGATCTCACAGCTCATCGCCGAGATCACGGCCATCGTCCAGCGAGGCACATTCCTTTCCGACCTGCGCCAGTGGATGGTCGACACCTTCCCCAATCTCAAGGTCGACGAGGTCTTCGCGTACGTCACGAACTGGCTCGAGACGAACCTCGCCCAGATCGGCGGGTCGATCGGCCAGAGCGTCCTCGCGGCCGGCGGCGCCGTGGTGAGCGGGCTGTTCGGCGCGTTCATCATCCTCATCCTCACGATCTACCTCACCGCCTCCACACCGTCGCTCAAGCGCGCGGTCTATCAGCTCGCCCCCGCGTCGAAGCGCGAGCGGTTCATCGACCTGGCCGAACAGATCACCGATTCGGTCGGCTACTACGTCATGGGGCAGGTCACCCAGGGCGTCATCAACGGCGTACTGAGCATGATCTTCCTCACGATCATCGACGCGCCGTTCCCCGCCGTGCTCGCCGTCGCGGCCTTCTTCTTCTCGCTGATTCCGCTCGTCGGCACTCTGACGGGGTCGACGATCATCGTCCTCGTGTGCCTGATCCCCGGACTCGGCTCTCCGGCGACAGCGATCGCCGCGGCCATCTACTACCTCATCTACATGCAGATCGAGGCGTACATCATCTCCCCGCGAATCATGAGCCGCGCCGTGTCGGTACCGGGCGCGGTCGTCGTCGTGGCGGCGCTGGCCGGTGGCAGTCTGCTGGGCCTGCTCGGTGCGCTGATCGCGATCCCCGTGGCGGCCAGCATCCTGATCCTCTACCGACAGGTGCTGATCCCCCGGATGAACGAGCTCTAGACGGCGGACCATTCGGTCGGCAGCGGGAGAGCCGCCGGATTCACCGCAGCGACGATCTCGGTCAGGACGCGTCGCGTCTGGCTCTCCCCCACCCAGAGGTGCTTGCCGCCCTCGACGGCGATCAGCTTCGCGTGAGGGATCGCTGCGAAGCGCTCTCGCGCTTCGGCCGGGCGAAGGTAGTCGTCGAGCTCGGGAACGAGCACCACCACTTCGACATCGACGCCCGCCCACGCCGCGACGTCGGAATCCGTCGCCCGGTGGAGCGGCGGAGAGAGCAGGATGATGCCTTCGACGTCGTGCTCCCGCCCGTACTTCAGGGCGAGCTCGGTGCCGAACGACCAGCCGAGGAGCCATGGGCGAGGAAGACCTCGCTCACGCACGAACTCCATCGCCGCTGCGACGTCGAATTGCTCTGCTGCTCCCCCGTCAAACGCGCCACCGCTGGTGCCACGGGGTGAGGTCGTGCCCCGGGTGTTGAATCGCAGCACTGCGAGATCGGCCAGCGCCGGCAGCCGCGCGGCGGCCTTGCGGATGATGTGCGAGTCCATGAAGCCGCCGGCCGTCGGAAGCGGGTGCAGCGTGACCAGGGTGGCCGCAGGTGCGGATGACTCGGGCATCGCCAACTCGCCGACAAGCGTCAGGTCATCAGCGGTCTCCAAGACGATGTCCTCGCGCAGCGCCGGCAACTCGATCGGTCCACGGATCTCCATGCTCATGCAATCCTCCAACAGTGTGTGTGCCAATGCCGTCGGGCGGCGAGATCGGCGGCATCGCCGAGAACCCCGTCTGCTCGCCAGACAACGAGGTGGGCCGTTCCCGGCGCGACGATGCGCCCGCATCCGGGGCAGATGTACTCCTTCAGAGCCTGCGTCGCCGACACGGGCTGCACGGTCCACTCCGAGCCGCGACGCACTTCCGTGCGCTTCCATGACGCGAGGAGACGATCGAGCGAGTCGTCGGTGTCAGGGCGCGCCGGACGGCGTCTGCGAGAGCGGGCCATGACGCCGGCTCACCACCAGTGGTTGTTCGTCCAGAAGGCGTGAGCGCCGGCCCAGCTGCCGTATCGGCCCGTGGCGTATCCCGTCGCCCAGCGCAGGTTGTCGACCGGATCGTAGCCGTTGCCGGGAACCTTGCTGCAGGGCAGCGCCTGAACGAGACCGCACGCACCCGAGGACTTGTTCGTCGCGTTCGGGTTCCACCCGCTCTCGCGGGAGACGATGTAATCGACGTAGCCCCAATCGGACTCCGCGATGCCCGCTGCCGCCATCCACTCGGCAGGGGCTCCCCCGCCGGTGTAGAAGAGAGGACCGCTTGGGCCGGGCTTCGACGAACCGGAGGATCCCTCGGAGGCAGTGGTCGGCGTCGGTGTCGGCGTCGGCTTGGGCGTGACGTAGACCGAGAACGTCCCTCGCTGAACGGGAGCGATCGCCGCGCCCTCTGCCGTGACAGTGAGATTCTGCGTATCGCCGAGCGCCGCCGAGTATGCCGACTCCGGGGCTACCTCTTCGGGTTGCTGAGCGAGTGCGACACCGGTCGGTGCCACCATGGCCGCAGCGAAGCCGACGACCGCGAGGCCGCTGAAGAATCCCGCGACGCCTCGTCGGCGACTGCCGGTGCGCGCCGAAAGAGTCGCCGATGCGGGCACAGGCGTGACGTCTTTTCGATGAGGTGTCATGTCGTTTCGGGAGTTCACGATGAGTGGCAGTCTACCCGGTGAGGCACGAGTCGGCCATCGGAACGCTCAGCGAACAGCCAGGATCACGTCGACGGTCGCGTCGAGCAGTGCGTCGACCTGCTCTTCTCGATACCCTCCGCGCTGCATGCGGAACGCGGCCGAGCGCAGCTGCTCGGCCGTCAGCGGCTCGCCGTCCCGCAGATAACGGGCGATCCGGGTGCCGACATGGTCTACCTCATCGATCCGGTAGCCGAAGGTGAGAATGCCCGTACGTGCGAAACGCTGCCGCTTCGGACGCGCGAGGTGGTCGAGGATGACCTGGGCTTCACCTCGGGCCTGCTCCACCCACGCCCCTGCGCCCTGCGAACGGACGACCCGGTCGCGCGCACGCGCCGCCAGTGCATCCTCCACGCGCCCGAGTGCCGCGTCGACCTCAGCCACGACGTAGCCGTTCTTGACGAGCGGAAAGGATGCCACGCGGACGTCGGCTGCGCTGAGGTCGTCGGCATCTCCCTCGAAAGCCGCCCTGGCGGCCGCGAGAAACGTGTCGACCGCGGCACGGTGATAGCCGCGCACTCGCCCCGTGGTCAACGAGAACGCGGGCGGCTCCTGCTTCGCGGCGTCCGCAGTCTGTACGTCGTCGGAGAGCATCACAGCACCACCCAGGAGGAGAAGAGGAAATACAGGCACAGTGCGGGAATCGTCGACGGCAGGATGCTGTCGAGCCGGTCGAGGAGCCCCCCGTGCCCAGGAAGCCAGGAGCTCATGTCCTTGATCCCGAGATCACGCTTGAGCATGGACTCGCCGAGATCGCCCAGCGTCGCAGACAGGAGGATCGCCACGCCGAAGATCACGCCGGTCCACCACGGCAGGTCGAGCAGGAAGAGCGCGAGAAGCACGCCGGCTGTGATCGAACCCACGACAGCTCCGCCGAAGCCCTCCCAGGTCTTCTTGGGGCTGATCTTCGGCGCCATGGGGTGCCGCCCGAACGCGAGCCCTGCGGCATACGCACCGGTGTCGGCCACGACGGCGATCGCGATGAAGCTCAGGACCCACCACTGACCCCCCTCCTGCTTGAGCAGGATCAGTGCGACGGCCGCGAGGAACGGCACGTAGATCTGGACGAATCCGCCGATGACCGCATCCGTCAGCACATCGCCGTAGGTTCTGCCGTCCTTGGCGATCATCTGGCCGACCAGTCGCCAGACGATCACGAATGCGACGGCGAAGAACAGCATGACCCAGACGAACCACAGGTCGAGGAAGAACGCCGACAGCACGAGCAGAGTCGCGGCGATGAACTGCGGGATCACATCGATCCGCCGCCCCGATGCACGCAACGCCAGCGAGAGCTCGTAGACGCCGAGCAACGCGGCAGCCAGTGCGAACGGCACGAAGAGGACCTTGATGAACAACAACGACGCGAGCAGCGCAGCGCCGAACGCGAGCCCGATCAGGGTCGCGAGGATCAGGTCGCGGCCCGTCCGCTCCTTGATGCGCTCGTTCGCCTGGTCGAGCTGACCTCGCGCATGAGTGACATGCGTTCCGAACTCGTCGCGCTTCGCCCGCCACTGCTCTCTGATCGCATTGTGTTCAGCCGTGTCCAATGCGGACTCCGTCATCGCACGTTCGTCGGCAGGGAGGGGTGGTCGTGGCGGGATGCTCGTCCCGTCGAACGCCACGAGGGCGCCGTCGACCAGCGGGATGGCGCCGGTCGAGGTCGACGAGTCGCGCGCCTCGCGGCGCGTCTGCGGCTTGTCGGCGCCGTCATCAGTGCGTTCGTCGGACATGCCGCCTATACCTCGAGGAGTTCAGCCTCTTTGCGCTTGAGTGCGTCGTCGATGAGATCGACGTGCTGGCGCGTGAGGGCGTCGAGTTCCTTTTCTGCCCGGGCGATCTCGTCTTCGCCGAGTTCGCTCTTGAGACCGTCGAGTTCGTCCTTCGCCTTGCGACGGATACCGCGCACATGCACCTTGGCGTCTTCGGCCTTGGTCTTGACCAGCTTGACGTACTCCTTGCGACGCTCAGCCGTGAGCTCCGGCATGGTCACGCGAACGAGGTTGCCGTCGTTCGTGGGGTTCGCGCCGAGGTTCGGCATGTCCCGAATCGCCTGCTCGATGCCCTTCAGAGCCGACTTGTCGTAGGGCGTGATGATGAGCGTACGCGCCTCCTGGTTCGCCAGCGAGGCGAGCTGAGCGAGCGGCGTGGGCGTGCCGTAGTAGTCGACGAGCACCTTCTGGAACAGCTGCGGGTTGGCGCGACCGGTGCGCACCGTGGAGAAGTCCTCCTTGGCGGCCTCGACCGCTCGTGCCATACGGGAAGTGGTTTCAGCGAGGACATCCGCGATCACGGTGACTCCTATCGTCGGGGTGTTCTGAAATTCTATCGGGCGTGACCCGTGAGCACCGTCAGGCGCTCAGGCAGTGACGAGAGTGCCGATCGGCTCTCCCAGAAGCGCACGCGTGACGTTGCCGGCAGGTTCCATGCCGAACACGCGCATGTCCATGTTGTTGTCCATGCAGAGACTGAATGCCGTGGAGTCGACCACCTTGAGTCCGCGCTGAAGGGCGTCGCGATACGTGACGCGCTCGATGCGCTCCGCATCGGCGTGCTTGTTCGGGTCGGCGGTGTAGATCGCGTCCACGCCGTTCTTGGCGACGAGGACTTCCTGCGCGCCGATCTCGAGCGCGCGCTGTGCGGCGACCGTATCGGTGGAGAAGTACGGCAATCCGGCACCTGCGCCGAAGATGACCACACGGCCCTTCTCCATGTGCCGCTCGGCGCGGAGCGGAATGTACGGCTCAGCGACCTGGGTCATGGAGATGGCCGACTGCACACGGGTGGGCGCACCCGCCTGCTCGAGGAAGTCCTGAAGGGCCAGGGCGTTCATGACCGTGCCGAGCATTCCCATGTAGTCGGCTCGCCCGCGATCCATCCCGCGCTGGCTGAGCTCCGCTCCGCGGAAGAAGTTGCCACCGCCGACGACGATGGCGACCTCGACCCGATCGACCGCCGCGGCGATGTCACGTGCGATCTGACTGACGATGTCGGGGTTGACGCCGAGCTGGCCGGCGCCGAACGCCTCACCGGAGAGCTTGAGAAGGACGCGACGGCGTCCTGTGCGTTCGGTCATGGGGTGATCCTCTCGTCCCGATTCAAGATAGTGCCTTCTGGGCATGAAGAAGGGGTTCGGATCGCGTTGATCCGAACCCCTTCGACGGTGTTACGCGCCGACCTTGAAGCGCGCGAAGTCCGTCACGGTGATACCGGCGTCCTTCGCCACCTGGGCGACGGACAGCTTGCTGTCCTTCGCGTAGTCCTGCTCGAGCAGGGCGACCTGCTTGATGAACGCGGAGACACGGCCCTCGACGATCTTGGGCAGCGCCGCCTCCGGCTTGCCCTCGTTGCGAGAGATCTCGGTCACGATCTGGCGCTCCTTCTCCACGGCGTCGGACGGAACGTCCTCGCGGGAGAGGTAAGACGGGTTCGCGAACGAGATGTGCTGCGCGATGCTGCGGGCAGTCTCGGCGTCATCACCCGTGTAGGCGACGACGACACCGATCTGCGGAGGCAGGTCCTTGCTCGTGCGGTGCAGGTAGACCTCGACCTTGTCGCCCGAGATCGTGCGCACGCGGCGCAGCTCGACCTTCTCGCCGATGATCGCGGCCTCTTCCGAGATGACCTGCTCGACGCTCTTGTCGCCCGCCTGGGCGGCGAGTGCGGCCTCGACCGAATCGGCCTTGACAGCTGCGACAGCGTCGGCGACCTTGTCGGCCAGCGAGATGAAGCGCTCGTTCTTCGCGACGAAGTCCGTCTCGCAGGCGAGCTCGATCAGCGTCACTGCGCCGTCCTGCTCGCGAGCGACGATGAGGCCCTCGCTGGTAGAGCGGTCAGCGCGCTTCGCGTTGCCCTTGGCACCCTTGAGACGCAGGATCTCGGTGGCCTTCTCGACGTTGCCGTCAGCCTCCTCGAGCGCCTTCTTGGTGTCGACCATTCCCGTGCCGAGCTGTTCACGGAGCGCCTTGAGATCGGCGATGGTGAAGTTGGCCATGTGTGGTGGCTCCTTGCTTCGTGATGTGTGTGGTGGTCGCGGAATTACTTGGCGTCTGCAGCCTCGGCGTCGGCGACCTCAGCGGTCTCCTCGCCCGAAGCGTCGGCGATGGCCTCGTCGTGCGCCTCGGCACCGGCCTCGTCGGCAGCGGTCTCGTCAGCGGCGGGCGTCTCGACGACGGCAGCCTCATCGGCGGGCGTCTCGACGGCGGCGGCATCAGCGGACTCCTGAACGGGGGCCTCGAGAAGCTCCTTCTCCCAGTCGGCGAGCGGCTCAGCGTCGCCCGTCTCGGGGTTGTGCTTCTGCTGGAGACCCTCAGCCGCGGCGTCCGCGATGATGCGGGTGAGCAGCGAGACCGAGCGGATCGCGTCGTCGTTGCCGGGGATCGGGTACTGGAAGTCGTCGGGGTCGGCGTTGGTGTCGAGGATGCCGATCACCGGGATGCCGAGCTTCTTCGCCTCGTCGATGGCGAGGTGCTCACGCTTGGCGTCGACGACCCAGAGGGCGGACGGCGTCTTGGTGAGGTTGCGGATACCCCCGAGCGACTTGTGCAGCTTGTCGAGCTCGCGCTTCTTGAGAAGGAGCTCCTTCTTCGTGAAGCCCGAAGCGGACGGGTTCTCGTAGTCGAGCTCCTCGAGCTCCTTCATACGGGCGAGACGCTTCGCGATCGTCTGGAAGTTCGTGAGGAGTCCACCGAGCCAGCGCTGGTTGACGTAGGGCTGGCCCACGCGGGTCGCCTGCTCGGCGAGGATCTCCTGCGCCTGCTTCTTGGTGCCGACGAAGAGGATCGTGCCGCCGTGCGCGACGGTCTCCTTGACGAAGTCGTAGGCCTTGTCGATGTACCCGAGCGACTGCTGCAGGTCGATGATGTGGATGCCGCTGCGCTCGGTGAGGATGAAGCGCTTGACCTTCGGGTTCCACCGACGCGTCTGGTGTCCGAAGTGCACGCCGCTGTCGAGCAGCTGGCGGATGGTGACCACAGCCATGGTCGTCTCCTTGTTCTGGCGCGGATATGCGCCGTTGAGGTTGTCAAGTCGATCGGATGATCGAACTTCCTGGTGCCCGGCGCACCCCCGCCTGAGTGGAAACAGGACCTGTGGGAGTGGATGCCACGACTGAAGTCGCTCTGGGCACGCGTAGTCACCCCGAGATCGAGGTGCCTCCTCAGCATACAGGATGCGCGGGCCTCACTCACCCTGCACATCGCGCCTGTTTCGGGCATTCTGCACGCGCTCCGCGCAGGCGTCAGTCCGACGGAGAGCCAATCGCACACACGAAGGATCATTGCCTCATGAGCACCCGCAGACGCCGGACGATCGTTCTCCTCCTGCTGATCGTCATCGCTCTCGCACCGCCCACCGCGCCGAGGGCGAGAGCGTCATCGTCATCCTCAGCCGGCGCTGCGCATCCACTCTGGAGATGGCCGATCGATGCACCCCGCTCGGTCGCAGCGCCGTATCGCGCTCCGGCACACGCGTTCGGCGCCGGCCACCGAGGCATCGATCTCGCGAGCGCGCAGGGAGTGATCGTCCGCGCACCCGCCGATGGGGCGATCGCATTCCGTGGGACAGTCGTCGACCGGCCCCTGATCACGATCGCGCATCCCGGCGGGTATGTGTCGACGTTCGAGCCGGTCTCCTCCACACTCGCCCCCGGCGATCTCGTCTCGGCCGGCGACGAGATCGGCACGGTCGCGGCCGGCGGTCACACGATGCTCGGCGCACTGCATCTCGGAGTTCGGCTGGACGGTGCGTACATCAACCCGATGCTGCTCTTCGGGCCGGTGCCTCGAGCGGTGCTGCTTCCCTGCTGCGACGCGCCGTGACGCGCGACCCGTCTGCGGCTCACGCCCGGGGGTGTGCGAGACGGTACGTCGCAGTGAGACGCTCAGCGGAGACGTGAGTGTAGATCTGGGTCGTGCCGAGGCTGGCATGACCCAGGATCTCCTGGACCGCGCGCAGGTCTGCTCCGCCGTCCAGGAGATGAGTCGCTGCGGTGTGCCTGAGCGCATGCGGTCCGACAGTCTCTTCGCCGACGAAGGGCGCGAGCACCTCGGCGACGAGTGAATACACCGCGCGCGGTCCGATCCGCGCACCACGACTGCCGAGGAACAGAGCGGGAGTCGGCCGCGCTGTGCGGGCGGCGAGTGCGGGACGCCCTCTGGTCAGGTACGCGCCGGCGGCATCGCGGGCGGGGACCCCGAAGGGCACCACTCTCTCCTTCGAACCCTTTCCCAGAACGCGCGCGGTGCCTCGATCGAGATCGAGGTCGTCGACATCGAGGCCGCACAGCTCGGAGACGCGGATCCCGGCGCCGTAGAGCACTTCGAGGATCGCGTGGTCTCGGAGAACTAGCGGATCACCGGCGCCGGCGGCTCGGCGTTGCGCATCGAGCAGGGTCGTCATCGCATCCTGAGAAGCGATGGTGGGGAGGGTTCGCCCCCGCTTGGGAGCGACCAGGCGCAGGCTCGGATCGTGATCGACGAGCTGCTGCTCGTGCGCCCAGCTGAAGAAGGAGCGCGCCGCCGCTGCTCGCCGCGCGAGCGTCGACCGCGCATCCCCACGCTGAGTCGCCCGCCAGAGCCAGTCTCGGAGAGTCTCCAGCGTGACCTGGTCGACCTCGAGTTCACCGACGGTCTCCGCGAGGTCCCGTAGGTCTGATCGGTAAGCGCGCACGGTGGCGGGAGACAGCCGACGCACCTGAGCAAGGTGGTCGGCGAAGGCATGTGCGGCCGCCGCGAACTCCATGGATCAAGTGTGCAGGAACGCCGATCACCGTCGCGTCAGCCGCGCCGCTCGCTGACCCGCGCCCTCTGCCACCCCCCTTCGACTCGTCGCACCGCACCCTCGAGCTCGAGCAGCCCGAGCAGGGCATTGACTCGCTCAGGCGCGAGCCCCGACCGTCGAGACAGCTCGGCAGCGGCTCGCGCATCGCGGCTGCTCATGGCATCGAGCACGCGAGACTGGTCGGGATCCGTGCCTCGACCGGGTGACGTACCCGGCGGCCCGTCGCCCCAGAGCTCGCGTATCTCGGCAGTCGTGGTGACGCACCGCGCGTCGTACTCGCGCAGGAGCCGATGACAGCCGGCTGACGAAGCGGATGTCACCGGCCCGGGCACGGCGCCGAGCGGTCGACCCAGTGCAGCTGCGTGCCCTGCAGGGGTGTCTACGGATATCCTCTGACTGTGGCAATTTCTGCTGAAGCAACCTGTGCGATCTACGTTCGTATCTCTCAAGACCGTACCGGCGAGGAGCTGGGCGTTGAACGCCAGGAGCGAGAGTGCCACGAACTGGCTGCACGCCTTGGCCTCCAGGTCGGGCGCGTATACGTCGACAACGACATCAGCGCGACGAGCGGAGCACGGCGGCCGGCATTCGAAGAGATGCTTATGGACCATCCGAGGGCGATTATCGCCTGGCATCAGGACCGCTTGCTGCGCCTAACAAGCGACCTCGAGAAGGTCATCCGTCTCGAGATTCCAGTTCACATGGTGACAGCGGGGTCACTGGATCTGAGCACTCCGTCCGGACGAGCCGTTGCGCGCACGGTTGCTGCGTGGTCTCAGTTCGAGACCGAGCAGAAAGCGCTGCGTCAGAAAGCATCCAACCGACAGGCTGCTGCCAACGGCTACTGGCAGTTCAGCTTGCGTCCCTTCGGGTACGAGCGCGTCAACGGAGACATCGTCGTGGTGGACACAGAGTCAAACCTGGTCCGCGACGGGTACCGATGCGTGCTTCGCGGCGATAGTTACCGCTCGATCGCAAGGAGGTGGAACCGACTTATCGAGCGCTGGGATACCCCCGGTCTCAGACCCGTCATGGGTGGCAAGTGGGCAAGTTCAAGAGTCCAAAGACTGCTGGAGAACTCTCACTACGCCGGCATCGTGACGTATCAAGGGGAATCAGTCGAGCTAGCACCCGGGAAGTCCCCTCAGTGGACACCGCTCGTCACTGAAGAAACGTGGCGAGCGTTCAGGGACTTGAAACTGGCCAGGAAGACGAAGCGCTCGTGGGCGGTGTCGCCGAAGCACCTGCTCTCGGGGCTTCTCGAATGCGGGGTGTGCGGTGGCACCCTGTACTCACATGCCCAGGATCAGACCACGCGAAAGGGCGCAGCCGACGCCGGGAAGGCACGTCTTCCTGTTCTCGATGCCGCAGGCGCGCGCATCAAGCACACCACCTACGTCTGCGTCGACAAACACTGCGTGTCGATCCGAGCGGAGTACGTTGACGCTCTTGTCGGTGAGGTTATAGCTCTCAAACTCTCGGACCCACGCGTAGTTCAGGCCTTGCGAACAACCGAAGATAGTGCTCCCCTCGAGGCCGAGATCGCGGACCTGCATAAGCGGCGCGATGATCTCACGGACATGATCGGTGACGGACTCATCCCTCGGGAGCGCGCGCGAGAGAAACTGAACGAGATTGCGGAGCGCTTGCAGAGTGCGTTGTCTCGAATGGAACGTCTTCGATCCGATTCGCCCATTACTGACCTCATGCTTTCCAACTCGATCCCCGAGCGATGGTCGGCACTGCCTGTGCTTGCGCGAAGGAGAGCGATCGTTCGACTCGGTCTCAAGCTGACTATCAATCCCGCCGACCGAGGAAGGCGTGCGACCGATCCATCGACCGGCAAGGTGTACAGCGAACGCGCCTGGGCGATGCGTCGCGTCGCCTGGCGATGGTCGGAGTAGATTCACCCCTTTGGTCCGCACGGCTTTGGCAGCATCTGCCCACTGCTGTGGTATCTTATAGGTCGATTAAGCGAAAAATGACGAAGCCCCACCTGTAATCCGCTCGCGAAGCGGAATAGATTTGCGTCATAGGAACACCAGCGTTCCACCGGATGACGAATCCGGAAAACCTACCCGGCGAGTAGAGCGTGGCAGCAACCGGTCCTCTTCAAGGACCACTATGTCTACAACGGCTCATTTCACCGGATCGCCGACCGAGCAGCTTCTCGACCTTTATGAAGCCGCAGAGATTCGAAACCCGGACGGCTCTCGTCGCTTCGGCAGCGTATTCACTTTGCGCAGGCGGGTCAAGGACGGCTCTCTCCCCCATCGGCGCAGCGAGGCGAATCGCAAGTATCTAGTCGCGCTCTCGGATCTCGAGCACCTCGAACGAGCCGATTCGCCAGTGGCGGCCGAGTCAGCTCGCGCGGAACTCCGGCTAGCGGCCAACCGTGTCCTCTCCACCAGTGGACCGCTCACAGATGACGAGTGCGAGCACTTCGCAGCTCTCCTCCGGGGAGGTGTCGCAGCGTGACGACTCGCATGATCCGGAAGACGACCGCGAGCACCGACGTGAGCGTGGCGTCTGCAAGCCTCGCTATGGATCTCGACAACGCGATCGACGCCGGCCGAGGGGGCAATCGATGAGCTTCACGATAACTTTCGACGCCTCCCTCAAGGTAAAGCGCGGACCTCACGCGAAGAATCTCTTCCGCCATATTGCGCGCGACGTCGACCAAGCGGCCGATCACTATTTCCCTCAACGGAACGTGAACATCGTGCCGGCACGGACTCCTTTGAACGTAACGAGGGTCAACGACGGGGCGGGGGGTTTCCGCTGGCCAGTGACCATCGACGGGCGTCCGCCTTCGGACGAGTTCGACGACTATCTGAAGCACCGGCTCAGGTCTGTACACAGGCCGTTGCGACGAGACGCGGTTCTCATGAGGCCGATTGTGTTGCAACTGGACCCGACCTGGTTCGCAACGCAAAACTCCGATTGGCGCGAGAATCACCTGAGTGCTGAAGCGCGTCGCTACATGGCCGCCGCTATGGACTGGGTGTGCGCTGAGTTCGGTCAGCCGAACGTCGTCGGGTGGTCGCTTCATTTGGATGAGTATCACCCCCAGATCCAGGTACTGATGACTCCGGTGACACAGGACGGCCGCCTCTCTCAGATGGAGTTCTTCAAGGGGCCACACGACCTGAAGCGTCAGCACAGCGCGCTGCGCGCGGCAGTGGCGGCGAGCGGCTATGACGTGGAGCATCGGGTCACCGAACGCTCGAGGGAACACCTCAGCAGTAGCGACTTCCAAGCTCGGGCGGATCGACTGCGGGCCGGCGCGATGAAGCTTGATCTTGATATCGCGGAGACCGAGGCGATCGCGATGCGACTGAGGTCACGCGTCTCAGCCGTCGACAACCGCGAAGCCGAGCTCGCTGCTAGGGAACGCGAGGCGGCGGCGGCGAGAGAAGCTCTGCAACAAGCGCTCCTACGTGCTCGCGAGGCCGAGCAGAGCGCTCGACGAGCGCAGGCGAACGCGGTTCGCGCGCTGGATGATGCCGACTCCGAGCGGGCGCGTCTCGAGCAAGCCAGCGCCCGCCTCGAGTCCCTGCCGCCGTACTTCGAGCGGTGGCTCGACCGCACAACCTCGAAGGATGGAACGCCCCTTCGCGAGCGATTCGAGAGGGATAGAGCAAAAATGCGACGCCAAGCCGGCGCTCCCATCTACAACGACACGATGACACCCACGAAGCCCCACCCAGGGGTCGAGTACTGAAGCGAAGACAGGGGCTGCCCGCAAACCGTCGTCGGTAGCCCCTGTCCTGCCGGTTCAAAGCGGAGATGAAACGGGTAACCGTACGAATTCATCTGCTCCGGACCACACACGGGACGCACGCACGTAGACCGGCAGTCTGCGGGCCTGACTTGCCAAAACATCCACCATGCCATCCGAATCTCCCCGATCTGCAATCAGGGTTTTAGTTGCCCGTTCGCAGTCATACCGTCGGCTCCTTTCAAGGCTTCGCCTTGAAACTCTGAGGCTATCGATCGCGGCAGCCTCGTGCGATGACCGCAAAACGGGCGCTTTACGGCAACAGCTGTCCGCATTGCGGTCAGCCTGCAGCAACGATCACACCTCGGGCTGGAATCCCGAAGATGTCGTTCGCGGGTTCCCGTCCGATGACCGCAATACGGGCGCTTCACGGCAACAGCTGTCCGCATTGCGGTCAGTCTGCAGCAACGATCACACCCCGGGCTGGAATCCCGAAGATGTCGATCGCGGGTTCCCGTCCGATGACCGCAAAACGGGCGCTTCACGGCAACAGCTGTCCGCATTGCGGTCAGTCTGCAGCAACGATCACACCCCGGGCTGGAATCCCGAAGATGTCGATCGCGGGTTCCCGTCCGATGACCGCAAAACGGGCGCTTCACGGCAACAGCTGTCCGCACGTCGGTGCGCCAGCGGCAGCCGCGCACCATAGGGCGCGAGACCCTGGTCAAGGATGACTCCAGTTTGGAAGTCCATCTCAGTCACCCGAGTTGCGCTCCCTGCCAACCCCACCGGCCCCCAGGGAGGACTCTTCTGAGTGGGGCTGCCCCACAGCGACGGCGACTCCCCTCGCTGCTGCGCTGGTGAGGTTTCGCAGGCCCTCCCCTCGCCGTCTGCTTTCGGAATATTCCGCCGCGCTGACGTCGACTCCCTAGAGCTGGAGGCGCAATGCTCTACGGCCATCCGTCACAGTGGTGCGGCGACTGTCCGCCGTCGGTTGCTTGATTCGTCTCGCCACCATCTGGGTCGAGTCCTGCGTCGGTCATCCTGACCTAGCGGTCGCCGCCAGCGGACATCGCTCGTAACTACGAGCAGCAATCTCGGCGTGCAAATATGTATGGGGCTACAGATATACGGATGATCCCAACTAGCGCGAGGTCAGTACCGGCCGTGTCTGTCCGTCTTCCGGACCGAGCGACGGAACATCTCGACGCAGGTCGCCCCCCCTTCTTGCGATCAAGAAAACTCATCAGACTTCACGCCAAGAGGACGTGAAAGTTCAGCGCTGCTCTGAAGCGAGTCAGTGCCGCGGTGTCTCAAGGCTGTGCCGCACGAAACCCCGGGCGGCCGACGGCCGCCATCGACCGAATCTGACGAAGAAGCGCAATCAGATCCCCGTGTCATGTCTATGGTCGACGTGTCAGGCTGGGATGCTCGCGCTTGGGCAGCACACCGCTGATCGCTGGCTGCCCGAGCGGAGGCGATACGGGCCCCCTGAACGCGGCCCGCACGGTGATTACAAGCGTCCATCGCCCTCAGCGACGAATCCAATGCCAAGTTACGACGGCGAAGAGCTTCGTCCCGCGGTCGAGCGCCAACCCGTGCGCCTCTTCGATTTCGACTCGTGCGACTCCGCGTCCCGGGAAGCGATCACGAGACAGAGACCGAGTTCTCGTCTACCGGCTCCGAAGATCAGGTACGGGCTTCGGCAGGAGATCGTCAACAGAGACCTGTAGCACTTGAGCGATCGCAAGGATGGACCGAAGCGCGGGGTTGGCGGCGGTGCCGCGACGCGATTCTCCACTCTCGTACTGGCGATAGATAAAGCGACTGAGCCCAGCACGGTGAGCTACTTCCTCCTGACTCAGCCCGACCTCGAGGCGGAGACGGCGAAGTTGCACCGAGAGCTTGAGGACGAAGTCCTGCCACTCGGCGTCTGCCTCACCCTCACGACTGGTCACGGTTCCAAGCGTTGCGAGGATGGCAGCCTTGTATGGGCTTACGCGTAAGCCATAGTGTGGGACGCGTAGCAACTCGCGATCAACACGAGCAGTTTCGGGCCGGCTGAAAACGAATGAGAGGATGGCGACCGCCATGACGAACACAGGGTCCCGAGCACCTGTCCGACAGTGGATCTCGACGAAGCCCCCCACCCCTTTGGCATGGAGCGTGTTGTTCGCGGAGCTCACCGAAGGTGAGTCAGCCCGGCAGTGGGGGTTGGCGGCCGGCCTGTTCATAGTTCATCATCGCCGCCGGCATGCCCATGGACCTACATTCAGCGAGGTGTTCGAGCACCTACTTCCGGAGACCCGCGGCGTACCGTCCCACGCCGTCGAAGACTGGACCGGGCAGGACTGGTATCTGGCTCGGCATCGATTCCGGATGGCGGTGGTCTTTGCATGGAGCCGAATGGGCTACGTCGACTACGACCCGGGGGTTGCGAGGAGCCTTAGGCCCGGCCGCCGGCTGACTGGGCTGATTGAACGGAACGAGCGCATCCGTTCTCTCGCAGGAGAACCGACGCCGCCCGAATCGAAGGCGCTGCAACGCGCCGCGATGAATGCGTCTCTGAATCCCGAGCAAGCGGTGACGAGGCTTCATACGACGCGACGCTTCATCGACCGCGCGACGAAAGCCGGTTTTCTCCACGCGGTCGAGGTCGCCGATAACGAGGTTCGCTACCCTGCCTGGCAGTTCTCTCCCGATCGAAACAAGCCCGTCGTGGATGGCGTTCGCCTCATCGCGTCCTCCATACCCGCTGAATGGACTCTCGCCACGATCCACCGATTCTTCACCACTCCGCGCGCCGGTCTCAAAAGTAAACGGCAGGCGCAATCACCGGTGCGCTGGCTGAATCTGGGAAGAGATCCGGGCGCCATTGCGATCATCCTCGAGGGGTACTCGTATGACATCGGGTGAACAGTCGGAAGAAGTCCGCGCGGAGACTGCTGCAGAGGATCAATCGGACACACACGAGGCAGTGTCTCCGGAAGAGATTGCGGCTTCCCTCAGCCACCTCTTCGAGGTGGCTGCCGAGCAAGGACGCGATTGGAAGCTCATCGACGCCTTGCTGATCACCATCACGGAGTTCATTTCCGAAAAAGGGAGAGATGTGCTCACGCCTATCGACTCATCTCACCCAGAACAGCGCCTGCGGCCAGAGTTCAAGGCGCGCATCAAGGCCATCGTTGATTCCTTCAGCGACGACGAGGCCGCCGCCTTCCTATGCATCGGAACGCGGCAGGTGAGAAGACGCGCACACAATCGCAGCTTGTTCTTCTTCACTGTCGGAACCAGGCGCCGTTACCCCGCGTGGCAGTTCGACGAACGAGTGGGCACCGTGCCCGGGGTGCGAGATGTTGTGCTGGCCATCCCCGACGGATGGCGACCTGAGCAGAGTCATGCGTTCATGACGAGTGTCGGGTTAGAGCTCGATCTGCGTGGAGAACGCATCACGCCGCACATGTGGCTAGTCGAGGGTTGCGATCCAGCTCGAATCGTTGATCTCATCCGCGACCGCGAGCAAAGCCAGTGAGAGTTCCAGGAATCGTCGCAATCGAGGTCGACAAGCGCGCCGCTGCAAGCGCGGGCTACTGCAACCAAGGGGCGCGGGATGACTTCGGGCGCCCTATTGGGCGCCCGCCTTCAGTGCTGCGAGATGCATCGTTCCCATGAGGGGCTACTTCGAGTGGACCGGCGACAAGACCCCGAAGACCCCTCACTTCCTGTACGGCGACGGGCTGCTCTCGGCCGCCGGTCTCACCTGGTCGATGGAGCTGCCGAACGGCGAGAAGTCCCGCCGGCTCGTCGTCATCACCCGCGAAGCGCGCGATGCCAGCGGCGAGGTGCACGACCGGATGCCTGCGTTCCTGACGCCCGATACCTGGGATGCCTGGCTGACGCCGGAAAAACTCACCGGTGACCGGAAGACTGAGACCCTGGCGATGCTCGAGCACACCTCGAGCGACGTCGCCTCCACCACCCGCGAGCACATCCGGGACCGGAAGGTCAGCAACTCGCGAACCATCGACCCTACTGACCCGACTCTGCTGGAGCCCTTCGCATGACGGGGAAGAAGCGTGAGTCCCTCACTGCCCCGGAGATCTTCTGGACGATCATCGCCATCGGCGGAGTCGTGCTCTTCGTGGTCGGGGTGGTGCTGATGGTCAACGGAGAGCCCATCAGCTGGCTCACGTTCGTGAGTACGGTGCTGACGACTTCCCTCGCTGTCGGCGCGTTCGTCGCCAGTCGCCGCGATCGCCGCCGGCGCAGCGCCTCACCTGCGGCTCCGGGACAAAGCGAATAGCCCCGGAGCCCACGACATCTATCTTAACGGGACGCGTGATTCCGCGAATTCTCGGGAGTCACGGCGGGGCCGTGCCCTCTACGTGCACTCGTGAAAGAAGGGTACCTTCTCTCACGGCGGGACCGTGGCACGTTCTGATTCTACCGCTGGTGCCTGCGGCCTTGAATGGATCTGCGCGGCGAGCTTGCCCGGTTGTCCGCTCGTCCCCTCGGCGTAGCCCGCTCCATCATCGAGTCCGCTCGAGATGGCCTCACATCGATGATTCCAAGAGGTTGCGACTGTGGAGCCGACTCGACCTCGTCCACCTGCGAATACCGCCGTCACGACTTACTGGTCGAGGTCATGTTGTCGGTCCGCTGTCGAGGGGGACTTCTCGGCAGTCTTGATTTTCTCTTGAGGCTCCAGGCGCTCCTCGAACAACAGGCGCCAGAGCGCGGCGCGAAGCAGTGGGGTGGGCGCGGCGCGTCCGCCTCCGGGCTTCATGCCCGGACCAAGGCGGGCGTTTTCATAGTTCAGTCGCGACCGTTCCTCGGGTGTCAGTGGTGAGTGCACTTCGACGTACTCCCCACCCGGTAACCGCACGATCCGTCCAGTCTCGAATCCGTGGAGCATTAGGTGTCGATCCTTGCGCTGCAGACCAATCGCGATCCGGCGCGTGAGCACAAATGCGATCATGGGCCCTAGGAGGACCGTTACCTGAAAAAACTGGATGGTCTGTTCGAGGCCGATAGCGAATACTGTGGCGAGCAGATCGGCACTGGCGGCCCCCCAGAGGGCTCCGTAGAAAACAATCGCCGCGACGCCTATGGCAGTGCGGCCCGGCGCGTTCCTCGGCCGATCGAGAAGATGGTGGTTCCGGTTGTCGCCGGTGATCCATTCTTCGAGGAATGGGTACGATACGACGAGCAAGAGAAAGAGCGCCACGACGGTTAGCGGAACGAGCACCGCCAATGTCCACGTGCGGCCCAGCCACTCGACCTCCCACCCGGGCGGCACGAGTCGCAAGGCCCCGTCTAGGAAGCCGGTGTACCAGTCCGGTTGGCTACCTGCCGATGCGTCCCCCGGAGACGAAGGCCCGTACAACCAGATGGGAGCGATCGTGACTGTTGCGGAAATCGCCATGATGAGTCCGCTAACGACGAGGAACAGTCCTCCGACGCGCATCGCCATCTGAGGGAAAAAAGGGATCCCGACGATATTCTGCTCCGAGCGGCCGGGGCCTGCGAACTGCGGGGCACCATGACGGTAGCCAGAGCGGATGCGAAGGATCAAGAACAGGACGAGCACGGCCGGGAAGACGAAGACATGCAGGGGGTAAAGGTTCTCAATGATCCGACCGGGGAAGGCACCGCTGAACACTAAGTTCGATAGCGCGGTTCCGACGAACGGGATGCCGAGCGCGATCCCTTCCGCTATGCGCAATCCCGTGCCGGAGAGAAGGTCGTCAGGTAGCGCGTAGCCACTCCATCCCGAGGCGAGAGCCATCGCGAAGACCAGGAAGAGCAGCACCCAGCTCCCTCGTCGCGGACGACGGAAGGCACCGGTGAAAAAGTTCACGAGGATCTGCAGGATGATCGCGGCGGGGAGCAGGAGGCCAGCCCAATGATGGGCCTGGCGCATCAACAGCCCTCCGGGCACTTCGAACGACAGGTAGAGCGTTGAGGCATAGGCCGCGGACATCTCTATGCCGACGAGGGGTGGGTAGCTCCCCGCATACGTCACGGGAGCGCTGGACGCGTCGTACCCGAACATGAGGAACACACCGGTCACGAAGAGGATGACGAGGCAGGCCATCGACACCACCCCGAATAGGTTCGACCAATGCAGCGGTGCCGATCTACCCCGGAGATCGGTGAGGGCCTCGCGAAGACGGCGTCCGGCTGCGCTCTCGCGCATCGTTGCCGAGAGTCGATCAGTCAGGGAGCCGTGGTGTTCGCTCGAGAAGTTCATGGGCCCTCGGTTCTCTATCAGATAGACCATCGCGAGATTTGGATGTGGCGTGGAAGTGCATTTCGCCGTGATAGTCGAACCGCGTTTCCCTGCTGGGCTTACAGATGCGCGCGATAGGAATCCGCCGATCGCGCCTGCCATATCGCCGTTGCCGAGAATCAGGGTCGATGCCATGAAGCTCTCTTTTCCTGCCTGCCAGTCGGGGCCTCGACAGCAGGCCGCGAACGTTCGCACTGATCTAAGGATGCGTCGACTCCGATCGACGGCGAAGAGTCATTCGACTCACCGAGACTCGGTTCCCTGCCTAAACGCTGCGGCGGGCCGCCGGCATGAGGCTGAGTCCTGCATAGCGTCGCCTTCGAGTCATCTGACGGCTAACTTCGTCCGTCCCACTGGAGAAAATCCTGGAACCCCGCCCCCAGGCCGAGGTCGGAAGCGGATTCGTCTGATTCGGTGCACGGGGCTCTCGCCCGACACCGACGGATGGGTGGCTCTGTCGCTACGATGGCGGCTATGGACTCATGGGTCGAAGAAGCTGGAGAGTCCATCATTGTCCTGCTGGGGGCTGGCGCCTCCGCTCCTCAACTCCCCGTCTCAACGGAACTAACAGACCTTGTCGTCGGCCACCTC
The DNA here is from genome assembly GCF_031885415.1 of Microbacterium forte. NCBI lineage: Bacteria > Bacillati > Actinomycetota > Actinomycetes > Micrococcales > Microbacteriaceae > Microbacterium > Microbacterium forte. The sequence goes on from NZ_CP116871.1 coordinate 653,547, forward strand.
GACACTGTCTACCCAGTGAACGACGAGTCGAACATCGGTCGCACGTGGCACGAGGTTCGCCGTCGGTTGGCTGGGGTCACCAACATCGAGGAGTACTTCGCCGCCATCGATGCCCTCTCCAAGCGCGATACGGCTATCTCGAGATTCTGGGTCGACGAATGGGCCGAGTTCCCATCGATGTCCACCGACCCGGCTCAGCCGCCGACTGTCCAGTACGCAGCCGTGCTCCTTGCTCACCAGGTTCGAATCACCGTCATGGAGATCCTCACCGCCCGTTCTGGTACAGCTGATGTGTCATACCTTCGTCCCCTCGTCTCAGCGCCTCTGCAGGGCATCATTTCGACGAACTACGACCTTTTGATCGAGCGCGCCGCCGACGCTTCCGGGGTGCAGTACTCGACGGGAGCTGCACTGTGGGACGGCGGCATCCGGTGGTTCAATGAACGGCACCCTGAGGGGGCGCTGAGGCTCCTGAAGGTACACGGGTCCCTCAACTGGCGAACCTCCCATGAGATCATCGGAAGCCCGCTCCCGATCCTCGGCATCGATGAATACTCCATCGGGCAACGGGCGCCGGCCGACGTTTTCGCTATGGACGTCTCCATCTTTGGCCTCGGCAACAAGCTGAGGTCAGACCGTGCATATCCAGCGCTGGTGCGTGAGATCGATGAGGTTCTCGTGGGTGCGAAGCTGCTGGTGGCGATCGGATCCTCATTCTCCGACGTCCACGTCACAGAGCCGATCAGGCGCTGGGCGGCGCTGAACCCCGGGGCGAGGATCATCATCGTCGATCCGTACCGCACGCACTCGCTCCGACCTCATACCCCGCTTGGCGAGTTGCAGCAGGGCCTGTGGGATGGGTCCGGATTCGGGGACGAGCCGGGAATGGTCAATCACGATCGGATCAACCGAATGCGCTTTGTTCTCGAGACCGCCTCAGAAGGCATCGCTGAGCTGTTCGGCTGACGCCGGCCAGCCAACGCTTTCTGCTCCCGAGGGTACGATACGGACTCTCTTATTGCCAGCGCACTTACTCCGAGCAGTCGCGTCGTAGATTCGTTGTCATGACTCCCCCGCGAGAAGAAGAGTACTTGGCTCGCTTCGCCGTCTCGCGCGCCCTGGGGGTCACCGTCGACGCATACGACGACGGCAGCGAACCGAGCATGCCCGATGCGCTGATCCGGGCGGCCACAGGTGACGAGCCCCTGGAAGTGGTCACGGACACCGACAGTCCCTATCTCAAGCTGCGAGACGCCTTGAAGAAGCACGGTCGGAAACTCGACACCGAGCCAGGTTCGCCCGCGTGGGAGGTCACCCTCATCCACACCAAGGCGGACCTTCGCCGCGTTCGGCTCCTGCTACCCCAATTGATCCGCAAGTATGAATCAGAGCTGTTGGCGGATCACGTCCCCGAAGAACTCGAGCACCTCGGCGTTGAGGACGCCCATGCACTCCCCGGGCAGCGCGGATTCATCCACTTCTCTGCCGCGGGTTGGAACAGCTGGGACTACATCAGCGAGTTCGGCGACTGGCTCGATGGCGTCTTCCGGCGGGAAGCAGACGTTGCCCAGAAGCTCGCCCGATACGGTGGAACGAGACAGCACGCTTTCGTGTGGGTGACATCCCTGGCGTCCTGGAGCGCACTCGACCAGCTTGAGGTTGATGAGGAGAACATCCCGCAGCTGCCGAACCGCGAGCCGGATGTTCCCGACACGCTCACCGACATCTGGATCTCGAGCACCCTGGTTCGCCCGTCACGCGGCATGCTGCATTGGCATCGTGGTCGGGGGTGGTCGTGGGCGCCCCTGGAGTTGTCGGAAGCCATCTGAAGGCCAGTGCGCGGTGCCTGAGCATAAACAAGCGCAGACACTAAGAGGACGATCAGACACTTGTTGTCTGCGCACGTTGCGTGTGAACGGCTAGCCAGGTTGGCGGCCGTTCATAAATTCGGGATCCTCGACCCTGGCAGCAACCCTGATCGCACTGAGCCAGCGGTCGTGGCAAGGTACCGAACAAACCAGCGGCTCCCAGGCTCCGGAGCAAGCGTGAAGTTCACCCGCTCAGCCTGGGCACGTCTCCCCGCAGAGTGCGTGCGAATCGGCTCCTCAGCCGCAGCGGTGATGTACGAGAGGCGCTGCGCACGAACACATCATCAGAGATCACAGCGAAGCTCTCACGGGCAAGATCATCATCGACATCAGCAACCCCGTCACCTTCGACCCGCTTGCTCGGGTACGCGCCCCGCAAGGGAGCGCGGCTGCCGCTCTCGCTGAGGCGCTGCCCGACAGCCGGATCGTCAAAGCATTCAACACCAACTACGCCGGTCATCTGAAGGCCGCAAGTATCGACGACCAGCCGCTCACGGTGCTCGCTTCATCAGATGACCGCGATGCCGCGGCATTCGTCCTCGATATGGCGAGCCGTGCTGGGGCAGAGACATTTGACGTCGGCACCCTCGACCGCGCCGAGGCACAGGAGGGGCTGTGCTACCTCCAGATGGCGATCACCTTCTCTGAAGCCAATGCCACCGAGGGCGGATTCGTCTTCATCGGGTGACCCGCTGCCTCATGACCCGGCAGTCGACATCCACGATGCGCGGTCGATTGAAACCGATCCCCTGAAGAATGGACGCGAATGATGAGCACGCAACAGAACAGCGGCGAGAGCGAAGGCTCCGAATCCGCAGCCCACACAGCCGAAGACAGGTTCCTTCAGGACGGCCTGGCGGACCTTCGCAGGGACAGTCTTCGCGACGTCGACCTGCCCTCCGTGGACGCGGAGTTCGAGATGGTCGTGCACCGCGACGACGTTCGACGTCACTACGTGGCCAGCCTCGAGGAGTTCGAGGTGGCGACGATCGAGTTCAAACAGATGGGTAACCGGGTCGTAATCCTCTCAACGACGGTTGTTCCGGAGTTCCGAGGGCGAGGCATCGCTGTAGAGCTCATCGCTTACGCCCTTGACGACGTGCGCGATCGCGGTCTGCTCGTCACCATTTACTGCCCCCTGGTTTCGGCCTACATCAACCAGAATCCGGAGTATGGGGACCTGGTCGACGCGAGACATCCGGGACATACACCCAGCGACCACCTCCTCACTCGAAGGATCACATCATGAAGAACATCGCCGTCTACGGTTTCGGACGTATCGGCCGACAGCTTGTGCGCAGCGCGGTGCAGAACTGTCCGATCTCATGAAAGTTGTCGGTCGGTGAGACACGACACCCTTGAAAAGACGGGCGAGTGCTCTGACGCCAAGCCTGCCCGTCTTTCTCACGAAACATGTCGGTAATCGCGTTCTGTCCTGACGTCTTCTACCAACCCGCCTGAGACATCGCGTGGACCGTCTTGGTGCAGCGGCTCCGGCGAGGGGTCTCGGCAGATACTTAGTCTGCGTGTCGGCCCGCACTTGAGCGAACTCGGTCACCGAGCACTGCAACGGCGATACCTGTAAGGCTAAGCACTGCGTCCAACGACCACGCCCAGGGGTGAGTCTCTGGAGGAATCATGATCACAGCCTGCGTTATCACGGCGTCGCCCGCGCTGACCGGGGGTGGCTGCTGACTAGGGTGCCCCGCAACCGCGGTCGAACAACGACCATTCACACTTCAGTAGTCGGGAGGACGCGAGGAACGGCTCCGGAGACCCCGTCGCAACTTTTCCACTACCTCGGAAGGCGTGCAATTCGTGATGCGCGACAAGTCAGCTTGGCTCGTGCACTTTGGTTCGCGCGAGTTCTAGGGCGGCTTCGGTGGATGTGATTCCTCGTCCTCGACTGATGTCGAAGATCTCGTCGATTGTGTCGCCGATGCTGTCGACGCGCGCTTCTACCTCGACGGGACTCCACCCCAGAACCTCCCGTCCGACCAGGTGCAGCGCGCCTCCGGCGTTTGCTACGAAATCCGGCGCGAAAAGTATGCCCCGTTCGTGAAGGATGCGTCCTGCTTCATCAGAGGCGAGGATGTTGTTGGCCGCGCCAGCGACCGCTGCAACGGGCAGAGTGGCTGCGACCTCTGCGTCGATCACGCCGCCCATGGCGCACGGAACGAATATTTCGCACTCGGTAGTGAACACCTCAGTCGTTTGAAGGAGGGAAGCCCCGAGCTGTTGCGCGTGAGCGAGTCGACCCTCATCGACATCGGCTACGGAGACTGACGCTCCAGCCTCCAGCAGTCGGCGCGCCAAGTCTCCCCCGACGGCGCCCAGTCCTTGAACGATCACCCGCCGCTCCTTGAGGCTCGAGTGTCCGAGCTTCAAGGCAGTCGCGAGGATGGCAGCGAAAACGCCGCGGGCGGTGTTCCCAGCGCTCGACCCGGACCCGCCCTCGGCGACCGATCGGCCGAAGACATGTGTGGTGTATTTGTGGAGCTCGGCCATGTCAGTCGAGTCGGTATTGACGTCTGGACCCGTCCAGTAAGCCCCGTGGAGGCGCTCGATATTCTCGGCATGCAGCCGAAGAATACGTTTCCAGGTCGACTTCGGCAGCGATTGACGAGGCGCGGGTAGCGCGATGACAGACTTTCCTCCGCCCATGGGTAGTCCCGCCACGGCCATCTTCAGGGTCATTGCTCCTGCCAGCCGGCCAGCGTCAATCAAAGCATCCGCGGGGTTCGTGTACACGACAGCACGCGTGCCGCCGGCGGCCGGTCCGAGTCGGGTCGAGTCGATCCGGACGAAGAAGTGCGCGCCCGTCTCCGGGTCAAATCGCGCGACTGTCGTCTCGCCGCCCCATGTGAGTGCCTCGTCCCACTTCTCTGTTTGTGCTTCGCTATGCATTCCTGTTATCCGGCCTTTCCGCGTCGAGTCACAGCGTCGATTCCGACTGCGAGGAGAATCACACAGCCGAGGATGATGCGCTGGATGATCGGATCCACCTGGTTCAGGTTGAACCCGTTATTGAGGAGCGCGATAAACACGACGCCCACAACGGTTCGCCACACGGCACCCGATCCGCCTGCGATTGACGTGCCACCAACGACGACGGCAGCGATCACGCCGAACGCGAAGGTGAAGTCATCGGACGCCTGCGCGCTCGCGCTTCGAGACGCGTTGAGTACCCCGGCGAACCCTGCCGCTCCTCCGGCGAGCAGGAAGGTCGATGCGACGATCCACCCTGCCCTCACCCCAGAGAGCCGTGCCGCCTCGGGGTTGGCACCAGTGGCGTAGACGTATCGCCCGTATCGAGTGCGAGCCAGAAGCACCCAGAAGACCGCCACCGCCAGGAGCGCGAACCACGTCGCGGAGGTGAGCCCGAGGATGCGGGTCATTGCCAGCCCGCGGAAGTCAGGGTCTGTCGGGACGACAATCGACTGTCCGCTGACAAGGTATCCGACACCGAAGATGATGAAGGAAGTCGCGAGCGTGGCGATGAAGGAGTTGATGTTGAACCGGACGACGACGATCGCGTTCACCACACCGCAGACGATTCCGAATGCGATGCCGCCGATGACGGCGAGCCAAATTGACCCCGTGGCGATCTGAAGCTGGATGCCAACGATAGGTGCTGCGACGTAGACGGCGGAAAGGCTGATGTCGAAGCTGCCGGCGATCATGAGCAGAGTGAAAGGCACGGCCACGATGAGCACCGTCGCCTGCTGGGCGAGAATGTTCGTCAAGTTCTGAGGGGTGAGGAATCCTTGCGTGGACACAGCAAGAAGAACGAAGAGCGCCAGCGTCACCCAGACAATGGCGTACCTCGAGAGATAGCGGCGAACCTGAGCCCCGCGTGGTGAAGTCTGCGCCTCGATCGTGGTCACGGGTTATTCCTTCCTTGAGGGTGCTGCATGAGGTCATCCGAGCCAAAAGCGAGTAAGGCGATGGCGTGTTCTGTCACGTCATCCCCTGCGAGGGTTCCGACAATCTCTCCCTGCCGCATCACCGCGACGCGGTGCGCGATGCCGATCACTTCCTCCATCTCGGAGGACACGACCAGCACCGCCATTCCTTCTTGAGCGACTCGGACTATGAGGTCGTAGATCTGTCGCTTCGCGCCAACGTCCACCCCACGGGTGGGTTCATCGATGATCAACAGGCGCGGCTGGGTCAGAAGCGATTTCGCGAACATCGTCTTCTGCTGGTTTCCGCCAGAAAGAAGCCCGACGGGGTCCATAGCGTTGCGCATGCGGACGTCCACTTCGGCGAGCCGCTCAGATACAGCCGCCCGCTCATGTCCGGTCCGGACGAACCCGCCTCTGCTGAACTTCTTCAGCGACGCCAACGACACATTGTCCGAGATCGAGAAGCTGAGAAACAGGCCCTCGAGTTTTCGGGACTCTGGAAGCAGTGCGATTCCCCGTTCAACAGACCGCCACGGCTTCCGGCGGAGGTACGGCGACCCGTCGAGGAGCACCGTGCCGGATGTCGATCGATCAGCGCCGAAGAGTGCACGGACGACTTCAGTGCGCCCTGATCCCACGAGTCCCGTAAGGGCGACAATCTCTCCAGGGGAAACCTGCAGGGAGACATCGTGAAAACCGCGACCGCTGAGACCGGACGCGTCCAGCATCGGCCGGCCGCCGCCTTCCGGGTATTGCTTTGGCGGGAAGGCCGCAGCCAAGGGTCGACCGATCATGCTCTCGATGAGGGTCTGGGGGCTTTCTACAGCGGCTGGTCCCGAGCGAATGACTCGACCATCGCGGAGAACCGTGATGTCGTCGGCGATGTCGAGCACCTCTTCGAGGAAGTGCGACACGTAGACGATCGTGGCACCGGCATCTCTCAGTTGCTTCACGATGCGGCGTAACGCGAACGCCTCGTGCGTCGCCAGTCTGGCGGTGGGTTCGTCCATTACGATCAGCGATGATCCCCGCGCGAGCGCGCGCAGGATTTCGACCTTTTGCTGGTCAGCAATGGACAGGTCGCCGACGTAGGCAAAAGGGTCGACGAAGATGCCGCTATCTTCGGTGAGCGTCGCGTAGCGAGACCGCAACGCTCGGGTCCGCACGAAAGGACCGATATGCGGCTCGGTACCGAGGTAGACGTTCTCGATGACAGAGCGGGTGGGAACGAGTGCGAGTTCCTGAGCGACGATCGTAATGCCGTGCCGCAGTGCGTCTCGGGGCGTGGAGAACGAGACGCGGACTCCATCGATCTCGATGGTTCCTTGGTCCTCGCCGTGAACGCCTGCGATCACCTTGCCGAGGGTGGACTTGCCCGCGCCGTTTTCTCCGACCAACGCATGTACCGTTCCTCGCCGGATGGTGACGGCGATGTCACGAAGTGCGTGAACGCCATCAAACGACTTGGCGATGTTCGTGAGGTTAAGGAACGGCGCGGGCGTAGTCATTTCCTCAGCCCTTCCACTGCGCGGTGAAGTCGTCGACGTTGTCGGACGTGATCAGTCCGGCGCCGGGGAGGTCCTCGACCGCGTCGATGCCACCGGTCTTCTTGGAGTCGCGGATTGCTGCGACCATTGCTTCGATCGCGAAGCGTCCCTCATCGGCGGGAGCGAGGGCGATCGTTCCGAACCACGTGCCGTCCTTGATGCCGGCGATGGCGGGCTCCGAGCCACCGACACCGATGAGCTTGACCGAGAACATGCCGGCGTCAGCGAGCGCCAGCTGCGCTCCCTTGACCTGCTGGTCCCCGCTGCCCACCAGCACATCGAACTCCGGGGTCGCCTGAATCACGTCCTGAGTCGCTTTGAGCGGCTCGTCGGTGCCAAGGAATCCGCCCTCGGGCTCCGCCACGATCTCCACGTTCTTCGCATCGGCGACCGACGAGTCGAAGCCCGCCCGCACAGCATTGTCGAATGCTGTGCCCTTGAGGCCGAACATGTAGACGACCCGGCACGGATCAATGTCGGCGCACGCATCGACGGTCAATTGACCCAGTCGTTCGCCGGTGATCTCCGGCGGCGACAGTACAGACGCGGCCACGCCGTCAACCTGGGGATCCGCCGTGTCGAACTTGTCGCCGACGACCTGGTTGAGAACGACGACCTCGAGACCTGCGTCCAGGGCTTCCTGGACGGCGGGGACCATGCCAGCCCCATCGAGTGCGGTCAGGATCACGCCCTGGTACTGCCCGGACGAGATGACGTCCTGGATCTGATTGGCCTGAACTGCGGCGTCGAACTTCGCATCGAAGTCCGTGATCTTCACGTTCTCCTCATCGGCGTAATCCGTCATCGCGTCGCGGGCTGAAGCCATGTAAGTGTTCGCCGCGCTCACGTTGAGGAAGGCGACGCGAACCTGCTCCTCTCCGCCAACCTCGGGCGCATTTGCTGAACAGGCAGTGAGGGCGATGAGAAGGGGAACCGCGGCTGCGGAAACCCACCTCATCCTCTTCTTCGAAAACGACATCATCACTCCTCGGGTGCGGTGCGGGATCGGGATACCCCGCGTGAGGAGGAGATTACGAGTGCCTAGACGCGCAACACAGGGGCTGCATGCTCAGTTCTCGCGGAGACCCAGTGCTAAGTGCACAACGTGCTAGAAGGAGTCGAGTCTGATGATGCGACACGCCAGCTGAACAGCTAGGCGCTGATCCGGGTCGGTCAGGTCGGCGACGAGCAGTTCCTGCACACGCGTGAGCCGGTTCATCACGGTGTTGCGGTGAAGGCCCAGGGACTCCGCCGTCAGCGTCGGTGAAGACTGAGAATCCAAGTAGCTCTCCAGTGTCTCCATCAGGACTCCGTGGGCATCGGCGTCGAGGATGGGTTTCAGAAGAGTACGCGCATATTCGGCGAACTCCTTCGACGAGTACCAGCCGAACAGGATCTGCTGCACCCCAAGTTCATCGATATGTTGCACAGTGACTCGATCGCCACCGGTTTGCGCGATAGTGGCGGCTTCGTGCGCTTCAGCGAGGCTTCGACGCAACCCTGCGAGGCCGACATACGGTCGCCCGATCCCGGCGGCGACCTTCATGTCCTCGTGTTCAGCAGCGATGGCAAGCAGGGCTCGACGCACACCAGAGATCAGTTTCGAGCGCTGGCCGGCTGCCGGTTCCCGATCGGAGAAACCCCAGAGAGTCCACCCATCTGCACGTTCGATGATGGCTCCATCGATACCGTTGCGGGTGAGCGCTGTTTTGAGCTCATCAGTGCGCGCGAGCACAAGGAGCTCGTTACCCGATTCCATCGATTGGACATGGACGGCTGAGCACCACCCCTCGACCTTCCATCCCAGAACGCCGATCTGTCGCAGCACAGAGGGCTCCGTCCCGTCCGAGGCGATCACCGCGTTCAGGGCGCCCAGTCTCACGCGAGCGTCTCTCTCCTGGGCGAGGCGGTCGGAAAGAAGAGTCGCGACGAGGAACTGGCTTGCGATCTTGAGGATACTTTCTGCCCCTCGTCGCCAGGACGCCGTTGGACTGTCGCGCTCGGCGACGAGCCAGAAGCTTGGCGCCTCGTTGATGGCGAGGACGACGGGGTGTATCGCTCGTGCGGTCTGTCCCAGGAATTGGATCGTGTAGACCGGGATGCGGTCTTTCGCGACAAGGGCAGGTTCGATCGCTAGGCCGAGCACTGTCCGACCCTCAAGTCCGACTAGAGCCGTTGTCGCATCCAGGATCGAGTCGACGACGCGGAGCATCCCTGACGCGCCTTCCCGAGGGTTCACTCGACTGAGGGCTGTGACCGCATCAACGATGAGCGCAGCGAGGACGCGGTCGGGTTCGGTGATGATCTCCCTGAGGGAATCGACAATGATGAATGTGTCGAGGTCCGTCTCGACGAGTGGGATCCCCAAGCGGTTAGCGAGCCTCCGCGGGGCAAGGCCGATGTCTAACCCGGGGTTAGTGACGACGACCATGGACGCGGACGCCTCCGATGCCCATCGGAGAACGAGATCGAGGAAGTAGGTGTCCGTTCGGATACGAGAACCATCGATCACCACCGCAGCACCCGTCCGAATCAGAAAGACAGCTGTACCTTGAGGCGCGATTTGAACGTCGAGGACGCTCAGATCGACACCGGCCTCGCCGGCCAGTAGCGTCGCCTGGCTCAGCAGCGGCAGCGCAAGGAGCTGGCGCACGGTGACGTTCTCAGAGGTGCGGGGATCCTTCATCATGGCCGGATTCTCCCACGGGCTAGGGCAAGGCGGTCCTCATGAATGAGGCGAGGTTCTCCCCCGCGACCGCCGTCGCTACGTTCGTACCGACCCGCTGGGTCAGTCGCGGGACGAACGACGCAAAGTCCGCAGGCCGGCTCAAGCCATCCACCCACGGCAGGTCGTCGATGGGCACAAGCAGCCCGCTGAGTATGGGGTCCACGATCTTCGCAACGTCCAGCAGGAAGTCGGTGCCCATCCCGACTTGCGACGAACCGAGTACCGCGACTGCATGTTCGATGTGATCGAGATACGAGTCGACATCTGGTCGATCCGAGAGGAACGGACCAAAGGCATTCAGGCACAGGAGAGCCTGCTTGTCCTTCATCACTTGGAGCTGGTCGTCCTGGAGGTTGCGCGGATGGGGCTGGAGGTTGGCGCAGGAGGAGTGCGATGCGATGAATGGCTTCTGAGCGATGTCAGCGAAATGGTCGAACCCCGCCCTCGATAGATGTGAGACGTCGACCACCATCCCCCTCTCTTCCATGAGAGCGATGGCCGAGACGCCGAGCGCGGTGAGCCGACCCCCGGTGTCCGATTCGCCGACGCCATCCGCCATCATCGTTCGGCGGTTCCAGGACAGCGAAGCCATTCGCACCCCGGACCTGTAGAAGGTGTCAATGAGTTCCAAACCTGACCCGATCGGTTCGGCACCTTCCAGCGCCAGGATCAAGGCGATCTTGCCCGAGGTAAGGGCCTCGTCCAACTCGCTCTTCGTCCGCACGAGAAGAACGTCTTCGGCGTGCTCATCCGCGAGGCGGTACGCCTCCTCGAGCAGAACCATCGCCCGCCGAAGTGCGCCCTCTCCAACAAACTGTTCCTCCGTGCAGATGGGTAGCACCTGGAGCCGGACGCCGCCGGCCCGCAGCTGGGGCAGGAATTCCGCACCGAACGGATCTGGATGGCCGCGCTCTCGCATGTGTCGCACTGCGAGAAGGAGGTCATTGTGAGCGTCCGCGATGATCGACCCCCCAGCGATCGGCTCGGTCATCGCAGCAACGGTCCTGCCGCCTTCACCTGGACACGGCATGCCTCACCGGGAACGTAGGTCAGGGGCACCTCATTGATGGATGTCACACGTACCGCTGCGGGATCGGCGCCTGCGCGCACGGCCGCGTCGACCGCTGCCCACCGGGCTTCTTCGAGGCTGGATTCGCGGCCCTGTTCGCCGTAACGGTAGACCTGGTCGATGCTCCCGGATGCCTCCGCGATCGCCGCACCGTATGCGTTTGCGACCGCGTGGTTGGGAGGACGCACCACTTCGCTCACCCCGGCAACCTCGTCGGGAACGAGATGTGATCCGCCGCCGACAGCGATGAGAGGAAGAACGTGCTTGCTCGCTTTCATCCGTTCAACCATGATCTCGATCTGGCTGTCGACCCATGCCAGCGCCTGACGAACCGTGTCCTCGGACACCGACTCCACGAGGGCCGGGTCGCCGAATCCTTGGAGCCTGCCTCCGCGCACAGAGATATCGGACAAAGTCAGAGTGGAGCCGCCGCGCACGCGAGCATCTGTGGACACTCGGTAGCCGACGGAATCAGGTCCCACCGTGACACCATCTGGGGTCTCGCCAATGAGGGAGCCGCCGCCCAGTCCGATCGAAATCAGGTCAGGCATACGGAAGTTGGTGCGCACACCTCCGACCTCGATGGCGGACGCGGATTCTCGGGGAAAGCCATCGACGAGGATCCCGACATCGGCCGACGTACCGCCGACATCGATCACCATCGCGTCGCTCAGCTGCGCCAGCGAGGACGCACCTCGCATCGAGTTCGTGGGCCCCGACCCGAGGGAGAGAACAGGCAGTTGCACCGCTTCCTCCGCCGACATCAGTGTTCCGTCGTTCTGCGTCAGGAATGACTCGACGTCGAGGGAGTTCTGTGTCAAAGCTGCGTCGAAGCCGCGGACAACCCCACGAGCAACGCCGAGAAGTGACGCATTGAGGATCGTGGCGTTTTCTCGTTCGAGGAGTCCCAGCGCCCCCACGCGATGGCTGAGGCTGACCGCGAAGTTCGGGCCGAGCTCCTCGAAGATGATCTCAGCCGCGCGGAGCTCATGATCGTGGCTTGCCGGAGAGAACGGGGCTGAGATGGCGATGGCTTCGACGACTCCTGCGATCTCCCCCGCAAACGCGCGCACCGCGTTCTCGTCGAGGGGAGAGATCTCCGAGCCGTCGTAATTGTTCCCGCCTCGAATGATCGAGACCGGCCCCATGATCGCTGCGAGGAGGTCCGCCGGCCAAGCTGCTCCGGGCCGCACGCCAACAGTCGCTGGAGCTGCCAGGCGGAGGGTGCCCACCCGCTGCAAGGACCGACGTTGAATGACGGCGTTCGCGGGGTGAGTCGTGCCGAGCATGGCCTGACCGATCCGGTCCTTTTCAACTCCGACGAGGACCTGCTCCAGCGCAGCGCGGATTCCGTCGAAGGGGTCCGGGGTCGTGGCTGCCTTGGTTGCTGCGACGACCGTCCCTTGGTTGTCGACGACGACCGCGTCTGTGTTCGTGCCGCCCACGTCGATTCCGATACGAAGGTCCTTGATCACTGTGCTTCTCCCTCGAATGCGATGTACTCAACGTCGTAGCCGAAGGCGCTCGGGCCCACGACCTCCATCATTCCTTCGCGCTTCCATTCCGGCGCGCACGGCATCCCGATGACTCTCACCCGCTGGCCATAGGCGAGCTGCTCCGTCGTGATCGGCTCCGCCGTCTCATGATCGACCATGCAGATCAGGTCGGGCGGGGTGAGGACAGTGACCCCGTCTTCGATAGCGAGCAGCATCTCGTTCTGAATCTCGATTCGCATCGTGCTCGACCCGTTGGCGAATGCCTCGATGACGACGGTCCCCCGCGCGAAGCCCGACGTCGTCCGACGGTCGAGATCGACGATCTTCCCCTCGAACAGCGTTCGCCCCCCGGTGAACGCATACAGGTCTTCCCAAGATCCGGTCCCACCCTGGATCGCCCGAAGAAGCCTCCCGACTTCCGTGGCATAGGTGAGAGATCCCTGAATCGCGACGGTTCGAGCGGTTCCCGCCGTCATCGAGTATGAGGCGAACGAGTTCGCAAGACCAAGATTCATCGACGCGTTGCGGATGAGGGTCTCTGCGATCTGGTTGGTCTTGGACACCACGATGACGGTGTTGCCGTGCTCATCCGCCAGCGCAACGGGGGATGCCGAGATTCCGGCGAGAGTGAATACGGTCATCTCGATCTGTGGGAAGGCTCGACGCATCCCATCCGCGTCGATGCATGGGAGTCCGAGTTCCGCGGCGACCATGAGCGGCACGAGCGTATTCATCCCCCCGACCTCGACGGGCAGGATCGCCGCGATCTCCTGTCCCAGGTACGACCCGAGAGCGCGCACGGCGTCCGCGTAGAGCTGGCCGGAGGGGATCTTCTCGATGATGACGGTCGGAGCGCCGAGCACCGCGATCGTCACGACCAGCGCGTCCTCGGGAAGCTCGTCCGCGCTGATGAGCTTGATCGGACCGAAGTCATTGATCGCCTGATGCGCCATCAGCTTGGCTTGATAAGGATCTCCGCCACCACCATTGCCGAGCAGCGTCGCTCCCAGCGTGAGCGGATCCAGTTCTTCGAGGTCAATGAGTCTCACAGTTTGCCTTCCTTCGTGATGGGTTGACAGTAAAACCCGATCGATCAAACTCGAATGTGCAGACAGCTTTCTTTTGCCGACCAGGATGTGCCAAACGCACATCTCGAGGAAGCCGCGGGGGTGAAAGATGGTGCTGTGCAAGCGACAGACAGTTCTATCCTCATCATTGGGCCTCACGACGTCGAACGACTTCTCACTGCAGAAGAGATCATTCAGACGCAGAAAGACTGCTTCATAGCGCTCTCAGCTGGAACATCGCAGCTGGGTGAACGGGTACTGCTCACAGGCGCAGCCGGCTCCACGGCGTTCTCGTATGCCGCACGCACGACTCCCCACGCTCCCCCCGTGAGTAAGTTCGGCGCAGTAGTGCCCGGCAACAAGGCCAGGGGCCTGCCGACGGTGTCCGCGATCGTGATCGCCCTGGACGCTGACACCGGCCGCCCCGCTGCAATCATCGACGGAGAGGCTCTCACCAGCCGCCGCACGGTGGCGGCCTCCATCGTCGCCGCCCGCACGCTTGCAGACCGAAACCCCAAGGTCGCCGTGATTGGCCTCGGAACACAGGGGACGCTCCACGCGTACGCAGCGGTCGAGCATTTGGGGACCCGAGTCGTGTCTCTCTGGGATCCTCGACCGGCCAAGGCCGCCGCTCTTGCCAGCAAATTGCAGCAGAAATTCAGCGACATCGACGTCCGCTCTGAACCCTCGCCCGCTACGGCGGTGAGCGACGCCGACGTCGTCTTCCTCTGCACCAGCAGTTACGAGCCGGTGATCGCCAGCGGCTGGGTCAAGGCCGGCGCTACCATCATCAGCATCGGAGCCTTCGCCCCAGATCGACGTGAAGTGGCACGAGAGCTGATGGAAGAGGCAAGGCTGATTGTCGACCACCAGCCGACGGCGGTACGTCAGTGCGGTCAGATCGTCGATGCGGTATCCGCAGGTGTTGTTCGCGCCTCAGACGTCATCGAAATCGGCGCCGTTCTCGCTGGCCAGGTGGATGCGAAGGATGCCCGGGTCACGGTCTACAGCAGCGTTGGCGTCGGCGTCCAGGATGCCGCCGTCGTCACAGAGCTCCTGCAGCGTGCCGAGCGCGACCAGCTGCGGAGCATCAACTGGTGAGCGAGAGGCACGTGGTCGTCGTCGGCGCGGGCGTCATCGGCCTCTCGTGCGCATTGCAGTTGCGTCGTCGAGGACACGACGTCACCGTATTCGATGCTGGCGAGATCGGCGCGGGAGCATCCGCCGGGAACGCCGGTTGGATCGTCCCGTCACTCTCCGCCCCAGTCGCAGCCCCGGGAGCTCTCTCGTACGGTATGCGCTCTCTCTTCCACCGCTCCGGCGGCTTCAGTATCCGCGCAACCCCCGCGCCGTCGATGATGGCGTGGGGGTTGCGCTTCGCGCGCGCCACCCGGCGCTCCGCCTTCGAGGCGGGTCTGGCCGCCACCGCTCAATTCGCCGCCGGCGCGGCCCGATCGTTTACCGACCTCGAAAAGTCAGGCGTGACGACATCGATCCGATCGGATGGCATGCTGATCGTGTTTGACGATGAAACTAAAGCCCGTCGCGCACTCCCCTCCTACTCACGCCTGATTGAGTACGGAATCAACGTGGACGACTACGTCGTCAGCGCTAGCGAGCTCAAACACCTGGAACCCGGCCTCGGACGCTCGGCCAGATCGGGGATCTACTTCCCAGACGAACAGTATGTGGATCCGGAAGTGCTGTGCGCGGGGATTGCGAGCAGAGCCGTGCGGGAGGGCGTTGTCATACGCACACACTCCCCCGTCGATCGGGTCACGCACCCGTCACACCCTGTGGTCCTGCTGAGGGACGGCACCACGATCGGCGACTCCATCGTCATTCTCGCAGCAGGTACGGAGAGTACGAGGCTCGCG
The DNA here is from genome assembly GCF_031885415.1 of Microbacterium forte. Lineage (NCBI taxonomy): Bacteria > Bacillati > Actinomycetota > Actinomycetes > Micrococcales > Microbacteriaceae > Microbacterium > Microbacterium forte. The sequence continues at coordinate 669,107 of NZ_CP116871.1, forward strand.
CGCGGGCTGGGCTACAAGCTGCCGATGCAGGCCGGCAAAGGCTACAGCGTCCGCGTCCAACCTGAACTACCGCTCCGACGCCCCATCTACATCCCGGACGCAAAAGCCGCGCTCACTCCCACTGACGACGGACTTCGAATCGCCGGAGTCATGGAACTGGGCAGCCGCTCTCTCCGCATCGACGGTCGCCGACTGTCCCGCATGCAACAATCCGCGGAGAGCTACTTCGCCGAGGACTTCCGCCCTGGAACGTCGCATAAATGGGCTGGCCTTCGTCCCGTCAGCGCCGACAGCCTGCCGGTGATCGGAGCGATCCCGAACACGCGCGACGCTTTCATAGCCACCGGTCACGCCATGTTGGGAGTCACACTCGGGCCCCTCACAGGCGAATCGATCGCCGATCTGGTGTCCGGAGTACACCGCCCTCTCATAGATGCATTCTCACCAGCTCGCTTCTCGAAGGAAACCTCACCATGACCAGGACACAAGTCGCTGACCTCCTCGACAGATTCGCCCGCGGCTGGAAAGACCTCGATGGAGACCAGGTGACCTCCTGCTTCGTCGACTCACCAGCGACGACCGTGATCGGCACTGACGAGGGTGAATTCTTCGTGGGCTGGCAGGCATACTCGGAATCATGGCGAACGGGACGCCCCTCGCACGTTACTGAATTCGGCTGGGAGGACTCTCGCAGCATCGAAATCGCCGGCGACGTGGCCTGGGCTCACGGCGTCATCGACTTCGATATCACGTCGATAGAGGCGCGAGCCGTCGGGCGGATGTGGATCACATGCGTCGCGCGTGAAGTGTCTTCCCGATGGCTCATCGCACACCTCCATGCGTCGTTCGCGGGTCCAGTGCAATCCGTCGAGTGAATAGCTCCAATACCGGGCGACAAGCACAAGACAAGCAAGTCCCGAGTCGTTAGCGTCAGTTCATGTCACGAATTCTCTGGATCAACCCCGTCGGAACATCCGCATATGACGCCCCAATGGGCGACGCACTGCGACCAGAAGGTCGTGAGACGACGAGAGTGGATGTCGCCTCCCTCCCGATGGACGGCCCGACGCATCTCGAGTTCAACGCATTCGAGATGGCGGTAGCGCCCGCCACGGCCGGGGTGATCCGATGGGCTCAACAGGAGGGCTATGACGCTGCCGTCGTCGGATGCTTCTACGATCCAGGGCTCCGCGCCGCACGCGAGATATCCAAGAGCATGGCCGTCACAGCTCCCGCGGAAGCGTGCCTCCACATCGCGTCCACGCTCGGGGAAAACGTCTCCATCCTCGTCGGACGGCGCAAGTGGATACCCGAGATGCAAGAGAACGTCGAAAAGTACGGATTCACCCGAAGAGTGCGCGAATTCCGCGTCCTCGAGATGAGCGTGAACGAATTCCAGCAGGATCCAGCATTCACCGAGCAGCGGATTCTCGAAACCGCGCAAGCTGCTGTCGACGAAGGTGCCGACTGCGTCGTCCTCGGATGCACCGTCGAGTTCGGCTTCTACCGTCACGTGCAAGAGCAGATTGGCGTCCCAGTTATCGACGCGATCGTCGGCCCCCTTCGATACGCCGAGTTCCTCGCCGACCTCCGCGCCGACCAGGGCTGGTCGCACAGCAAGGCGGTCGGCTACGACACTCCCGCAGACGATGAACTCAGCCGATGGGTCCCGATCGTCGAGCCGATTATCAGCCGGGATCCAAGAGGCTAATCAGACGCGGCAGCAATCTGATCGGCATGTCTGCCCACGCCTGAACCGAGGTCGCGATCCCGCCGAAACAATCGTTGTTTGGGGGGGGCGGGCGCACACCAATTGATGCTGTCAAAGCGGGGTGTGGTGCCGCTGCTTTGTGCACCACACCCCGCAAGCTGTTCTAACCGGCAAGGTTCCAGCTGGCGATAGGAATCCACTCCTGAGTGAGCCAGTATTTGGCATCCCAGTCTGCTGACCAGAAGCGGTAGATCGTGATCGTGTCGGCGGTCCAGTCTTCCGGCAGGTCTTCGACCAGGCGCTCGAGGACATCTTTCGCTTCTGCTCGAGCCGAGGAGTTGTCGATTCCGTCGTGACCGAGGACTGTGAGGTGGGCACGGAAGTGCTCCGCTCCCTCCTTCGCACGCCGTTCGGCCGCTTTCCGATCAGTCGGTTCGAATCCGCGTAGCTGCTCGGTTTCTCGCCGGAGGTCCTCGTACAGGTCCACCAGTTGGGAGTTCTGTTCCCCGTCGCTGGCGTGGTTGTAGTCGATGCCGATGGCAGCCCCGATTGCGGCGTTCAGGCCTGCTCCGTGAATGGGGATTGCCGCGCGGCCGGCGAGGACTCCGTCGACGGCGTCGATGAGTTGTGCCTCGGTGCCGGTGAGGACGATGGATCCGATGAGCGTGAGGTGTGGCGGGTAAGCGGTAGCCGCGTGGAACCCGAACAGGTCACGGGCGGTCCGCATCATTTCCAGGGCTGGGAGGGCGACCTCGGCCGGCGGCCGAATGAAGATCCCGTACCGGTACTCGCTCGCTGGACGGACAATCCCGCTCAGCGTGCCAGCGTGTGTGTTCGCACGTGTCACTGACCGACTCGCTCGTTATAGTCGGCGACGACGCCTTCGGCCGCATCCTGCACGGCGGTCAGGGTGCTCTTTACGTCCGCGCCCTGCACGATCTTCTCCATCGCGGGGGTCAGCTCTCCACGGACGGCCTGCAGCGCGCCACTAAGGCAGCCCGCAGATGCCACGGTGTCCGACGTGTCAGCGAGCTGCTCCAGCAGCGCCGTCTGACGGGGATCCGCGTCCGACTTCACAGCGTCCAGCGCTGCCTCGGTGGTGGGGAGGAAGCCGGTGGCTGTGAAGCTCTGTTCCTGTACGTCGTCGCTGCCCAGGTAGGCGAGGAACTCAGCCGCGGCCGCTTTCTCGGAGTCATCTTCGAGGCTGTCGCTGAGTGCGAACACGCTGTTGCCGCCGGGGGCGACTCCGCCGTCCTTGCTGTCGACGGGGAACGGAACGATCGACCAGTCGGTCGTCATGGCATCTGTGACCGTGCCGAGCGCACCGGAGGATGAGAAGAACGCTCCGGCTTCGCCCGCTGCGAGGGCGTTGACTCCTGCGGCGAAGTCGGTGCCGACGTTGAGCGCGGAACCGCTGGTGAAAGCCGACTGCAGGTCGGTCCACTGGTCGACCTGCGCATCATCGGCGATCGTGAAGGCATCGGCGGGCTTGTCGCCACGACCGTTCTCGGGGGTGCAGTAGTCGATCGCGGCACCGGCGGTGAGCTGTTCGAACCACCAGGCGTTCATGTGGAATGTGAGTCCGGCCTTGCCGGTGGCGGCTTTTGCCTTCTCAGCCCACTTCGTGAGCTCACTGATCGTCGTCGGAAAGTCTTCGACGGTGGTGTCAGTCGCTGCAAGAACATCGTCTCGGACGAAGATCGCCGGCTGTGAGGCCTGGAACGGCATGGAGGAAACAGTTCCGTCGACGGTGTAGTAGTTCGATACCGCTGGCACGAGCGCGTCGAAGTCGTAGTCGACGGCCGCGTCCTTGAGCAGCTGCTCGGCGGGGGCGACGAGGCCGCTGTCAATCATGAACGCGGTGTTGACGTCGTTGATCTGGACGAGGTCCGGAAGGTCTCCAGCCTGCACGGACGCGGAGAGCTTGGCGATCGTGTCGTCGTATTTGCCCTGGTAGGTGGCCTCGATCGTGATGTCATCGTGCGCGTCGTTGAAATCCTTCACGATCGCGTCGAGCGTCTCGGCGGTCGCGCCTTCGGCGGAGTGCCAGAAGGTGAGTGTGACGGGTCCCGACGGCTCGGCCGGGGTGTCGTTGCCGGCACAGCCGGTGAGGACGAGGGCGGTGCCGGTTGCGAGGGCCACGGAGGCGACCGCAATCCGCTTGGTACGGGTAGTGATCATTTGCTTGCTCCTTCAGTGAGCCCCCGGGTGAGGGCGGATTGCCCGATGATCACGACGATGATCATGGGAAGGCTGACGAGGACCGATCCGGCGAGCAGGGCGCCGATGTCCGGCCCGACGGAGTCGGCCATCTGGGAGATGCCGGCTTGTACGGTGCGATTGCTGGGGGTGTCGGTGATGAGGAGGGGCCAGAGGTAGCCGTTCCATGCGGCGATAGCGCACGTGATGATTGCGGCCGCGATGGTTGGCCGGGACAGGGGAACGAGGAACTTCCACAGGAATGCCATCGGTCCGACGCCGTCGAGGACGGCGGCTTCGTGGAGCTCTTTCGGGAAGCTCGCGAACGATTGCCGCAGCAGGAAGATGGTGACCGCTGACGCTCCGAATGGGAGGAACACGGCGATGAGGGTGTCGTAGAGGCCGATCGATCGGATGGTCAGGTAGTTCGCGATCATGGTCGTCTCGCCAGGGATCATCATCGAGATGAGGAAGACTCCGAAGAGGATCTTCGCGAAGCGGAGCTTGCCGAAGGTGAGTGCGTAGGCGGCGAAGATCCCGGTGACCACTTGGAGAGCGGTCTGGGCGATCGTGACGATCACGCTGTTTCCGAGCTGGACGAACAGTGGCGCTCGGTTGAGTGCGCGCGTGAAGTTGTCGAGCGTGAAGGAGGTAGGGACCAGGCCCTCGAGCCCTCCGCTGAGCGCACCGGCTGGTCGGAATGCTCCGACGTAGGCGTAGACGACCGGGAACGCCACCAGGAGGACGACGATCGTGAGATACACCGGGAGGAAGATCTTGCTGAGGCGAGTCATCAGTAGTGCACCTTCTTGTTGCTCACACGGAACTGGATGAAACTCACGATGCCGACGACGACGAGAAGAACGATCGCTCGGGCGGATGCGTCCCCGAAGTTGCCGCCGCTGGATCCGAACGCGAGGTTCCAGATGTCGATGACGAGCGTTCGGGTGGCGTCCGCCGGCCCGCCCTGGGTGAGGACGTTGATGACGGTGAACTCTCGGAGCGCGCCGACGGTGTGGTAGATCACGAGGAAGAGGATCGAGGAACTGATGAGGGGCATGACGATGGAGATGCCGGTGCGTACCGGGCCGGCGCCGTCGATGGCCGCGGCCTCGCGCACCTCCTGGGGAACGCCGGCGAGGGCGGCGAGGAGGATCAGCACCGTGAACCCGATCCCTACCCACGTGTCGACGATGATGACGCTGACGAGCGCGAAGTCGGGGTTAGTCAGCCAGCCCGGGCTCGATAGCCCGACCGAGCCGAGAATCTGGTCGGCGAGACCGAAGCCGGGTTGAAACATCGCCCGGAACACGAGTCCCGCGACCGCCACCGATACCGCCATGGGGATCAGGACGACGGGACGTGCGAGCCAGCTGGCGCGGCGACTGGTGGACATCGGGAGAGCGATCGCCAACCCGCACACGAGCTTCAAGGTCACGGATCCGACAGCGAAGAGGAAGGTCGTGCCGAGAGTGGAGAGGAACTGGGGCGAGGAAAACATGTCCGCATAGTTTTCGACGCCGATGAACCCGGAAGGTCGACCGAACAGGTCCGTCGACTGGAACGACAACGTGATCACACGAACGAGCGGGTAGTAGTCGAACAGGATGAAGAACCCGAGGGCCGGCGCCAGAAGCGCTAGAGCCCACCACGCAATCTGACGGCGTGGACGACGAGGCCGATGCTCCAGGGAACGTTCCCTGTTTGGTGCAAGAAGTTGCGATTGCGTCCGGGGTGTCATGGCTGCGCCTGTTCGTTGAGCAAGTCCAAGAGCGGTGCTCTGCTGTGAGTTCTACCGTAGGGAACGTTCCCTAACCCAGGATGACAGGAGGGTTGCCGTCTGTCAAACACTTACTTTGAAGGTGCCCGCAGAATGCCGGGGAGCGCAACGTGCTCTGCCTCACGCTCCGAGGTCAGAATGTCCACCACGAGCTCAAGTGCGCCCGAGGCGATGTCGCGAATCGGCTGGACCAACGTGGTTAGCCCAAGTAGCGGCGAGGCGTAGACCCCCACGCCGTCGTATCCGGTGACGAGTACATCCCGCGCATCGGCCAGCTGCTCTCGGATCGCGACTGCCCACCGATCATTCGGTGCCATCACAGCAATCCGCCCGGCCGTATGCGAGCGGACGCGCCGGGCCGCATCCGCGGGAGCGTCGGTGGCCACGACAATTGGCCTTATTCCGCGCACCTGCGCGCGAGCAATGAACAGGTTGGCCCGAACGTGAAGACTGGGAGCGATCGACGCTTGTGGGACGGGGATGATGACCGTGTCATAGCCGGCGTCGACGACATGATCGACGAGCTGGCGCGCGCCGTCCTCGTCATCGCAACAGACACTGCTGATGCGCGTATCCCACTCGCTGCGGCCGACGACCACCGTGGGCACTCGCTCAGCGAACGGATACAGGTCCCCGGCGGGGAGAAGGCCGCTGCAGACGAGAAGCCCATCGACCCGCATCGCAAGGAGGGACCGGAGCGCAAGACGCTCCTCCTCGAGATCCGGCTTCCCCGATCCCGTCATCGTCACCAACCGCACATCTCGATCAGAAGCCGCAGCCTGAAGTTCACCGAGGAGGGTCCCGTAGAAGACACTCGCGGGATCGCGAACGAGGACACCAACCGTGTCGATGCTGCGCGAGCGCATGCGCTGCGCCATGGCGTTCGCGACGTACCCGGTCTCCCTCACGGCGGCCATAACCGCATCGCGACTCTCGGGGCTCACACCCGGCTCATCATTCAGAGCTCGGGACACCACCGACTTCGACAGACCTGACACGCGTGCGAGATCGAGGATTGTCGGGGGCCGACCCTGCCGCTGATCCATCGGGTGCTCCTTCATCGCATCGTGGAATCGACTATTACCACAGTACAGGGAACGATCCCTATACTCATGGGGAACGTTCCCTTAACGGTCGATGGAGGCATGATGGTGAACATCGAATGGATCGGTGAGACGACACTCACCGAGGTTGTCCTACTGTTGATCGCCTTCGTCCTCTCCGCGATCGTCGGTGTTGAACGGCATCGGAAGCTCAAGAGTGCGGGCCTTCGCACCCACACTCTCGTCGGCGTCGGGTCCGCCGTTTTCACTCTCGTATCCGCATACGGATTCCAGACAGTGACGGGCCCAGAAACCATCGTCGACCCGTCACGCATCGCCGCGCAGATCGTCTCCGGCATCGGCTTCCTCGGAGCCGGAGTCATCTTCGTCCGACAGAACTCTGTGGCAGGACTCACGACCGCAGCGTCGATCTGGGTCACTGCCGCCATCGGGATGGCCTGCGGTGCGGGAGCCCCCGTGCTCGCCGGCTTCGCCACAGCACTGCACCTCATCACGGTGTGGGCGCTCGGAAAACTCGGAACGCGAATCAGACAGGAGCCAGACACCAACATGTTCAAAGTCAGATACCGCGAAGGCTACGGCGCACTACGCAACACGCTTGCGGTCGCCGCACAGTCCGGATTTGAGGCACTCGTCACTGAGACAAAGGACATCACTAAGCCAGGGAAGTCAGCACGATTCCAAGCAGCGATCAGCGTGAAGAGTCGCTCCCGCCAAGAACCATCTCAGCTGATCGAGACGATCGCGGACCTGCCCGGGGTGCTGTCCGTCGAGATGGCTCAGCCCGACTATGACTGACCCCATCAGCATTCCGGGCAAGGTGATCGTCTTCGACTACGGAGAAGTCATTTCCAACGAGCCGACCGTTGCCGAGCGCTCCGAGATTGTTGCTCTCGCCGGCATGCAGGAACGCGCTAGTCAGTTTTGGAACAGCTACTGGTTACACCGCTTCGCGCTCGATCACGGCACAGTCACACCGAAGGAGTATTGGCGCCGGATCGAACACGACCTCGAAGCGACGTGGCATCCGGCACAACACCACGAACTCTGGCTTCGCGACTTCCGCAGTTGGCTCGCAATCGACCCTAATACCCTCGATGTCCTGCTCGATCTGCAGCGCGGCAACACCCGAATGGCGCTGCTTTCCAACGCTGGCCGTGACTTCGCCTCGTACTACCGCCACGGGATGCTCGGCGACTTCTTCGAAGTCGTACTCATCAGTGGAGAGATAGGAAGCTCGAAACCGAGCCGCGCGATCTACGAACACCTCTTGCGCGAACTCAGCGCCCCGGCAAAGGACGTCGTGTTCATCGACAACCGCACGGACAACGTCGCCGGCGCAGAGGCAGTTGGCATCGCTGGCCACGTCTATACGACCACCGCCGATCTGCGCCTCTTCCTCAGCCGCCTCACTCAGCCCTGAACACCAACCTGCCCTGTACCCGCCCCTGCCCCCTGCCCCCGCCCCTGCCCCCTGCCCCCGCCCCTGCCCCTGCCGACGCTCACCCTCGAAGGTCACGCTTTGGGCACGGCGCACAACCCAAACTGCGATCGTGGTGGAGGCCTCTCAGGGTCCCCGGCGCACTTCGTCGGCAATTCTTGCGGATAGGCGCGAGGCTCCCGGCGGGGAGGGACTTCTCGATGATCTCATCCTCGGATGCACCGTCGAGTTTGACTTCTACCGTCCCGTGCAAGAGCAGACGGCGTCCAGTTATCGACGCGATCGTCGGTCCGCTTCGATACGCCACACGCCTTGCCGACGTGCGCCGATCAGGGTGGCCCTATCGCAAGGCAGACGCCTACGATACTCCGGCCGACGATTTGCTCAGCCGATGGGTCCCGATCGTCGAGCCAGTCATCAGTCGGGATCCGAGGGACTGAGTCAAACGCAGCCAGCGATGGCTGGTGTTGCGGTGTCATCTGATTCAGCTCAATTTTTCAGTCGGCAAGCTGGCCGCGATCTCGAGGCGGGGCGCTCCAGCTCGAGTCGGACTCACCGATTCGGCGTCATGCGCATGGATTCTTCTGGTGCAGGCGGCTCGTGTGCGCGGGCCGAGCGCGGAGCGCGGAATGAGGTCGAGGTCCTGCACTGTGTCCACGTCCCAGCGCAACGTCGACACCTCGGGTAGCGCCAGCGAAATATGCCCGCCCGCGAGGTGCCGAGCCAGCGACCCCACTCCGAATGCGGGTTCGAGACTGATTCCTTTCTGAGCCGTCAACATTGTCGTTCCTGAGCCTTGTCGATCGGCCACCACGGCACGAGGGTGGAGGCTTGCGTGTGCAAGCGCAGCATCGAGCTCGACGGAAGCCAATGCCGGTAAGTCACCAACCACTGCGGCGACAGGGAACTCCGTCAAATCCTCTAGCGCCTCCGTGATCGCACCATTCAACCCGGCAGATGGCCGCTGGATGGCCATGGAGACACCGGGCCGACCCGCAACCAGATGGTTCGCCCAACTCAGGTCGGTGGTCACGATGTAGACGTGTTGCACTCGCGCCGAATGCATGATGGCCGCGAGCGTGTCTTTCGCAATGGCAGCCGCCAGCTCGTCGTGGTTGACACCCGGGACGCTTAGACGTGACTTACCTTGAGCTGGCGGCTTGATTGGCATGACCACCGCCCAGTCCGTCGTCGCTGCGGACGAGGACGCGATAGCACCACTTGCTACGGATGTCATCCGTGTTCCACCTCGAGGAAGTCTCCTCCGAAGGCGTCGCGCTCCGACGCAAGGAACTCGCTGCCGTCGGCTGCCGCGAGCCGCGACCGGAATTTTTCCACGGTTCCCGGCCACAACAGAGTGAGCCTGTTCGATCTCGGGTCGACGTACCAGTTGCGACAGCCCCCCGTCAGCCACGGGGTCGAGGCAGCGGCTGCATCAATCTCAGCGCAATAGGCGGCTACCGCTGCTGGGTCCACGCGCAATACGCCGCTAGCAACGCGCCTTCGGCGGGCGAGCGCGCGCAGCACGTATCCCGTCTGTTCCTCGAGCATGAGCACCGCGGAGTTGTGGCCCAATGACGCGTTCGGTCCGTTGAGCACGAAGAGGTTCGGAAATCCATCCACGACTGTGGAACCGAAAGATGTCATCCCTGTCGACCAGTGATCCTCGAGGCTGACCCCCCTCTCACCGCGCACAACGCTGGCGTAGGGCTGTCGAGCCGACTCGAAACCCGTCGCAAGAATAACCGCGTCGACTTCGTACTCGGCTCCACTCTCGGCGAGCAACGTCGATCTGTGCACTGAGCGGAGGCCCGATGGCTCGAGGGTGACAGTCTCCGATGCTACGGCCGGGTAGAAGTCATCAGAAAGCAGAACACGCTTGCATCCGAATGAGTAGTCAGGGGTCAGTGCCCGCCGCAGATTCCCGTCGTCGACTTGAGACGCCAAGTGTTGAAGTGCCGTCGCGCGGGCTGCCTCTGCTGCCGCAGTGTCGCCTGAACGGGAGGCGAACCGCGCTTCTCCGTCGCTCGCAAGGTCTCTGCGCAGCCTCTGCAACTCGGATAGATGTCCACGAAAGTGCTTTCGTTGGGCGAGGTCATACTGACGGTTGTGTCGCGGTACGATCCACGCTGGCGTTCGCTGGAACACAACGATATCGGCGGCAGTCCCCACGAGTTCTGGGACGATCTGCACGCCGCTTGCGCCCGTACCCACGACCGCTACCCGAGCTCCGGCGAGACTGATGTCGTGGTCCCAGCGCGCAGAGTGAAACAGCGGCCCAGGGAAGGAAGGAAGGCCCGAGATTTCAGGGATGGCAGGCTCGGAAAGTCGCCCACATGCCAGAATAATCGCGTCCGCCTCGATCGATCCTGCGTCTGTAGTGATCAGCCAGATCGCCTGGTCCTCGTTCCATTCAGCCCTGAGCATCGGAGTTCGGAGGCGCAAGTTGTCTCCGAGGCGCTGCTTCTCGACGAGCCCCTCGAGGTATAGGCGGATCTCGGCGCCTCTTGCGTAGACGCTCGACCAGTCTGGGTTCGGGTGATCGGCAAGACAGTAAAGGTGTGAGGGCACGTCGCATGCCACACCCGGGTAGGTGTTGTCACGCCACGTCCCGCCAACAGCGCCGGCGCGTTCGATCATAAGGAATGAGGTGCGTCCGGACTTGCGTAACGCTATGGCGGCGGTAATCCCGGCGAACCCCGCGCCCACAATGAGTACCTCGACACGCTCTGCTGTCATCGCAGTGGCACTTTACGATCGGACGCTGGTTCCTGGTAGTCCGTCATGCGCTGCCGGAGCGGTCTGAACAGACGAGATGCAACGCGAGCGGCATCTTTCACAGGCAGCTCGAGACCATGCTCTGCTCCGACGTCCGGCAGAACGCGTCCGTCGAGCAGGGTGCCGCCGAGGTCGTCGCCGCCGGAGCGGAGCAGGTCGGCGGTGAGGGCTAGGCCGAGGCGAGTCCAGGGCACCTGGATGTGCGGGATGCTGCCCGAAAGGATCAGCCTGGACACTGCCACCATCGCGCGATGCTCATCTCGGAGTGATCGATCAGGCGCCAGGCACACGCCGCCACCTGGTAAGGGAATCGGGACGAACTCCGTGAATCCGTTCGTTTCATCCTGGATCGAGCGCAGTACTCGTAGATGTGTGATCCTTTCGGCCGCCGTCTCGACATGGCCGTAGAAGAGTACGGAACTCGACCGTATTCCGAGGCGGTGAGCGGTCTTCACCGCTTCGATCCAGCGTTCGACTGGCGGGTCCGACGGCGCGATGCGATCGCGGACGCGTTCACTAAGAACCTTGACGCCAGTGCCTGGCATCGTGCTGACGCCCGCGGTGCGCAGCGCGATGAGCGCGGCTTCGATCCCGAATCCGCCTCGGTTGGCAAGATCCCAGACATCTCGAGGACCATACGCGTGCACGTGGATTCGTGGGGCAGCCTCCTTGATCGCGTCCACGATCTCGATGTAGGCCTCGGGCGGTTCATCGTCCGGTACCCGGCCCTGCACGCATATTTCGTTGATCCCGAGGCTCCAGGCATCGTGCGCGATCGCGGGGACATCAACGATTCCGAAGGTACCGCGCTGCCCCTTGTCCGACAGGCGGTAGGCAGAGGAAGCCAGGTTGCGATTGATCACGATGCTGACAGCCTCGCCGACGGTGTACCGCCGGACGTCGTCTGCGGTGGCTGTGACTGCGTCAAGGTCAGCGCCGGTCGCCAGCAGCAATGTCGTCCACTCATAGTCGTCTAGGTCCAGCGGATTGGATGCTGCTCGCTCAGCGAGCAAACGAACGGACGAACCGGATGTCTTGCGGTTCGCTCGTGCGTTGTCGCTTGGCCCGTCAACCGCTTCATTCGATTCGGGTCTTTCCTGGTGAGCGTCGAAGCGTGCGAGACCGGTCTCTGGGTCTGCGACGCGTGTGACCGCTGCATGCAGGCCCGGGTCAATCCAGAACATCGCATCACTGACGAACTCCGGATGTGCTGTCAGGCGCTCGCGCAAGACGAAACCAGACTCGGCAGTGGATGCGGCGAGCTGGTTCAGATGCGGCCAGGGACGCTCGGGGTTTACGTGATCGGCTGTCAATGGGGAAACACCTCCCCAGTCATCGGCGCCGGCGCGCAGTAGGAGGTCTAGGTTGGCGGAATCGGACAGGTTGGGTGGAACTTGAACCCGCATGGCCGGACCGAAGAGGAGACGAGTCACGGCTATGGCGGCGACATACTCGGTGATGTCTGCGTCGGCCGCAGAATTCATTGCCGTACGCGGTTTCGCTCGAAAGTTCTGGACGATGACTTCCTGAATGTGACCGTGCCGTTCGTGACTTGCACGTAAAGCCACGAGCGACTCCGCGCGATCGCGTAACGTCTCGCCGATGCCCACGAGGATCCCGGTTGTGAACGGGATGCGGGCGATGCCGGCGTCCTCGATCACTTGCAGGCGTAGGGAGGGTTCTTTGTCGGGCGAGCCAAAGTGCACCTGCCCGGGCTCGTTGAAGAGCGTCTGCGAGGTGGTTTCGAGCATCATTCCCATCGACGCTGCCGATGGGCGTAGCTGTCGAAGCTCCTCGGCGTACATGACTCCCGGATTGAGATGCGCGAGCAGACCCGTCTCAGCGGTGATGAGTCTTGCCATCGCCCCGACGTACTCGAGCGTGGATGCATACCCATTGGCTCGGAGCCAATCTCGAGCCTCGCCCCAACGGTCCTCCGGCCTGTCCCCCAGGGTGAGCAACGCTTCTTTGCACCCCATCGATGCTCCCTTGCGGGCGACCGCGAGTACTTGATCCGGTGACATGAACGCTGGCTTGTTTTTTTTCAGAAGCTGCCCCGGCGTATCCACGAAAACGCAGTAGTGACAACGGTCGCGGCAGAGCGTCGTGAGCGGCACGAACACCTTGCGTGAGTAGGTGATCGTGCCGGGCCTTCCAAGTGCTTCCAGGCCGGTGTCACGTACCGTGCCGGCGAGAGCAACGAGCTGATTGAATTCATCGCCCTTAGCCGCGAGCAAGGTCTCTGCATCGTCTGCGTCGAGTTGTTCTCCGCGACGCGCACGCAAGAGCGCGCTACTTACCATCGCTCATCATCCCCTTGGTATTGCGGAGGCAGTTGAACATGCGGTAGTTGAGTTCGGTCGTCAGGAGTGAGAATTGCACGTGCTTAGCCACCGGCGGCTACAGCGCACGTAGCCTGGGGGCGATGTCGCTCTCGAAGAGCCGTAGGAACCGGCGTTGATCGGCACCGGGCGCGTGGAAGACGAGGTGGTTGAATCCCGCATGAACGTAGGCTGCGATTTCAGCGGTTACCGTGTCTGGATCCGCGCTGACGATCCACCGCGAGGCGATCTGAGCGATCGGAAGAGCGTCGGCGGCGCGTTCCATTTCGATCGGATCACTGATGTCATGCTTCTGTTCCTTGGATAGGGCCAGAGGCGCCCAGAATCGCGTGTTCTCGAGAGCTGCCGAGGGATCGCGATCGTAGGACAGTTTGATCTCGATCATGCGGTCCAGATCCGAAAGTTGCCTCCCTGCTGCCGTTGCTCCTTCTGCAACTGCGGGTACGAGCGTCTCCGTATAGAGGTTCATGCCTTTACCGGAGGTGCAGATAAACCCATCCCCTGCCTTGCCGGCGTACCTCGCCACAGTTGGCCCACCCGCGGCAACGTAGATGGGGATCGTCGATTCCGGCCGATCGTAGAGGCGCGCGTCGTTGACCTCGAAGTACGCGCCTCGGGAGGTGATGCGCTCACCGCTCCACAGGGCGCGCATGAGATCCACCGACTCTCGCAGTCGGGCGAACCGCTCCCTGAACTCCGGCCACACCTGCCCATTAGCCCCGTGAAAGCCGGCTGCGATCTCATTGAGGGCCTCCCCCGTGCCGACCCCGAGAAAGATTCGTCCGGGATACATGACGCCCAGAGAGGCGAACGCTTGGGCGATCACAGCGGGGTTGTATCGAAACGTCGGGGTCATGACGCTAGTGCCGATGCGGATCGAGGACGTACGCTCGCCGACCGCAGCCATCCATGTCAATGAGAACGGCGCGTGACCACCATGATGGCGCCACGGCTGGAAGTGATCGCTTATGGCAACGCTCTCGAATCCCCGTTGCTCTGCTTCAACGGCGAGTTCGACGAGTTCGCGAGGATCGAACTGTTCACTGCTGGCTTTATAGCCGAGGGTTAGCGCTGTTCTCATGGGTCAGGCCTTCGCGGTGATCTGGGTCTGGAGGGCGGGGATGACGGTCTCGCCGTACACGCGGAGTGTTTCTTCCTTGTTGTCATGGTCGAGGTAGCCGGCAAACTGATCAGCACCAAGGGCTTTCAGCTCAGCGAGCTTCTGTTGATGTTCTTCACGAGTGCCGATCAGACAGAAACGCTCTACGATGTCGTCCGGCACGAAGTCGACGTGACTGTTGTTCGCTTTGCCGTGCTCGTTGTAGTCGTACCCGGTGCGCCCGGCGATGTAGTCGGTGAGGGCCCGCGGCACCTCACCGTCGGTGCCGTATTTCGCGACGATGTCAGCGACGTGGTTTCCCACCATCCCGCCGAACCATCGACACTGATCGATCGCATGACGGCGTGATGCATCGGTGCCGTCAGTGATATACATCGGCGCGGCGACGCAGAACTTGATCGTCTCGGGATCTCGGCCGGCTTTTGCCGCCGCGCTTCGTACGGTCGCGATCATCCAGCGAGCGATATCGACGTCGGCGCACTGCAGAATGAATCCGTCGCCGATCTCTCCGGTCAGCTTGAGTGCTAGCGGTCCGTACGCTCCGACCCACAGGTCCAACTCGGAGCCATGGCTCCAGGGGAACCGCAACGTCGCCCCGTTGTGCTCGACGGGCCGGGAGTTCGCGAGTTCGCGAATGACATGGATGGCTTCTCTGAGGTCACCCAGGCTGGTCGGCTTTCCCCCGCTGACTCGGACAGCTGAGTCCCCGCGGCCGATGCCGCAGATCGTGCGGTTTCCGAAGTGGGCGTTGAGGGTGGCGAACGTGGAGGCGGTCACCGTCCAGTCACGTGTTGCTGGGTTGGTCACCATCGTCCCGACGTTGATGCGGTGCGTGTTGCTAAGAATCTGGGAATGCACGACGTACGGTTCCATCCAGAGGATGTGAGAGTCGTAGGTCCAGAAATAGTTGAAGCCGTGCTCCTCAGCTTGCTTGGCCAAAGACAAGATGCGGGAGACCGGTGGGTTGACCTGCACGACGACGCCAAAGTCCATGGGGTGTCCTCTCGTTCGTTTTTTTGGGGCTTGGGGCCTAAATCAGGTACTGGCTCAATCCGCGCTTGAGGAATCGCCCATCTCCCTTGGTGCCGAGATATCGCCCTTCGTTGACGATGACCTTGCCTCGCGAGAGCACGGTGTCGACGTGCCCGTCGATCTCGAACCCTTCCCATGCGGAGTGGTCCATGTTCATGTGATGGGTTTTTTCGTGCCCGATCGAGGTGTGTCCGTTCGGGTCATACACGACGATGTCGCCATCTGCGCCTGGCTGGATCACTCCCTTCCGCCCGTACAACCCGAACATCCGGGCAGGGGTAGTGCTCGTGAGCTCGACCCAGCGTTCAAGGGTGATCTTCCCCGTCACGACACCCTGGTACATGAGGTCCATCCGATGTTCGACGGAGCCGAGACCGTTCGGGATGGATCGGAAGTCTTTCAGGCCAAGCGTCTTCTGATCCTTCATGCAGAACGGACAGTGGTCTGTGGAGACCATCTGGATGTCGTTGGTCCGCAGCGCCTGCCACATGTGATCCTGATGCCCTTCTGCCCGGGATCGCAGGGGCGTCGAACAGACCCACTTTGCCGCTTCGAAAGACCCCCAGGTCTCGCTAGTCGCGTTCAGTTGATCTTCGAGTGAGAGATATAGATACTGCGGACACGTCTCACCGAAGACGTTCTGGCCATGGTCGCGCGCCGCTGCAAGTTGCGCGACCGCCTGCTTCGCGCTGACGTGCACAACATAGAGAGGCGCACCCGTCAGGTTCGCGATCATGATGGCGCGGTGGGTTGCTTCCTCTTCCATCTGCCAGGCGCGTGCCAGGCCGTGGAAGTAAGGATCAGTCTTGCCTTCCTCCACCAACTGCTGTGCGAGGACATCGATGACCGGACCGTTTTCGGCGTGCATCATTGTGAGCAGCCCTGTGTCCCGGGATACCTGCATCGCGCGCAGCACTTGAGCGTCGTCGGAGTAGAACACTCCCGGGTACGCCATGAAGAGTTTGAAGCTCGACACGCCTTCCTCAATCAGACCGGGCATGGCAGCAAGAGCTGCGTTGTCTACCCCGCCAATGATCTGATGGAAGCCGTAGTCGATGGCGCAGTTACCGGCGGCCTTCGTGTGCCAGGCAGCCAGTCCATCCTGAACACGTTCTCCCTGTCGCTGGATCGCGAAGTCGATGATGCTCGTCGTGCCGCCCCATGCTGCGGCGCGCGTGCCGGTCTCGAACGTGTCGCTGGCCTCGGTGCCGCCGAATGGCATTTCCATGTGAGTGTGCGCGTCGATCCCTCCGGGGATCACGTATTTGCCGGAGGCATCGATGATGGTGTCGACGACTGCGGAAAGGTCCGTTCCAAGAAGCGCCGCCCCTGGCTGCATCACGGCCGCGATCGTCTCGCCGTCGATCAGCACGTCTGCCAGGCTTCGACCGGTTGCTGTGACGACAGTGCCCCCGTGGATGAGTGTTGTGGTCATGCGAACTTCTTCCCTGCCTGCGATTCAGCGACGTTCACAGCGCGTCGGTTTCTGAGGCGGAAGTAACGCTCGGCCAGACTCTGTCATTCGCGATCGCGCCGTGGATGAGACGCCACGTGACTTCGGTGAGAACGCGTAGCCCCCTCTCGAGGTCGTCGTCGTTCGTGAACTCGCGTTCGCAATGCGAGACGCCGTCGACGCTGGGAACGAACATCATGATCGAGGGGACGCGAGTGTTCATGGCCACCGAGTCGTGTCCGGCCATGGTTTGCATTCGTCGCGAGGCCAAACCAACAGTGGCCACCGCCGCCTCTGCAAGTGAGATCCCGTCTTCGGGGAATCGCCGGATCGGGCGGATGTCGAAGTCTTTGACTCGCACCTCGACGTTGTCCTGTTGCTCGATCGCTGCAATATCCTCGAGAACCGCTCGACGTGCTTCAGCGACAATGTTGGGGTCTGCGGATCGGATGTCCGCGACTAGATGGACCCGTCGCGCGACCACGATAGGAGAATTGGGCTCGACAACGAGGTGGCCCACGGATGACACGAGTGCTTCTTCCGGGAATCGGAGCGTGACGTTCCGGACACTGAGAACGATCCTTGAGGCCGCTACGAGGGCATCGCGTCTGTCCGCCATCGCGGTGGCGCCGGTGTGGGACTGTTCGCCGAGCACCTCGATGTCCAGTTTCTGCGTGTACCAGCTGGAATCGACGACCCCGATGTCGACCTGTTCACGCTCGAGTATTCGTCCCTGCTCGATGTGAATCTCGGCGTACCCAGCGGCTACCGGGGGAACATCGGTGCCGAGGTATCCGATCGATTCGAGAGCCTCCACGACGCTGACTCCGTCGAGATCGCGGACCGCCCTCATGTCATCGCCTTCGAAGATGCCCGTGAAGACCGAGCTGCCCATGACGGAAGGAGGGAAACGGCTTCCCTCCTCGTTGAACCAGTTCACAACTGCGAGGTTGAAGGTGGGATTCGCACTCTCGACCTTCACTCGGTCGATGATCGATGAAGCCGCGTGCAAGCCCGCAAGGACGCCATAGGCGCCGTCAAAACGGCCGGCCAGCGGCTGCGAATCGAGGTGTGAGCCGATCAGAATGTACGGGGCGCCGGGCACCCACTCCCAGCATGCGAACATATTGCCGATGCCATCGGTCCGAACCTGGAAGTCACGCTCTTCGGCCCAGCGCCGGAACCAATCGCGCGTGAGTTTGTCTTCCGGAGTAGCCGCCTGGCGGTCCACGCCGTTTCGGGGCGTTGCCCCGATCTTGGCGACTTCATGAAAGTCGCTTAGAAAGTCTCGAGCGCTCATTTGACCCTCCTCATGGGCGGTTTGATTCGTGATTCAGGACTGTGCTCAGCACCACCAGCAGCCAGCGTCCCTTCGTTGAGAGAAGTCGACACACTGAGGTGAAGCTTGTCGTGGTGCAGGGGGCGCGAAGCCGAGATGGTGAAGCGCCAGGAGCCTCCCCCGCATCGCTGAGGAGGTCCCCTGGTGCTGACACGCTATGTTCCGCGTGAAGTGCCGGAAAGGACCAGTGGGGAGCGAAGTGGTTTCTCTAGTGGTTCTGTAATCCGCTGGTAACACTGACAGCTGGATGCCCAGAGAAGCTTGAACGGTGATAGCTGTCGAGAGTCTCCTCATACGCCCACTCCTCGGTTTTCCCGAAGTTGTCCCGGGCACTGACATCGCCGCGATGATCGCTGCCGCTGCTGGCGAGATTCACGATGGCGACATATTCGTGGTGACGTCCAAGATCGTGTCCAAAGCAGAGGGTCGGGTTATACCTGCTGAGAATCGGGCGCTCGCCCTGGCTGAGGAGACAGTTCGGATCGTCGCTTCCCGAGTCTCTGATGGGGTCCTGGTCACGCAGATCGTAGAGAATCGGTTGGGCATCGTCGCTGCTGCTGCTGGAATAGACGCGAGTAACGCGCCTGAAGGGTCGATCCTCCTTCTGCCGAAAGATCCGGATGCTTCGGCGCGCGATATCGCCGCGCGATTACGCGAGCTCCTCAGCGCATCGGTGGGTGTGATCATCTCGGACACTATGGGACGCCCGTGGCGCGAGGGGCAGACGGATTGCGCGATAGGTGCGGGCGGCGTCCGGGTGATTGAGGATCTCCGGGGTTCCGTGGATGCTGAGGGGCGCTCTCTCGTCGTTACGGCTCCGTGCGTCGCCGACGAACTCGCTGCGGCCGCGGACCTCGTGAAGGGGAAGACGTCGCGAAATCCGGTTGCCCTCGTTCGCGGCCGAAGCGACCTCGTAGGCGGTCTCGATCTTCCGGGCGCCCGTTCGATCGTTCGCCCCCGCGACAAGGACATGTTCCGTCTCGGCGCTGACGAGGCATGGCGGGACGGCTTCGCGGCGGGGCGCGCTGCGACAGAGGCTCAATCATGAGGGCGGCTCCGCGTGTTGTCGTTTTGGCTGGTGGGGTCGGAGGCGGTCGGTTCGTCCTCGGAATGCGGGAGGCGCTGCGTCGACGAGATGCTGCAGTCAATACCGAACAGCTGACCGTGGTAGTGAACACCGGCGACGACCTATGGTTGTCGGGCGTTCGGCTGCAGCCTGATGTGGACTCCGTGATGTACGCACTTGCCGGCGTCAATGACGTGAATCGGGGGTGGGGCCGTCAAGGAGAGTCTGAGCGCGTGGCGAGCGAGCTGCGGGAGTGGGGCGCGACGTGGCCATGGTTCACGCTCGGTGATCTGGATCTTGGTGCCCACCTCGCCCGCACGGGGTGGTTGCGCGACGGATTAACGGTGACGGAGGTGGTAGCACGACTCGCCTCCCGCTGGGCACTGGGGGCCAGCCTGCTGCCGATGACGGACGCAGAAGTGGATACCGTCGTCGAAGTCGACACAGGGACGGGACGCCGCGAGATGCATTTTCAGGAGTGGTGGACCCGATATCGCGCGACGCTGCGGCCGCTGGCGTTCCGGAACCCGGGCATGGAAAGCGCAGGGTTGCCGTCTGGTGTCGCGGAGGCCATCGCCGCGGCAGACGTCGTCGTTGTCGCACCGTCCAACCCTGTTGTGTCGATCGGTCCGATCCTCGCCGTGCCCGGAATGCGCGAGGCGATCGCGTCATCGCACGCCGCTGTCGTGGGTGTCTCCCCGATCATCGGAGGGAAGGTCGTGCGCGGGATGGGAGATGTCTGCCTCGACGCGATCGGAGTGGCCACGAGCGCGGCCGCTGTGGCTGAGCACTACCGATCACGCCGTCACGGCGGCGTGTTGGATTGCTGGATCCTCGCCGAGGAGGATGCGCATCTCGCATCGGCCGTCGAGTCCGCGGGTATCGCTGCCGTAGTGCATCCGCTGTGGATGACAGATGTCACGGCGACAGCTGCCATCGCGGAGGTAGCGCTGCGTTCGGCCGGCCGATGAGGGGGGCGCCATCCGAACGGCGTGTTCGAGCGTCAAGTGACGAGACACACGCCTAGCAATGATGTCGCGGACGGCATTGTTCGGGCGCGCTCCCCTCCAGCGCTGATGTCATCGGTGACGCCCGACTGGCCGAAGAACCTTGTCGCGCGATCCGTAGCTCTGCTGGGCACCTTCGCCCTCTGCGGCGAAGCCCGCGACGACCACTGCTAGTTGGCAGGCTTCGAAGAGTGTCGCTCCTGAGGCGAGTGCAGCCAACACGGTTCCGAAGAAGGCGTCACCGCAACCCGTTGTATCCACGGGTTGAACCTCGACAGCTGGCACGACGGTTGCGAGATGACCGTCGAGCACGAGGGCTCCTTTACCACCGAGCGTGACGATGGCTCGGTGTACTCCTAGGATGGCGAGCTTGACGGCGACCCGCTCTTGCACGAAGTGGTCACCCGCTAGCCCGTCGACATCCACAGCAGAGCCCAGGAGGTCAGAGAGCTCCGTCTCGTTGACGACGAGAACGTCTGCCGCGGCGATGAGTTCGGGAGGTACAGCCATGAAGGGTGAGAGATTTAACAGCACCTGCGTTCCGTGAGCCTTCGCGATCACGGCGGTGTTGAGCACTCCATCGAGAGGTATTTCGAGGCACAGACCGACGACGGCGGCGTCCGCGATCGCGGATGCGTGGCCTTCAACGAACGCTTCGTTCGCGCGACCGTTTGCCCCTGCGCTCACCACGATTGTGTTCTCGCCCGCATCGTCGACTGTGATCAGTGCGGTTCCAGTGGGAAGATCTACAGCCTCAACGTGAGCCAGCGAGACTCCCGCACCACGTAGCGAGTTCGTAACGACGCCAGCGTTCGAATCGCGTCCCACGGCAGTAACGAATGAGACGTTCGCCCCAAGAAGCGCGGCCTGCACGGCCTGATTTGCGGACTTTCCTCCTGGTCGCACGACGATCGATGATCCGACGACCGTCTCGCCTGGCCGGGGGAGCTCGAACGTACGCGTGCAAATGTCGGCGTTTGCGGAGCCGACGACTGCGACCCTGCCGTTTATGCTCTCGAGCACTTTGCGAACGGATCGAGCGGGGATGGACGGTCTCGACATCAGTTTTTCCTTCGACGGGGCCTCGTGAACCACGCATGTGAGCATCAACCAGCGTCATGCGAATGGGTGGGTGCTGGCGACGGAGTACCGCGGAGAAGCTGTGCTCCCATTACTCCTGACCAAGTCAACGGAGTCCACCACCCATTCGTGCCTAACCATTCGACCGATGAGTCGCTCGCCAGCAGCAGTGTCGTGGCATCGCGCAATGGTGACGTGGCCGAAGTAAGGCCGGGCAAGGACTCCAGGGTCCTGCGAGACGTGCCCGAGACGAGCGATGACGCGCTCAGCCATCGCATCGGCACCGTCGACGGGCACCACTAGGTGTGAATTAAGCAGCGTCGTTTCCCCCCGCAGACGAAGGCTCACGGGGAGCTGCCCGTGAACGAGCTCCTCCAATTCATCTCGGACTCCTCTGGTGCTGCTTACTTCGCCGAGGAACATAAGCGTGCAATGCAGGGCATCGGCCGGCGTCCAGTCGTCGACGAGACCTGCGTCGGTCAACGCCTGCTGCTCATCCTCCGGGAATGCTGCGCGCACGGACGCAGCCATCTCGTCAGGCACGGAGAACCCAATATAGTGTCGAGCGCTCATGAGACTCTCCCTGCACTCACGCGCTGCACGACTCGCGCAGCCATCTTGTCGAGAACGTGCGGCGGTGTTTCATACTCGCCTAGTTGATTCGGCTTGCCGGTGCCGTGATAGTCGCTGCCTCCGGTGGTATAGAGCCCGACGTGATCCGCGAGGCGAAGCAGCTGCGCTCTTTGGACTCGGGAGTGCTCCCGATGCCAAACCTCCAGCCCCGACAGTCCCACCGACTTCCACTGCGAAAGCATGTACCCGTCGATACTTGAGGAACCGCGAGCGGACCCCCATACGTGCGCGATCGTCGACAGCCCGCCGGCCTCATCAATGAGCGCGATGGCCTCTTCTACCGTGGGTGCAGGCAGTGAGGGAACGTAGGGCGAGCCGTTGCCGAGGATGGTGGCGAATACCTCCGGGCGTGAGCGCGCGTACCCCTTTGCCACGAGCGTATCGGCGATATGTGGACGACCGACGCTGTCTACTCCAGCAGCCTCGTTTTGCACCTCGCGCCATGTGATCGAGTAGTCAGCGGAGAGCCGCGAGACAATCTCTTCCGCGCGACCCCGTCGATGTTCCCGCAGCGACCGCAGCCGATCCTGAAGCGACCGAGAGTGCTCGTTGATGTAGTGACCGAGGACATGCACGATGGTGCCGTCCGCATCAGCGGAAAGCTCGATGCCGCTGACGAAAGCGATCCTGTGCCGAGTCGCCTCCGTTCGCGCTTCCGTGAGGCCGGAGGTTGTGTCGTGATCGGTGAGTGAGATGGTGGTGACGCCCGCTAAGGCGGCAAGCCTAACGAGCGCGGCGGGATCGTCCGTACCGTCCGAATGATTCGAGTGAGTATGGAGGTCGATCACGTCAGGTCCTCCGTTCGAAGAGCGAAGTCATGAATCACGGTGCACCCGCTTCAGCTGTCGCTGACCATGACCTGACGCCGAGCACCGAAAGAATATTGCCCCGTGGTGGGTCGCCCTCGACGGCGTGGACAACACGGTGGCGCAGCGATCGTCCCTGAGAGACGAGAACGGAGCCTCGAGTGACCCGTGTCGAGATGTCTACCGACAGATTCGATGGCGCACTCAGCGCTGGCGAGACGACGCCAATTGCGATTGCGGCGGCCAGCGCGTCGTGAAAAGCGCACCGCCGCTCGCCGTACCGGAGTTCGTGGAAGTCCAGGTAGTGCGTCAGCATCTGGGCCACCGCCTCGACCCCCGGGTTGCCTGCCGTGAGTAGACCGTCCTGATCTGCGTCGTCGAATGTGTGCTGCAAGGTCACATCGAGCGGGACAACGGTGACCTCCCATGCAGCGCGGAGGACGATGTCTGCCGCCTCGGGGTCTGCGTAGAAGTTCGCCTCCGCGGTCTCGCTCACGTTGCCCGGTACCGCCACCGCCCCTCCCATCACCGTGACACTGCGAACGAGGGATGTGATGGTCGGATCGCGGTGAAGAGCTAGCGCGAGGTTCGTCAACGGGCCCACAGCGATGACGTCAAGTGTGTCGGGGCGTTCGTGTGCCAAGGCGATTAGGAGGTCAGCTGCGTCGATTGACGCGATCGGTCGCGTGGCCGTGGGGAGGTGGACGTTTCCGATCCCGTTCTCTCCATGGACGTGGTTGAGGGGCCCCGTGTAACTAGAAACCAGAGGGTGCGCAGCGCCCTCCGCAACGGGCACGTGGCCCGCCCCCAGGAGCGCGAGCAAGTTGCGGGTATTTTCCGCTGCGGTCTTCGCGCTGACGTTGCCGCTGACTGTGCCGACGCCCGCGATCTCGGAGTCGGCCAGCACGAGCAGACTCAGCGCGAGCGCATCGTCGATTCCAGTGTCGACGTCGATGTACACCCAAGGGGCAGATCGGCCGGCCATGGGTTCAGTCGATGGCTTCAACGAGCACGCGCACCTTACCCGGGTTCCACTTCTTGGCGGGCGCAGTGTATGTCGCGAAGCGGTTCAGGATGTCGGTCAGCTCATCTTCAAAAATCAGCATGTCTGCGTATTCGGTCTTCATGAAGCCCTCGTCAGCCATCATTCGTGCGAAGACCTCGAGCGACGAGTAAAAGCCGCGCACGTTCAGGAAAGCGCAAGGCTTGGAATGGAATCCCAGCTGTGCCCAGGTCCACTGCTCTGCGATTTCCTCGAGAGTGCCTGCGCCGCCGGGGAGGGCGATGAAAGCGTCTGCCAGATCAGCCATGAGGGCCTTGCGCTGATGCATGTTGTCGACCACATGCATTTCAGGAAGGCCCTTGTGACCGATCTCGCCGTCGATAAGTGCTTGTGGCATTACGCCGACGACCTTGCCGCCAGCTTCGATTGCGGCATCGGCAACCGCACCCATCAGCCCAACAGCGCCGCCTCCGTAGACGATCGTGATGCCGCGCTCTGCGAGTTCGACGGCTACGCGTCGGGCGGTCTCGATGTACTCCGGATCAGCACCTGCGTACGATCCGCAATAGATGGCCACCGACTTCGGCATACTCGACTGGACTTCAGTCACGGGAAAGCTCCTCTCCAGCCGGGCACGCGGTGTGACCGGGGTGTTGCACTCAAGTAACGTACGAAGAGGCGGAGTTTATCGGCGAGGACCAGTGGAGGCACAAGTGGCGTTTCCTTCAGAAAAGAAGCGGCGCTCATCAGAGACCCAAGATCTTCGTCGCTATCTCGGAAACTGGCGTAACGGCCGGGGAACAGTCTCTGAGCGCATCGCCGTCGCCCTAGAGGAGGCGATCTATCGAGGCGAGATCTCCGCCGGATCGCGCCTTCCGTCGGAGCGGCAGCTCGCCGAGTGGCTGGACGTCAGTCGAAGCACCATCATCCGCTCGCTGGACCTCCTGGAAGAACACCAGAGCGTCGAACGCGTTCAGGGGTCTGGAACGTTTGTGAGGGATGCGGGTACGCTTCTCCCCCGGGGCCCTGGTCCGCGGCCGCTCTATGACCAGTTCCGAGTGAGCGACCGTACCGTGCAGAGTTTGCTCGCGGGCGTCTTCCCATCTGCGCGGGGCCTGCCGGAGAGAGCATTCGAGTTGACTTTCGAGGACATCGCCGGAACGAGCGGACCGGATGCGACGGGCAGCGGTTACAACATCGCCGGACTTGCTCGCACACGCCGTGTCGCCGCGGACTGGATCGCAGACGAAGGCGGTCGGCCATCCCCGGACACCGTGATCATCACGACGGGGGCCACACAGTCGCTGGCCTTGGCGTTTGAGGTCATGGTGCAGCCCGATGACGTGGTCATCGTAGACCCGTTCGCGTACCCGACCGCGGTCTCGCTACTTCGAGCGCGCGGCGCACGCGTGTTGCGGGCACCCGCCGACGACGACGGTCGTACCGACGTCCAGGAACTGTATAGACGTGCTGTGAGTTCCAACGCCGCGATGGTTGTGGCGCTACCCGTCTGCAACTCGGCGACCGGGCACAGCTACTCCCCGCAGGCCATGACGGCGCTGGCTCACCTCGCGGAACACGGAGTCGCCGTTATCGAAGATCGGTCGTTGGCAGATTTTCAGCCCGCCTCAACGCCGCCGCTCGCCCAACTCAGCACGGCGCCAAACGTGGTCACTGTCGGCTCGTTCAATAAGCCATACTGGGGCGGCTTGCGTCTCGGATGGATGTCCGTACACGAATCGCTTGTCGCGTCACTAGTACGCGTGAAATCCAGGATGGACTCTGGGGCGTCCGTGCCCTCTCAACTCATTCTCGACCGCCTCCTCGAGGACCACACCGCCATCATCGAAGGCAGACGATCCGAATTGGCGGAAACCCGTAGTCTGGTTGCGCGCCTGATCACCGGCGCTGGCGCCGGTTGGAAGATCGAAGGAGCGCCCGTGGGCCCCACTATGTGGGTTCGTCTGCCCGTTGGGGATAGTTCGGCGTTCGTGGACTACACATCCAGCCACGGGATCTCCGTCGCCTACGGTGGTGATTTTCGCGCGGACGGCCGTGGTTCACCGCACATTCGGCTTTCGCTCACCAGTGGTTCGGCGGTGACCAGAGTGAGCGTGGAGGCGCTGCTGTCCTTGTGGGTAGATCATGAAGCCGAGGTCCGCAGCAGCCCAGACACTCCCAGCTAGTCGTCGCTGTCGTCCGCGACCCACCAGCTTGCTTTTGAGACCTTCGGATCCATGCTGAGACGCTGAACAGCATGCTCGAGGAGCCCAAACTCATCTCCTCCCGCGCCCGTGAACTGGGCCACGATGGCGACCTCAGAGTGCTTGCGGGGTCGGACGACTAGAGAACGCAACGAAAGCTCAGGCGTGGCAGCTGATTGCATCAGTAGCGCGCGGATTCGCGGCTCGCCCTTCTCAGACGTGACCGCTTCAAGGATGTAGTCTCGTGCCGTCTCCACGTCGAGTTCGATACGCCGCGACTCCGGATCAGGTTCGTACGCATCGACACCTCCACCGACCCTGCGATTGATGAGCCGACTCAACGGGCGAAGCAACGTGTTGCAAGCGATCACTCCCGCGGTGCCGATGATCGCCATCCAGATCATCCCGCCGCCGGCGAGTGACCCTACGGCGGCTGCGCACCACAGCGTCGCCGCGGTCGCGAGGCCGCGGATGTTCAGGCCGTTTCGAATGATCACCCCGGCTCCGAGGAAGCCGATCCCGGATACAACCTGCGCGGCCACTCGTGTGGGATCCGCCACGGGAGCATTGAACCCGACGGCGCCGAGGATGACGAACAGGGCCGCACCGACAGAGACCAACGCGTTGGTTCGAATGCCTGTGGCCCGCAACCGCCATTGCCGCTCAAGCCCGATGGCCGCCCCAAGAACAATCGATGCGATGACTCGAATCGACAGATCCAACAGGATCAAGGGGTCAGATAGCCCCATCAAAGCAAGTCCGTCCCGCTAGCCATCAGAGCGGAATCGTCGCGCTTGGCAGGGTGAATCGTGATCGCTTCAAGTAGCTCTTGTGTATACGGATGCTGAGGCGAATCGAACACTGTATGTGCAGGGCCGTCTTCGACGATCTCACCGCGTCGCATCACCAGGATCCTGTCGCAGATTTTACGTGCCACCCGGAGGTCGTGGGTGATGATCCCGAAGAGTCTCTCCTCGTTTACGCAGCGAGTAGCGAGCAGGGCGATGACCTGCTCTTGCGTCAGCGGGTCCAGCGCTGACGTCGGCTCGTCACTGATGAGCACTGTCGGCTCCACGAGTAGGCCACGGGCGATCACCACACGCTGCTGCTGACCACCGGAGAGGCGCCGGGGGTACATGCGCGCATGCTCATCACGCAGGTTCACCTCGCGGAGTCGCTCCATCGTCACTTCGTCATGCTCACTTCCGGTCGCGAGATGGTGTGCCTTGATGACTTCGGAGAAATGCCCTCGGACGGTCATCCGCGGGTCAAGCGCCCCCGACGCGTGTTGCGGGATCATCTGGAGCTCACGCCGTTGCGCACGCCACCGCCGGCCGGAAGTAGCGATCGGGAGCCCCTTGAACAGCACCGTGCCTTCGCTCGGCGTGTCGAGCCCCAACAAGATGCGAGCCAGTGTGGTCTTTCCACTCCCGCTTTCGCCTACAATCGCGACCGCCTCTCCCTTGTTGAGGGTGAGGTTGATGTTCTTCAAGGCGTAAGGGGCCTGTCGACCGAATTGCTTGGACAGGTTCCGTGCTTCAAGAAGGCTCATGGGTGCCGTCTCCTAGCGTCAAAATCTCCGTGCTCGTGGCCGCTGCGACGAGAGCTCGCGTGTACGTGTGTGTGGGCGACTGAATTATGGTCGCCGTTTCGCTTTCCTCAACGATGGCTCCGTCGAGGATCACAGCGACGCGGTCCGCGAGCAGCGTTGCCGCAACCAGGTCGTGTGTAATGAGCACGAGAGTCAGTCCCTGTTCTTCGATGATTCGTCGGAACAGCCTCATTACTTTCGCCTGGGTGGTGACATCCAGCGCGGATGTCGGTTCGTCCGCGACGAGCACATCCGGCTCGGTCGCCAGCACGCTGGCGAGTAGGACGCGTTGGGCGAGACCACCGGAGAGTTCGTGAGGGTATCGCGTCATAATGATCGCGGGTTCGGGTACTCCGACGTTGGCGAGAAGCTCGAGCGAGCGCGTCTCGAGCTCCCTTCTCGGAACCCCACGAATCTTGAGTGCTTGTTTCAGTTGCCACCTAACCTGTCGAAGCGGGTTGAGGGCGCTCGCTGCGTCCTGCAACATGTACGCCGAGCGCCCAGAGACCTGTATCGACCCCTCGGTTGTGGTTGTTCGCGGGTGTCTGCCCGCAATCGCTCGCCCGAGAGTGGTCTTTCCGGAACCGGATTCTCCGACCAGAGCCGTGCATGTTCCGGGAGCAATGTCCAGATTTAGATCGTGCAACACAGTGCGGGGAGCGCCAGCGTGATACGTGAGGCTGAAGCTTGTTACTCGGACCGCTGCAGGAGTCTTAGCGTCAGGCACGATCCACCAACCGATCTTGAAGCTGATCACCGATGAGGCTGATCGCAACACTGATGACAATGATGACGAGGCCAGGGACGAGCGCTATCCACCCCGCAGTTGTGAGGTAGTCGCGTCCTGCGCCGACCATTTGCCCAAGGCTTGTCTGCGGCGCGCTGATGCCGAGGCCGAGGAATGACAAGGCACTCTCGATGAGGATCTTCGTCGGCAAGGCCTGCGTAAGTTGGACTAGCATCGGGCCCGCCACCGCTGGTGCGATGTGGCGGATCAGGACCGCGCTTGTAGGCACGCCGAGGTTGACTGCGGACGTGGCGTAGCCGCTGGTGCGCGCAAGCATGACCTGCCCGCGCATGATGCGAGCAAATCGCTCCCACCCTTCGATGGCGAGAACGACTACGAGGGCAATGGGCGATCCACCGAAAAGAACGATTGCTCCTAGGGCCAGGATGAATGCGGGAATCGACGCCTGGACATCGATGAGAAACGATATGACGGTGTCGATGGCGCCGCCGAACCATCCCGCAAGCGCCCCCATCAAGGATCCGAATATTCCGCCGAGGATCGTCGCTGTGACCGCGATCAACACGCTTGTCTGGAGTGCGTACAGCGTGCGGCTAAGCACATCGCGGCCGAGGTCGTCCGTTCCGAACCAATGCGAACTGTTGGGTGGCTGAAGACGGTCTGCGAGCACACCCTCGTTGAGGCCATACGGTGCGAGTGGCGCCGCGAAACAGGTCACTACTAAGGCACAAAGGAGCACTGCTAGCGAGACGACGACGAGTGGTCGGCTGAGGAAATTCTTGCTGCGCGTTCGTGGGAGCTGAAGGATGTTGGTGTCGAAGGGCTCGCTCATGCTTTGCTCCTCCTGAGTCTCGGATCCGCGATCTTGTAGGACATGTCAGTGAGGAGATTTACCAGGACCACGCTGACGGTAACGAGTAGCACCACACATTGCACGACGGCGAAATCTCGTTGGCCTGCTGCCTGGACAAACAGCCGTCCGATGCCAGGCCAGCTGAACAGAACTTCCACGACGCTTGATCCCGCGAGCAGGTAGGCGATATCGAAACCGAGGATGGTGATCAGCGGAAGAAAGGCGTTCGGTAGTGCGTACTGCAGTACCTGTTTCCAACGGGGAAGCCCGAGTGAGGCGGCGTGCTCGATGCTCGGCAGTGACAAGGCATCCGACATCGATGCTCGCGTCATTCGCGCGAGCAGGGCGGCGGGCGCGAGCGCCATCGCGATCAAGGGCATGACTAGATGCATCGGTGTCGTGTTCCCCGCCGATGGCAACCACCTCAGGGTCACAGCGAAGACCAGCACGAGTACTACGCCCAACGCGAATGACGGAATGGCACCAAGGATCACGCTTGTCGACGACAGCACCCTGTCCAGCCACTTTCCGCGGTGAAGCGCGGCGAAGACACCGACCGAAAGGCCGACCGACGTGGAGACGATGAATGCGGGAACGGTGAGCTGCAGAGTGGCTGGGATCCGGGCGGCGACGACGTCAAGGGCTGGGGCCGAATCAAAATAGCTTTGCCCGAAGTCGCCCCGGGCAATACCGGCCAGGTAGACCAGGTATTGCTCCCAGATGGGCTTGTCCAAGCCCCACCGCTGGCGATAGAGCGCTTCAATCTCGGGGGGGCTGCCCTCGGGGACGACAGAGCGGATCGGGTCGCCGGTGAGACGGATGATGACGAACACGATGGTGGCGACGATCAGCACGGTGGCCAGCGCCCGGAGAATGCGGACGAGAGTAGCTCGAGCCATTTTCAGACCTCTACGCGCTCTGCGGGCCCGCGGCGATGTGCGAGCAGCGGGGGTTGGAGTTCTTCAGCTTCCAGTAGTCGGAAGCTGACGCTGTTCGGGGCAAACTGGTATTCGACGGCGCCGTTGCATCGCAGCCCCAGCTGTCGCTTCACTCCCTCAAGCGGCCCCTTGGAGAGGGAAGGAGCGGCAACGACGAGTACGCCGTGCGACTGGAACGTCATGAACTCGTGTAGGTGGCCGCACCCGATGAGGCGAAGGCGGCCGCTCTGCGCCAACCGAAGCAGCCTGGCTCGGGCGCCGAGTCCGATGGCCTTGTTCACGAATAGTTGGTCACTGAGACTGACGATAGCCGGCGGCTTGTGGATGAAGAGGGCGATGGGCAGCTCTGGGTGTGCAGCGATACGCTGCTCGAACCAGTCCCATTGTTCGTGCTCCTCTGACTCGAGCACGTTGTCGAAGAGTTGGGAGTTGAGTCCTACGAGCAACCACCCATCCGTGACAACCGCCCATCGATCGTCACCGAAGTGGCGGCGGTAGCGCGATAGTCGCTCCTCTGAGACCAGCCCGTGGTAAGGGTCCGGATCGCTGTCGCCGATATCGTGGTTGCCGGGGATGACCCGCCAAGGTGTAGTCAGACGGCGCAACTGGAAGGCGCCGAATTCGTGGTCCTCGTCCGAGTCCGGGTCGTCCTCCACCACGTCACCGCTATGAACCACGAGGTCAGGGCGCGTCCACTCGGTGAATCGAACTAGGTTCGTCCATGCATCGACGCCGGACTGGTCGCGGGAGCTCAAATGGGTATCGGACACATGCAGCACCCTGAAGCTCTGCTGCACATCGCTGATGGTCTTGTTAATAGTCATGCGGAGAGGGATTCCTAGCTCTCGAGGTTCGGCGCGACGCAAGGCCAGGACCGCGGCTCAGCAGTCGTGGAAGCGCAACCGGTGAACCGGGTCAGGCCGACGGCAGTGGATGCCGCCGCGGTGATTCTCCTGATTTTCTTCATCGGCGTTCCTCGGTGTGCGCTTCGTTGAGCGGTACGGGCAACAGACACGCTAGGCCCGAT
The DNA here is from genome assembly GCF_031885415.1 of Microbacterium forte. NCBI lineage: Bacteria > Bacillati > Actinomycetota > Actinomycetes > Micrococcales > Microbacteriaceae > Microbacterium > Microbacterium forte. The sequence continues at coordinate 700,322 of NZ_CP116871.1, forward strand.
GTGTACCGCCGCCAAGGACCACTGCACCGACAACTGGTCTCTCTCGCTCTACGCAGGAGTAGGCCCTAGCGCACGTTCCCGGGAGTATCCGTAGCTCTCGCTGGGCAGTGGAAAAAGACTCTTCCAGATTCTGACGTTGGTTGGCACCGAAGCGAGGAGCACCAGCCGTGGCCTGTCCGTAAACCCCTGTCACGGGGCAGCAGTATCCCCCGCGCCAGACTCGAGTAGCGCGGGGGTACTGCTGGGTGTTACGTCTGGACGTTCCCTATTACTCGCTGGGCACGGGAGCCAGGCGAAGCCAGTAGCGCGGGTCGGGAGCGACATCGACACCGGAGCCCAGGCCATAGATGTCGAGCGGCTGCCACAACATCAAGGCTGGGGGTGACTCGTTCCAGAGCTTCGTGGCCTCGTCGTATGCCGCTTTTCGGTCGTCCTCATCCAGCGACTCGGCGACTTCCTGGGCCGCGGCGGTGAAGTCTGGTGGGTTGATCCCGCGCCCCTGCGCGACGTAGTTGGAATTGGGCGCCGCCCAGTCGATCCACATGGGGGACACGGGATCCGGGATCAGGATATTGCTAGAAGACAGCACGATGTCCGCGGACGGCCAGTCGAGCAGGGTGTAGTCGGCGACCGCGTCCAGCTGAATGTTGATACCGGCCTCCTCCCACATGGGGAGCATGGCTTCGAGGGCCTTGTCGCCGTTGGTGTAGAACCCGGTGATGTACCGGAGCACAAGCGGCTCACCGTTGTAGCCGGCCTCGCTTAGCAGCTTCTTCGCCTTCTTGATGTCCTGACTCGTCGCACCTTCGTCGTCGTTGTAGAAGTCGGAGTACACCGGAAGGTTTAGCCCGTCAGGAACAGGCACCCCATCACCCCAGAACGACTCGTTGATCGACTTCTGGTCGATCGCCAACGCGAGAGCCTGACGCACGCGAGCGTCTGCAATCGGGCTGTCCGTGTGCGCCGTGAGGTACGTGAGGTTCACCGCGTTATTCACTTGTACGGATTCCGTAGTCTGACCGTTCGACGCGACCAGCTCTGTCTGGTCTGGCGGCAGGTTCGTGACGATGTCGTACTCGCCAGTGGCGAGCCCTGAAACACGCGCGGAGACCTCCGGGACACTCCGGAAGGTCAGACTCTCATAGGGTGGCTTCCCACCCCAATAGTCGTCGTTCGCGCTCAATTCGACGCTCTCCCCCGGAGACACGGAGTCAACCTTGTAGGGCCCGGTACCGACTGGAGCGAGACCGAAGGCTTCGATTCCCTCAGTTTCGATGAGCTTCTTGGGAGCGACGAATCCCATTGGCGATGCCAAGCGCAGCAGAATCGTCGGGTCGGGCTGCTTCGTCGACACACGAACTGTCTCGTCATCGATCACTTCTGCCCCGGCGAGCGTCGACGCAAAGGCCATAGGTTCCAGCGGCTTATCGCCCCACAGCCGCTCCGCTGACAGGGTGAAGGCGACATCCTCCGCTGTAAGCGGAGTCCCATCGTGGAACACCACATCCTGGCGAATCTTGAGATCGATCTCGGTGTCCGAAACCTCAGTCCAACTGGTTGCGATTCCGGGGGAAAGTTCACCGGTTGTCGGGTCCATGAAGATGAGCGGGTCGAAGACGTTGCTCGTGATGCGCAGGGCCGTGTTGGCTTGGTTGGATGCGTTGTACGGCGGGGAGATGTTTGGAACAGCAATAGTGAGTTCCTGCTTAGCCTCGCCGGTCGGCTGCGTCTCGGGCGACGCTCCGCAGGCTGAGAGGCTAAGAACGGCCGCGACGACTACAGCGATAGTCGCCGTGCCCGCGGGCAAGCGTGGCTTCATGGTCGGGTACTCCTTGATGTCTTCGTTGAGCGGGTGAAGGGTTACGCTCAGAAGCTAGATCCGCTTCGGGATGCTGCAAAGAACCACTCCAAGCACAAGTGGTCTCTCTTGCCGGGCGTTATGCCCCCGTGACCGTTTCTGCCCTCTCGGTATATTTTCAGCCTGCTACGCTCCGGCGAATGGTGAACGAGATTATCGACGAAACCTTCGTTCGGGGGCTACTTCCGGGGTTGCCCCTGACCGAGGGGAGTCGACTTCCAGAGTGGATGCGAAGCCACCTCCCAGTCGACACCGTCGAGGCAGCAAAGGTGCCAGCAGCTATTCATCTCGCGTTCATGGGCGACTCATCCCGGGTTCTCTTGCGGCTCAAACGAGGCGCACCCGCTGCGATGTGCTCGCCCACACTAGTCGCCGAAGCCGTCGCGTGGCAGGGCGAAATCGTCATCGGGCGGGCTGCCGTTCCACCCGACACCGAAGGCTCAGAGCTTGAAATCGAGATCGAGTTTGATGAGCACGATACGGTGCAACCCGTACGGCTCGCGCTCCCGGAGAACTACCAACTTCGCCGAGCCGAAGTTCGAGCCCTGAACGGAAGTATCAGGCCGGCCCCGAGACGTCCGCGACTGGTGGTGTACGGAGACTCGATCACGCAGAACTGGTCCGTGTCGACTCCTGGGAGCGGTTGGGCTTCCCGCGTCGCTGAGCGACTCAACTTCGAGCTCGTAAACCTTGGGTTCGCGGGCTCTGCCCGCGGTGAGGTGCTTGCCGCGTTAGCGGTCGCTCAATCGAATGCGGATGCTGTTGTGCTGGCCTGGGGTACCAACGCTTGGTCGCGGGTTCCAACCGACGAGCACACGATTGCGGCCACCCTCCGCCTGTTCTTGCGCGCCATCACCGATCAACTGCCAGGTCGGCCAATTCTGGTGATGAGCCCCCTACTCCGCCCGGAAGCGGAGGAGGGGGCAAACACATTCGGCGTAAACCAACGCCAATTGCGGGAGGCTATCGAGGTGGAGGCGGCCCGCTTCAGCACCGAGCATCGCCTTCCTCGACTATCTGCGGTCTCCGGTGAACACATCGTGTCGGCGGCTCAGCTCGTCGACGGGACGCACCCAGGGGACGCCGGCAACTTGGCGGTGGCGTCAGCCGTCACGGCAGCTCTCCTGGGTCTCATCGACTAGTCGAATCCACCGCTCTGCAGTCGGTCGTCCACCACTTGCATCTGCTCGAGGGCTCCGGCGTTCGGCGTCGGATCGAACGATTGCCGTCGATGAACCCGTTCGATGACTCCAGAGTCGCCGACGGTCTTTTCGCACACAAGTCAAAATGATTCCATTCGACGGCCAGGCTGATCCAGGCGCCACCGGGCGGCCGGTCCGAATCGGCTTTGCACATCGACTGGCCTCTCATGCAACCTGCACATCGAGGGGGGTGGGGTGACCCTATAGCTTCGCCGAAACATCAGTACCAAGGAGTAGGTATGGGGGCGCTTATCGAGTGTCAATGGACATCGGCGGCACGTTCACCGACGTTGTCGCGTACGACGCAGAGTCAGGTCGCTTACACGCAACGAAGGCGTCGACAACACCAGGAGAGTTGAGCGTCGGCGTGCTCAACGGATTGCAGGCGCTCGTGCCGGAACTTGCCTACAAGGAAGGATCGATCGCGTTCGCCGGGCAACAGATCCCAACGTCCGAGACGCACCTCTGGCATCAGCAGCTCGAGGTGCATCCCACCACGGCGACCGACAGCCCCGGGCACCCGTGCGACTACATCATGAGTCCGCCGCAAGGGGAGCACCTTGTGGCGTGGGCCCACACACGGTTGGTCTGCTCTGAAACCGAGCCAGTGCTCGCGTCGCCGTGGGATCTCACCGGAATCAATGAAAAGTCGTTCCCGTAGCACCGACGAGTTCGGCACAACGCAGTCGACGCGCCGAGCACGGACAGGGCACCGGCAGCCCATCAGTTCCGTCTTGGCCAGCAAGGCAGGCGCGATCCTCACCAGAACTTTCCTACACGCGGGCTTCACCAACTACGCCAATATTGGCGGGCCGCAGATGGCGATCGACGCGAAACGCGCCTGTCTCACCTGGAGCCGTTTGCGGAGTTCGCGGTGCCCGCCGAGTGGGAACGGACCTATCGACCACTCGCCGTGAAGACCCCTGCAGCTGGCGAGATCCTCACGCTCACGTACACAGCTGCACTCGCACTACCCTCCCCAATCAGAAGCGACCGGGGAGAGGCGCGCGTGCGCAGCCACTGGCGTAGCGGTCAGCCTGCACGCCGGCACTCTCGAAGGCCGCGAAGCTCCTAGAGCTTCCCAGCGAGGACCATCGCGCGCATCGCGATCTTGCCGGCATTCATGATCCCGTATCGGTCTTCGACCCGTGCGGCGAGCTCGATCACGGATTCTCCTGCTTCCGCGGCACCGAGCACGCTGCCGAGCAGCACCGATTGATCGTAGACATCTCCGCCGGGGGCTAGGAACTGCGCCATCAGCTCTTCGGTGGGAGTGAGGGGTTTTCCTCGCAACGGAGTGCTCACCTTCCATCGAGCATCCAGGCGCCCTAGCGAGTACCACTTCGCTCTCGACCGGACGGAGCTCGGTGATAGTTTGACGGCGCCCTTCCCCGACGTCACGGCTGCGCGAGCCCAGATATCTCCCCCCGCTCCTTGAGGCTTCTGGAAGATCATGTCGCTGCGCGCGATGACGGCCATCGGCTGCAGCATCAGGGTAAAGACGCAGGAGTCATGGGCCTCGAGCCGGATCCGGCTTTCGTCCTCTCCCCAGCCGCCGCCTACTAGCTGACCCGACACTCGCGAGTCCTCCGCACCCTTCGAGCTGAAGAGCAGCGCCGGGTTGAGTACCGTCACCGGGGTTCGGCCCTTGTTGATCACTGTGATGACAGCGACATCGAGTGCGGGACCGTCCAGTCTGTATGGCATCCGCCAGTCGATGGTGTCGGGGTTCTCCATATCTGCCGGAGAGGCACGCACCATCCGGAGGCCATCGGTTCGGCCGAGCTCGAGCTGCACCTTCAGGATGCTGCCGCCCCATACCCACTCTCGGACAGCCCAGAAGAGTGCCACAGCCGCGACGACCAGGATCCCCACCTGCACCAGGTCGGCAAGAAGATTAGGGGCCGGCACGACGCAGGCGAGGGCGGCTAGACAGATCACGTGGCCTCCTGGCGGTCACGTGATCTTACCGAGGCCGACGCTCTGCGCTTCTCCGACATGTTCGGCACGGGTCACTCGTAAGGGAGAGCGCTTCGCACAATCTTCAACGCTCCTGCTCGAGCAGCCTCTGCGAGCACCCTGCCGTGAAACGGTGGCCCCGTTCGGTACATTGATGCGACCGACTGGATCTGTCACGTATTGAATCGTCTCGCCTCGAAAGACCACGAATGGAGCCCCCATGGCCCAGGACTACCCGCTCGAGGAACTCAGTCCGCGCGCTTTCGAACAAATGACGATCGCCGCGTGTGAGGAGGTGTTCGGTCCAGGGCTTGAAGCCTTCGGGGCGGGGCCGGACGGGGGGCGCGAGGCCACCTTCCGTGGGCTCATTCGGTGGGGCACCGAGCCTGACGATCCGAACGTGTGGGATGGGTACACGGTGATCCAAGCGAAACAGCGCGAACATCACTCCGCCGATCCCGCTAACAACCTCTCTTGGCTTCTCAAGCAGATCGACGCGGAACTCGATAAATGGCTGGACATGTCCAGCACCCGGGCTCCATTCCCGGACCACCTCCTCTTCGTCACGAACGCCCGCATCTCGAGTGCGCCGGGCGCTGGCATCGACCGCCTCACCGCGCACCTTGCCAAATGGTTGGACAACCCCGCGTCCGGCGACCCGAGAATCACCCTGCGAAAGCGCGGCCTCCGACAGATCCGGGTGTGGCACCGAGACAAAGTCAACTCTCTTCTCACCGCTCACGGATCCGTGCGCAACGGGTTCAAGGCGCTCCTCACCGTGGGTGACCTGCTCGAACGCCTCACTCAGATTTCCGACACATTGAGGCCCGACGAGCTGCATCCCTTCTTACACACCCACGCGGGAGCGGCGCTGTCCGCCGAACGCTGGGTCCACTTTCAAGAAGCTGGCGGCAGCGACCGCGAGTCCGTCGAGCAGATCGTCATTGACCTGAAAACTACCGACGAAGACGCAACGGAATCTACAGTCCTCTCCGAGATCTTCACCCGGTCAAGCGCTGTGCTGAAACCCATGATGACCGATCGGGTGGAGCGCCCCCACGTCGTCATAACCGGACGAGCAGGAAGCGGCAAGAGCACCATCACGAAATTCGTCACGCAGGCATTTCGCTCACAATTTGCGGCAGAAGAGTCTCTGCCACCCACCGCTTGGCATGTCCGCGAAGCAACCGAGGCAGCATTCCGCAGCCTCGGGACGGACGGCCCTACCGGGCGGCGATGGCCCGTGCTCATCAGGCTCACGGATTTCGCTGCGGCCATCGGGCCGAGCGGCGACCTCATGCTGCTCCGATTCCTCGCCGACACGATCTCGCGCCGGGCCGACATCGACATCAAACCGAACGTCCTCAAACGATGGCTCACCTCCTGGCCGTCGATCATCATCCTCGACGGGCTCGATGAAGTGACCGCGCTCGAGGTCCGCCCACGAGTGCTCGACGCGATCACCTACTTCGTGGAAGACCTCGAGAACAGCAACGCCGACCTCCTCTGCATCGTCACCACCCGCCCCTCCAGCGACGCGGAACGATTCATGCCCGAACGATTCCGTCAACTGAACCTCACCTCCCTCGATCGGGAAACAGCAGAACGCTACGGGCGAATGGTCACTCAACGGCGCCTTGCCGACGATCCGGACCGTCGAGACCCACTCCTCGCGTCCTTGGAACGTCAGTTCTCACTGACCACGATGCAACGCCTCATGAAGACTCCGCTCCAGGTACTGATCATGACGATCATCCTGGAGCGAGTCGGAACACTGCCCTCGGACCGCTACCAGCTCTACTCCCAGTACTTCGACACGATGTACACGCGCGAAGCAGGAAAACCCACCACCCTGGCACCCCTCCTCGCGTCACAGAATCACGCCATCATCTATCTGCACGAAACGGTCGGCCGGGTCCTCCACATCAAGGCGGAAACTTCCGGAGGCGAAAAATCGGTAATGCCCCGCGGGCAGATGCGCGAGCTCCTCGACGCCCGACTCACCGAACTCGAACACGACACAGACCACCTCCGAACCCAGATCGGGGACCGGATCATGCAAGCCGCAACCGAACGGCTCGTCCTCCTCGTGCCCGCCGAAGACGACGGGTTCGCCTTCGAAGTCCGCAGCCTTCAAGAACTCATGGCTGCTCGGTCACTCGTGAAAACCAACGACGCCAACCTTCGCACGCGGCTCATCGCCCTCGCCCCCAGCCCGCACTGGCGCGCAACCTGGGTGTTCATGGCCGGATACGTATTCTCCAACGGCACCGACGAACAACGAGAAATGATCGTCCACATCGTCGAGAACGTCGACACCGGCGAGACGTGGCCCGGCTGGTTGAGCCCGATCGGCCCCGAACTCGCCGCTGCCCTCCTCGACGATGGCCTCGCCACCCAGACACCTAAATGGCTGCGCCGACTCGTCCAAGTCGCCCTCCGAGCATTGACCGGCCCGGCACCACGCAACATGCAGTCGTTCGCGGATGGCCTCACCGCAGCAGCCAGCGCCGACTCCACCACACGAAGCCTCCTCCGCAACACACTTATCCAGGCCCTATCCGGGACTCCACGAGCAAGTCACACCGCCCGGTTCCTCCTCGCGATGACCAAGCTCGACGCAGGGATCAGTCAGGCAGCGCTCCGGGACGCCACAGAACCGATCTTGTCGAGAACCTCCGAGACCTTCGACTGCCTCGGCACCGTCCTCGAAGACCACATCTCATCGCTGCCAGAACCCGGCGACGCGGTCGTGGCCCTCAGACCCCTCCTCGATGCTCTGAACTTCTACCACGCACCACCGTTCGGCAGCGGCGAGGTCGGCGTGACCCTCGTGCACAACGACACCGTCACCGACAATTCGACCGCGCAACTGATCGACGACCCACACACCGCCGCACTCCTCGAAGTCCTCATCGCCTCCCTCCCCCTCGAGAGCTGGCGCGTCCCGCACGGGGTGTCTGTCATCTACGAACGCGGCGCCGGCCGCCGCCCCGTCTCCGACCAACTCGACTGACCGCCACGAAACTGCGCGCGAACCCCGACCGCCGCGCGCGTCGCACACATGCACGGAGACGAGTGAGATGAAGTCGGCCATTTCGGACTGTTGCCCCCATTTCGGCGACGCGGGTCGTGTTGCCGTTCTTGCCGCTGGGCCTGACCAGACCCCACTCAGCAGCCGGTGGCGACACCGACCGGAGACTAGGGACGCTTCTTCGACCCAATCGACTTGAGCCCGCGGCGTCCACGGAGTAGACCGAGGTCCCGTCCTTGGTGCGGTCGTTCGAGCCGGCTCAACACAGCGTGCTGGGTCTCTGGCGTCCAAAAGATCGTGAGGCGCTCTCGAGCTCGGGTAACCGCGGTGTAGAAGATGCTGTGTGAGAAGCGGTCCTCGTTGGCGTCGGTGATCACAACCTTCACGGAATCGTACTCGAGACCTTGCGCCTTGTGGATGGAAACCGCGTAGGCGACTTGGAACGGAACCGTGTTGCTATTGGACTCGTCCTCCTCGTCGGTACTCCCCTGCTCCGAAACGGAGAAACGGACCGTCGAGCCGCCGAGCCACTGCAATCCGGAGACTCGCGCGACATCAAATGCCGTGAGTATCCGATCTAACTCGATGTCAAACTGGATCTGACCGGGGAAGGTTTCGATTCCAACAATCGTTCCTTTGAGGTTGTTGTAGATGACTCCTCTGAATCGCGAGGTGTCGCCGAATAAGACGGGGTCGCCGATCTTGTACGTTGAGACGCCCCAAACGGTCGCGTCGCCAGGATTGCCGCTCTGGAGGAACCGGTTGATGTTGTTAATGCCGTATAGGCCGTCGTAGTTGAGGCACAGGATGATCTCTTGGTCATTGCGTGGTGCGAAGAGGGTCTCGTCGAGCACGGCCGAGTAGCCGTAGTGAGCCAGCAACTCTTCGATGTTCGGCTCGATGCCGCGCACGGCATCCCAGAACTTCAGTAGCTGGTCGCTCTTCGTGCGGTAGGGGCTGGTGAGCTCGAACACCGAGGAGTCCGGCAGGAACGCCGGAGCCAACGTAAACCAGTTGCCGAATTTAATTGATTCGATCTGGTAACTGTCCCCGACAAGAACGAGTAGTTCGAACGATGTCCGCCGTAGCACCTGGAGGAGATCGTCGTTGCTGACGATGCTGCACTCGTCAATGAACAGCACGTCAAATTCGGTGCCGGTGTCGTTCCAGAGGTGGCTCGCGATCGTTCGAAACGTGGAGTTCTGGGCACTGACGCGCCGCTCAAGGTTGTTCTTCGCCGGATTGGTGTGCGCCAGGAACAACTTCCTCTTGTCGTTGAAAAAGTGAGCGATGTGGTCGATCATCGTCGACTTTCCCGTGCCGGCTGCACCGTAGATCAAGGCGACCTGGGAACTCGCGAACAGCGCTTTGAGCGCCGCCTCTTTCACCGGATCATCCACGGTCACCGTCGGCGTCTCTTCAAGCCATCGCTCGACCGCCTCGGTATAGCCGCCGATCCCAGATTTGGCGTGGGCCTGAAGTTCTTCGATGATCTCGACCGAGTCGTCTTCGTACTCCTGGACGAAGACGTGCTTCTTGTCGTGGACGAGGTCCCGCGCCGGGCGGTGCCCGTGCCAGAGCTTGCTGTTGAAGGTCGCGATCAAAGCGTCAAGGTCGCCGAAGCGCTCAAGCTCCTCATCGGGTGTGTAGAGCATGCCGTGCTGCTCGACGTTGTTCTTTACACGACGAGCAAGCAGCTCATGGACGCGGTCGCGAGTGTCCAGACTTTCGACCAGGTCGGAGAACGTGACGTTGTGCTTCTTCGGCGACGTGCAGAAGGGCATTGAATCGAATGGCTTGCATCCGCGATCCAGGTTGAGATTCGAAAGCAGGCTAGAAGTTTGAGAGCTGTACTGCTGCTTGAGGATCAGGTTATTCATCCTGAGCATGAGGTAGCGGATCATGTTGTGCCCGGGGCGTTGGCGGGAAATCAGATCGCGAGCCCTCTCAAGCACGGGAAAGATCGCCGCCTTCTGGACGCGCCGCGTGGCTTCATCTCGTAGCCCCGCAAACCCCGTGTCAGGAAGCGCGACGACATCGAGGAGTCCAGTCTCCGTGCGAGTTAAATACTCCATAAGCACGCGGTACTCACTGGACCCCGACGATACCTTCGACGCTACTCCGAACAACCGAGCGAAGTTGTCGAACTCGCACGGACGAATCGAGACCTCCCAGTCCGTGATGATGGTGATCGGCATCGTCTGGCCGAGCACGTCGATGGCTTCGGAAACCACGGTAAGGTTCGCCGCGTACTTGTCCGTCATCTCGATGTCTGTGAACGCAATGATGCGGTCGACCTTCTGCAAGTGATCAGTCGTCGCGCGGAAGACTACCTCGTAGAGAATCCGCCCCTTCGTGAAGATCGGCCGGATTCGATGGACGTAGTACCGGTTCCGAACACCTCCTGGTGTCGGATCGGCGCGGACGGCATCGATCCGGGCGGCGATCTTGCGGTGGTACTCGCGAAGTGAAGGATCGAGGTTGACCGGAAAATCCTCCAGATTATTGAGCGTCTCCATCTTGCAAGCAGCCCGCAGCAGCAGGCGAAGCCTGATGAGATACTCGTAGTACTTGAGCATCAGCCGCTCGGAGGTGTCACCATCCATCGTGTAGTGCGACACGCTCTCCTGTAGCAGCTTGTGAAAACGGTGCAGGAACTGAATGCGCTTTGGCGCTGACCCGATGGCGACCAGCGCCGCCTGAATCGCGTCGTAGTCATAGGCGGCATCACCACGGCCCGTGTGAACGCGAACCGCTGCTCCCTCGACGAGATTTCGAAGGTGTGACAAAACCACGAGCGACATAAGTGCACGATCGCCTTTCAGCGCAGCGATGCTGTCACAGATCGCACGATCGGCGCTACGGATCTGATCATCGACTGTTCTCATCGCCGCCCCCTTGCAAGCCCCGTTGTCGTGTCCAACCTGTGGCTCGTGCCAGAGCGCTGGGATGGATCGCTCTACGCTCAAAGTACCGCGCGTGGTTGCAATACGTCACGAACTAGCTCATCCAGCTCCTCATGCGCACCATCGAGACGAAACTCGACCACGCACCCCACGTCATCCACGGAAGCGGGCACACCAGTCCACTGCAAAGTCAGGTCCACAGGAATCCAATCAACGTCGACGGAAGATACCTATTCGACGGACGGCCTGACTCCTGAGGAGAGGTACTGCCCTATATCTCGGGTCCTGACAACTCAGGCCACCAACATCGGCGACCCCACCCACCCGCAGGTTGACACCCACACCCACCCGCCAACCCACGCCACGCCGCACACGCGACAACATCCGTGAGAATCCGCCACCTTTCGTGAGAACAGCGACAACTTTCGTGAGAAAGCGACAGGTTTCGTGAGAAACGACAAGAACGACCTATTCTTCCCGAGCGTCGTCTGTGACATCGCGTCGGCCGGTGACCTCGCCGCGCTCCTCGAGGTGGACACGAACTACGGACGGTGGCGAGGTGTCACCTCAGACGACGACACGTCCATCTCCATCGACGGTAGGCGAATCACGTACATCAACTCCCGCGAGGGCGTGCCGGACTGGAACGCGCTCGGCATCGATCTGGTCGTCGATTGCACCGGCCGCGGCGTCACCCGGGAAGCGGCTGAGCGGCATCTCGCAAACGGCGCCGAGCGCGTGCTGATCAGCGGCCCGAGCAAGACTGCTGAGGATTGCGACGCCGTGCTGCTACCGGGCATCAACCTGGACGACTACGACAGCGGTGCGCACAAGATCGTCAGCATGGCGAGTTGCACCACCAACGCACTTGCGGCCGTCGTCAAGGTTCTCCTCGAGTCCACGGGCATTCGCTTCGGTGTCTTCTCAACCGTCCATGCGTACACGAACACTCAGTCACTGACGGACCAACCGATGAAGTCCAGGAGAGACTCCCGGGCCGGCGCGGAGAACATCGTCCCTTCCTCTTCCGGCGCTGCGAAAGCCCTGGGTTTCATCTGGCCGGATCTTCAGATCACCGGCAAGGCCTATCGGGTACCCGTCCGCACCGGCAGCATCGTGGAGCTCAACGTGATTCCGGAGCACGAGATCGCGACGGAGGATCTTCGCGACCTGTTCCGGAAGGCTGCGACTGCCGGGGCCCTCCACGGCATCCTTGATGTGTTCGAAGACGAGTGGACCTCGGCCCGCATCGTCGGAGATCCGCACTCCTCGATCGTGGACCTTCCGCTGACCCAGTCATTCAACGGCATGGTTTCCGTGGCGGCTTGGTACGACAACGAAGCCGGATTCTCGATGCGTCTCGCCGAGACAGCTGCCCGCTTGGCATCCACAGACATGTGAGTGGCCTGCAGCGGGGCGATGACAAACGCGGCTCACGCATCAGTCCGGTTTACATCGCCGCTCGTCCCCCTCGGGCAGTCGAGCAATGTTGGAAGGCACTCCGCGTAACTCCCCCAGCCAGAGGCGAGCCCGCGAATCAAGCGGCTGTGTCATGGACAACGGTATGGGTGGCACCCGCCCCTGCTGAGACCGGGGATGGCTAGACCATCCCGCATCTCATCTACCAACGGTAGAAGGAGAATCCGAGGCCGTCGCACAGCGGCGCCCTCAGCCCGAGCTCAACGCACAGCGTCAGAACGGCCCATGAGACCCCCGGGGAGCATCCGCTCCTCGGGGGTTTTCTCTCGCTTACGGGTCGATGTGTCACTTTCGGGTTCGCAAAAGCGGAACATCCGGCGATCGCACACGCCCTGAAAACACCAGGTCAAGAGCCGAAAGCGTCAACCGCCGCCGGCGTGTACCGTATCTGCGTGCCGCTTTCGTGCGCGTCGAATGTGCTCCTGACCTGGGCTATTGAGCGATTGTTCCGTTTGTTCCGCGGATTTCCCGGAACTACATGCGTGCGTGTGCGCATGCGCGTGTGTGTGGGGTTTCCCGAAATCGATGGAACAAACGGAACAGACTCTCTTCTTTCTCTCTCTTTCCCTTGAAAAATCAACCAAAACCGCCCGACACCCTGTACCTTTTCTGCCCCACGTGCTCCCCAAAAGTGACACATCCCACGTGCTCCTGAACTCGACAATTTGCCGCTGAGCTGGGGAAACAACGGATCTGCGTTGTGTCGCTTTTGCGCGCCAGAAAAGGTACATCGGCCTCCGAGCGCCCATTTTGGGCTCCGCGGTACAGACCAGCGAAAGGCCGTCTCATGCGAAACGTCGACGACAACCTCACCACCGCCATCAGCGAGCTCCAGTGCGTGCAGACCGGAACGCCCGCGACCATCGACGAGCTGAACGCCATCCGCATCGCCCGAGATCGCATAGAACTGCTCCTGCGCTCCTGTGTCACTGAGCTACGCGAACACCCCACTCTCCCAGCGTCCTGGAAGGACATCTCCACGGCATTGGACTCCGACTCCGCACATGCAGTTCGCAAGCGCTTCTCCACGACGCTCGCCGTCGAGCTGGAGCAGGCGGAGCGTTTCTGGGGTGAGTACGGAACCCGCTTTGTGTGGGATCTTCTCCCCAACGGCTTCCTCTACGCCCTGTACCGGAGCTGGCTCGTGAACGCGCTCCCCGGTCACGCTGGCCTCTCGAAGGAGACCTTCATGCGTCGGCTCCTCACGGTTGTTCAGGAGTCGGGAGGTTGGGAGCACGTTCGCGTGCGCGCTGGCGACCGTATGCGCAGCCCTGAGCCTCTGCTCAAGCTCTTCACCACGTGGTCCCCCTCGTCCATCGAAGGACGAGCCGTTTGGGGTTTCAAGCGGATCCTCGGAGGAACCGCTGAATCCTCGCCCAGACGCATATCCGAAATTCACGATCGCTCCCAGGAATCGAGACACCAATGACGACAACCGAGCAGCAGAGCCAGACTCGCACCTTCATCACGACCGCGCAGGTGCGCGCACAGGATCTCCACGACGACGACTTCATCCTCCTCGAGGGCGAATGGCGGGCGATGATGGACATCCATCGCAACAGCGACTCAGTGATGTCCATGGTTTCTGACGGCGATCGGGATCTGTCCGCGATCAAGGACGAGATCGCAGCCGTCCGTATGGACACCCGACAGAACGGAGCGCCGGGCGTACAGGGGCAGATCAGTCGCCCCGGCACGCATCCCGCAGTGTTCGCGAGCAGCGAGGTCAACGTGCTGTCTCACCCGGGCAATGACGGGGTAGACGAGCGCACCGACACGCGAACTGTTCGAACCACCTCAGCGATTGCTGCGCTCCTGGACTCCGGCGAGTACGTGGCAGCACGATTCGTCCTCGACGAAGCCTCCGACGGAAGCGTCGTCGACGACGCCTGGGCAGTCTTCCGGCAGTGGGATCTCGTCACCGTCCAGATCGAGGAGGTAGTTACCGCATGACCGCCAGCACCCTCTTCAACCGCGAGGCCCTCCCCGGGGTGATCAGCAGCAAGTGCGTTCCCACGGAGTACGACATCGAGACGATCAGCCGCGCCGGCATCACGATCATCACCCTGATCGACGATCGCTGGCGCCGTTTCTCGGGGCTTTCGCTGCGCAGTGCACTCCGTCGTGCTGAAGCGGCTCAGGATCCCCGTGATCCGATCCACCACCGGCCCTACCCGGATCCGCGAGAGGTGTCGTGGGCCCCGGTGAAGCGGAGTCCTCTGGGGCGCCTGCTGAACTGGGCCGCCCGGCGCCGCTAGCTCGCCTGGAGGCGTTCGAGGAACTCCTTGAACGCCTCCTCCGCGACATCCTTCGACTCGTGCACTCCGAGCATCACGCGGTGGAGGGGCATCCCCTCGAGCTTCACCTCGGCCTGAGCCTCGAATCCGTTGCCCATGTTCCGGATCAGTGGCATCACGCTCACGACGTGATCGGCGTTGATCCACATCGACGGCGCTTTACCTGTCGGGTCGGGTAGCTCGAGCAGTTGCATGCCCCTCACCGTATAGACCAACCCGGCATCTGGCTATGACGCCGCCGGCACTACCGACTTCCAGGAGCGCAGATGCCACTCACTCAGATCCCCCGCGACGCATGGGGGCAGGACGCCATTGAGATAGAGAAGCTGATTCCCTTCGACGGCATCTGTCGCATGTGCGGGAACTGGCGTTGTGCGGACTGTGGCGTCGTCCGTGCGCGAAGGAACCGCTTCAGCGCGGGCCCGCAACAGTGCTCGACCTGCAAGAGCCTCAACGGTCGGATGGAGCCGACCCGGCATCATCCTGGTCGGGTCCTGGACTGCTACCTCATGTTCCTAAGACTCGTCGCTGGCGGACTCGCGGCGCGGTACCCGGTCGAGGAGCCGCTCCCAGATCCGGCCGTGGCGCTCATCGCGCTCGTCCGAGGGTCTCGTGGTCCGTCCCGGCATGACGCAGACATGTACATCACTCACGAGCCTGCCCTTCCGGTCGACTGGCCGAACGGGCACGTTTCCGTCGAATCAAGCGACTCCGATGGTGTCGGTGCTCTCGGCGAGGATCAGGTCGACGTGACGCTCACTGGTGTGGATGTCGACGAATGCATGCTGATCACGATCGGCGACTACCATCACTATCTCCACAGCACGACCACGAGGGAACTCAGCAACATGCTGCGATCGCTCGTGGGTCACCGCGCGAGTGTGACGATCCACGGGATGCGCCACTCGCTCCGAGAGGACGCCGTTACAGTGCTCGACGTCCAGCTGCGCCAGAGGATCGCCGAGTGGAACGCCCGCGCCTGCAGCCTCGGATTCCCTGGAGTCTGACGACGAGTCGAACGGCATCGACGAGGGTCGAGTATCGTCTGTCACGGCTGGGGGCGGACCGCGAGTGGAATCCCACCGCCCCGCATGCCCGAAAAGAAGGGAGGAGACACTCATGACCGAGAACACCTGGCACCAGGCGTACCTCTCACTGCTCGAAACACTGCGGACAGCACAGCAGGAGCGCGATCGTCGAATGGACTTCGTCAGGGCAGACGACGGATCACAGGAGCTCGGATGGGTCATCTTCGAGCGCGGCCGCATGCTCGACGCGGTCAACAAGCTGCGAGACCAGTCGAACGCTGCACCCGTCGACCTAGATGACGTGGTACGCGCTGAGACCAGTGCTTGCGGCCACTCCGATTACACGTCGAAGTTCGCGATCCGCTGCGCCGACCTCGTCCTCGCGTAGAGAGCTTCACACTCTAGAGGGTCGGCGACAGACTAACTTTTCCGTTCCATATCCAGAGTCAACCCACGTGCCTTCGCGTAGATCTTGCGGAGGCGGAAGAACTCCTTCCGTGAAGGATGACTTCGGTGTTCCTCGAAGTACGGTGCGATGTCCTGGAACTGATCGGCCATCGGCCAGTTCTCGATCCAATGCTCCCATCTGCTGGCGTTCGCGACCCAGGTCTCGACCACCCAGCTGATCGTCCTCGCGACGAGCTCGAGAGGTGTCAAGTTCCCCGGATCGTTGTTGCTCATGATCCAGTAGTCGCCAACGACCGGCGGGGGCGGGAAGATCGCCCGCGCACCAGCCTCGGGCGTCTTCCAGAGGCGATGCTCACCTCGCTGTACAGCGACCAGGAACTCGTAGCAGCGATGCAACGCAACCTGAGCCGGACCGTATGCATCATCGATCGGACCCCACCAATACTTCAAGGTCGTCAGAACGGCTGTCTTCGGCGTCTGCTTCGCAGAACGCAGTAGCTGGATCTTCCATTCACTTTGTGCGTCGATCGTGCAGAGAATCACGGGCGTGAGCTCGAACCAAGCTCCGGTGTCCACACGGTCCGAACCATCGATCCCGGCGCCCGGCAGCTCGGTGTAGATCGGGTTGACGTCGAACCGGAGGCTGAGAGCTTTGGAGATGTGCAGGCCGTTAAGAGTGCGGTCGTCCTCGTCTTCGTATCGCTCGTCATCGTCCATGTAGACCGCGGCACCATATGGCGAATCGTCATTGGTCACGCCCGCCAGGGAGGACGTGTAGCTCTCGCCTGTCTCCTCCATGCGCTTACGCGCTGCGGAACGCACTCGTGCCGAGGTTCGCTTCTTGTCGACCATGATGGCCACTGCTTCCTGCGCGCGATCCGCACCCCCGCACGCGATTGGAGCGAGCGAAGAAGTCTGACTGTCGGCCTCAGGGTCGTTCGCACTTCACCGAGGGATCCCGGTGCGGGGTCGCCCTCTCGTGCTGTCGGGATCAGTCGAGCCCGATGCGTCGATGGTACCCCCGGCTCTGACGATCGCCGAAGAGAATCGCCACGCCCCCAAGATGCGCTGCGAGAGCGTAGGGTCGCTCTCATGTGTGGCCGCTTCGCCAATGACTCGTCCGTTGACCAGATGGTTCGAGAGTACGTCGCGGACGGCGGCAAGCCCGAGGACTGGTGGAAGTCGTGGGCTGGCGCCTACTCGGTGTCTCCGACGCAGAACGCACCGATCGTGCGCGACCGCGGCGAGGGTCGAATCCTCGAGCTCGTTCGCTGGGACTGGCAGAAGCCGGCGAACCGACCCAAGGGTGGTCCGGTCATAAATGCTCGCATGGAAAAACTGACAGCCGGGTTCTGGGCGCCGGCCTTCAGTGCTGCTCGATGCATCGTTCCCATGCGCGGCTACTTCGAGTGGACGGGCGAGAAGACCCCGAAGACGCCGCACTTCCTGCACGGTGACGGTCTGCTCTCGGCCGCCGGGCTCACCTGGTCGATGGGGCTGCCGAACGGCGAGAAGTCCCGCTGCTTCGTCGTCATCACCCGCGAAGCGCGCGACGCCAGCGGCGAGGTGCACGACCGGATGCCCGCGTTCCTGACGCCCGACACCTGGGACGCCTGGCTCACACCGGAGAAGCTCACCGGTGACCGGAAGACGGAGACGTTGGCGATGCTGGAGCACACCTCGAGCGACGTCGCCTCGACGATCCGTGAGCACATCGTCGACCGCAAGGTCAGCAACTCGCGCACTGTAGACCCGACGGACCCGACTCTCCTGGAGCCGGTCGCGTGATGGCTGAGCGTCGAGAGTCCCTCACTGCCCCGGAGATCCTCTGGACGATCATCGCCATCGGCGGAGTCCTGCTCCTCGTGGTCGGGGTGGTGCTGATGGTCAACGGAGAGCCCATCAGCTGGCTCACGTTCGTGAGTGCGGTGCTGACGACTTCCCTCGCTGTCGGAGCGTTCGTCGCCAGTCGCCGCGATCGCCGCCGGCGCGGCGCTTCACCTTCGGCGCCGGAGCCGAGCGAGTAGCTCCGCCCATCGCCAACATCTACCCGGACGGAGACGCCATGACCGCCCCAGAAGAGCAGCCTCGTCTCGCACGTCTCCAGGAGATCCGAGAGGGCATGGAGGCGCTTCGGATTGAGGCTCTCGCGGAGCGCGGAGGCAAGACCTTCACGACCGAGGAAACGCTCGAGTTCATCCGTCGACATGATGATGCCGCAGACAGCTCTTTGCGCCAGACGCGGGTTGAGTCACCCCCCGCCAACACCTAATCACATAAGTGTTGGTATGATGGTGTGATGTCCACATCTTCGTCCAGTACCCGCATCCCCATCGATGCTGTCTCGAGCGAGACCCTGGACTGGGCGCCGCGGGCACCGGAGATGTTCTCGCGGGCCGAGGTTGTGCGTCAGACCGGGCCGTATGAGGCGACGGTCACGGCTCCGATCGCGGGGTGGAGCCCGCAGGTCCCGAGCGAAGACGCCGCTGACGTCGAAGACGCCACGCGCCAGCTGGTCGCATTCGACGAGCATGCACGGCGCACGCTCGGCACCGACAACCCGGCGTTGGGTCCGATGACCGCGATCCTGCTGCGCACAGAGTCCGCGTCCAGCTCTCAGATCGAGCAGCTGACGACGTCGGCGAAGCAGCTCGCTCTCGCCGAGATCGATGAAGGCGACAAGGCCAACGCGCTCACTGTCATCGGCAACGTCCGCGCCATGGAAGCAGCCCTCGCGCTCTCGGACGAGATCTCCGAAGAGTCGATCCTGCAGATGCACCACGCTCTGATGCGTCACCAGCCCGACCTCGAGCACGAAGCAGGTCTCTACCGTCAGGAACAGGTCTGGATCGGCCCCGGCAACGCCGGCCCCCGCCAGGCGGAGTTCATAGCTCCCCGCCACGATCGGATTCCCGGTGCGATCGGTGACCTGGTGAGCTTCGTGAAGCGCCAAGACATCTCTGTGCTTGTTCAGGTTGCTGTCGCACACGCCCAGTTCGAGACCATCCACCCGTTCGTCGACGGCAACGGCCGCACCGGCCGCGCGCTCGCGCAGTCGATCCTGCGCAACAAGGGTCTCGTCGGTTCGACCGCGGTACCGATCTCTGCGGGACTGCTCGTGAACACCGGGCGCTACTTCGAGGCGCTGACAGCTTTCCGCGCCGGCGACGCTGCCCCGATCATCCGCGAGTTCGCCATGGCGAGTCGCATCGCCGCGTCCACGGGGACGCAGCTGGTCGACGACCTCGTCGCGCAGCTGGACGAATCCCGCGCTCTGCTCCAGGGCGTTCGCTCGGATGCTGCGGTCTGGAAGATCCTTCCGGCGCTCGTCGGACAGCCCGCGGTGAACACGAAGTACCTCATGGGATCGCTCAGCCTCGGCGAGATGGCGGCGCTGCGCGCGCTGGACACGCTCACCGATCGCGGGGTGCTCACCGAGACGACCGGCCAAGGGCGCAACCGGGTCTGGCAGCACCGCGGGATCTTCGAAGTCCTCGACGGCTACGCCGAGCAGATCCGCCGGATGACCGCTCGAGGCTAGTCGCCCGCCAGCGCGGGGTCATAAGCCCGGGCAGGTCAGCACCGCTTATGACCCCCGACCCGACTTCCGCGGAATCTCGCGGACTTCGTGCGCTCCCGTGCGCTCGATTGCTGGGGCACTTCAACGGAGACCCCCAGCAATCGAGCGGATCCGAGCGGTCGGGTGAAAGAACTACTGGGCAGCTGGGCACGCCCAGGCGGTCTCCTCCACGTCCCTGAGTGTCAGGGGCAACTGACCCGGATGTCGGACCCCGTAACTACACTGATATTTCGGCGGTCTGGACCGCCACACTCTGAGCTGATTCTCTCCACGCGGAGGACAGCGACGATGACAACCGAGGCGGATCCAGAGCTGAAACCTGTCGAATCACGTTCTCTCTCATGAGGGCGTCGCAGGCGTGGGGGCCGATGCCCAGAAATGAGATCGAGTTGTCTGATTCCATCACCCGCGATCCCGCCATCAAGCGCGACGCGAAGGCCTGGCGCGATGCCGCCGGCGCGAACTACACCGAGGCGCTGCGCCTCATCGAGGATCCGCTTCACCAGGGCATCCTCGGCGGTCGAGTCGTCGTGCGCGACCTGCTCCGCACGCTCGACGAGCACCCGATCATCGGATCCGAGCATGCCTCGACGACGTTCGGGCGAAACGGCCTCAGCGCGGATGAGCCCATGAGCGAGGACCTTTCCACCGGCCGGCTGCGAGAGACCCTCCTCGCTGTCGAGTTCCTGCGGATGTTCACGCCAGTCACTGAGGCCGACCTCCAGGTTGAGCGGAACTGGACCGGTAGCTACGGGCTCAAGCACGCCGCCGAGGAGTTCCTCGGGGGGACCGTGCACCTCTACGTGTCGAACGGCTCGCTCATCTGGGCCGCGGCACTCCTCGGTCTGCCGATGCGCACCAATGACATCGATCCGACGAGCAAAAACGTCGAGATCGCCCTCCTCCACCAAGAGGTGGCCTTCGTGCGGGCGGACTCGACCAACAGGCTCGAGAAGCGCCAGGGAAAGCACTACATGCCTCCCGGCTACAAGCGCCTCAAGGCCGCGATGAAGCTCGCGAGCAAGGGTGAGAGCATCACTGAGGCGCTCAACATCCCGATCCGTGCGCGGGGCGACTGGTCGGAGTTCCACCTCTGGCTCGCAGACCAAGTCGACCGCGATGGATTCGAAGGACGGTTCGCCAGCGACTACCTCGCTGGTGTCGAGAGCAGCGATCATCGCCCGGCAGCGTCCGGAAAGGATCTCCGGACGATCCTCCGGGATGTGCGGATCGATTCAAACTTCCTCGATGCGGCGAAGGCTCTGATTGCAGAGCACGACCGTCTCTCGTCTACCCGCTGACGCCACCAGAAGAGCCGCCCGGAGCACACGCGCCGGGCGGCTTTTTGCTGCCGACCTTTCGCTTCAACCCCACAAACCTCAGAATGCGGACCGGCCGCCGATCCGCATAAATCCGCGGGTTTCGCGCCTCCAACCTCACAAACCTCAGATGCGCAGGGATGCCTCATCCCGCACGACGATCACCCCGCATACGACCTCGAGGAGACACCGATGGCTCTCATCTACAGCACGACCCCGCACGACACCGACGAGCTGATTGCTCTGCGTCAGGTCATCAACGACAACGAGCGCGCGTTCTCGGAGCTCAGGACTATCTACAGCGACGACCAGCGGCGTCTCTGTGATGAGTACGACGCCCTCATGGCCGCGCAGCGACCGACCTACCCGGCGCCGGAGCACCTGCAGGGCCTGGACATGGTCGCCGAGATGATGCGCTCCGGCACCGAGTACGGCGACCACCACGGATCGCCCAGGCAGGTCGATCGTGAAGCTGGCCGGGCTCTCCCGCGCAGCGTCGACTTCTCATCGTTCGCCTGCAGGATCAACATCCGCGCCCTCGCCCCGTACCGTGCCCGCTCGTCGCAGCACGCGTGGATCTTCACAGAGGA
Source organism: Microbacterium forte (assembly GCF_031885415.1). NCBI lineage: Bacteria > Bacillati > Actinomycetota > Actinomycetes > Micrococcales > Microbacteriaceae > Microbacterium > Microbacterium forte. Next base: position 721,982 of record NZ_CP116871.1, read on the forward strand.
CGACATCGAGGCTTTCCGAGACGAGCTGACGAAGCGCTCGCTCGGCATCGCATCCCATTGGGGGCACGAGGATGGCGTCGCCTTCCAGGTGTTCAACGCTCGCGTCTGAGCGCGCGTTCAGGTTCGGTTGATACCGCTCGGATTGGCCAGCCGGAAACGCTACACCATCGGTTTCGGTGCTACTAGGTTTCGGCAGGGGGTTACGGCGGGTCGATCATCGGCGTGTCGTGACGTTGACCGGGGTGATCCTCAAAGCCGCCGGATTCGATCGTTTGCGGCGCGTAGTGACGCCCTGGTGCCGGCCATGTTCAGCCGGCGAGGGTGACTCCGCAATAGGCGATGGTGGCGACGAGGAGGGTGGAGAGCGCGGCGAGGGCGAAGGGCTTGAGGCCCACCTTGATGAGGTTCCGAATCTTGACGCCGCAGCCGAGTCCGAACATCGCTGCAGCCAGCAACCCTGTCTGCAGCAGCCCGCCGGTCGTCAGCACGAAGTCCGGCAGAGGGATAAAGGAACGCAGGAGCACCATGGCGATGAACCCGATGATGAACAGCGGGACGATGGGCGGCAGCTTCGAACTCGACCTCTGTTGACTGGGTTCGCCTGCCGTACGGCTGAGACGGCGCTGCCGGATGCTAAGGATGGCCACGACAGGGGCGAGCAGCAGCACTCGGGCGAGTTTGACGATGACCGCGACCGTGAGCGCTCCGCCACCGATGATGCCTCCAGCGGCGACGACTTGCGCGATTTCATGGATGGAACCCCCTGCCCACATCCCGGCCGTCTCGGAGCCCAGGCCAAGCAGGTCCGTGATCAGTGGGACGAGGGGAATCATCAGCGTTCCGAAGATCACCACGAGGGCGACCGCGGTGATGGTGTCTTCCTCGGCCTCGTCGTCCGGATCGGTGACCCCTGCCGCGCCCGCCACGGCTGCCGCGCCGCAGATGGAGAATCCGCAGGCGATTAGCAGCGAGAGCCCGGATGGAACCCGTAGCAGCTTCCCCAGGAGAACGGTGCCGAACAGTCCGCCGGCGACAATGCACACGATGACGACCAGCATCGGGGCTCCGAGTTCGAGGATGTCTGTCAGTACCAGTTGGAGTCCGAGGAAGACGATGCCGGCGCGCAGGAGCTTTTTCGCGGAGAAGTCTATGCCGTCGGAGGCTGCCGCTGGCAGCCGGACGACGTTGGCCAGGAGTACGCCAAGCACGATCGCGATAATGAGCGGGCTGACTCCCGGCAGCAGCAGGCTGACCCCGTACGATGCTCCGGCCGCGGCGAGGCAGAGGACAAGCCCGGGCAGCAGCGCGCGGACTCGGGCAAGCAGCGTGTGTTCCGGTCGGGCGGTCGCAACGTCCTGGGCATGGGTCATGCATCCATCATTTCCTCGGACCGCTCGTGCGAGTAGAGGCAGATACCGTCCGCCATACAAGTTATGCTTGTGCTTGGGAGGCGGAAGATGCGCAACGGGCCGGACTTGGAGGCACTGCGAGCCTTGGCGCTCGTCGTGAAGGAAAGCAGCATGTCGGCGGCAAGCACGCAGTTGGGCGTGAGTCAGCAGGCGGTGTCTCTGCGCATCCGGAAACTGGAAAAAGATTTGCGCGTGCGACTCCTGGTGCGTTCTGCACGGGGTTCGCGATTGACTCCGGCGGGCGAGCTGATTGTCGGCTGGGGAACAACGCTGCTGACGGCGGCCGATGAGTTCTCGGATGCTGTCGATTCGCTCCGCACGGATCGCGGGAAGATGATGCGCATCGCCGCGAGCCTCACGATCGCAGAACACCTCCTACCGGAATGGATCGCCCGGTGGCGCATCTCTCACGGCGATGACGGCCCGGTCGTTCAGCTCACAGCCGCCAACAGCAGCACGGTCGTCGAGGCCATACGCGAGGGAACCGCAGACCTCGGGCTCATCGAGACCCCTGTCGTTCCCGCCGGCCTCCGGTCAGTCACTGTTGCTTACGACACCATCGAAGTCGTTGTGCAGCACGGTCACCGGTGGGCGAAGACCCGCCAGGTGTCCGTTCGTGAACTGGCGGCCACTGGGTTGGTGCTCCGCGAGACCGGCAGCGGCACCCGACGAGCGCTCGAGAACGCCCTCGCCGTGGCGGGCTTTCCACTCGCAGCCGAGCCCGCAGCCGTGCTGACGACCACGCTCGGCGTTCGCAGCGCGATTATGGCCGGCATCGCCCCCGGCGCGCTGAGCTCCCTCGCAGTGTCCGAGGACACCCGTGCCGGCCGACTCGTCCGAGTTCGGATCAACAATCTCCAGATCACCCGCCCGCTCACCGCCATCTGGGCGGGGACGGCTCCGCCGCCTCATGTACGGGACTTCCTGGATGTCATCGCCCGAACTGACCGGTAACGATCGATTTCGGCGCGGTCTGTCGCCGTGAAGCATCGGGGTCAGTCTTTGGACTCATCACCGCCCCGGATCATAAGGAACCCTCCGGCGATCGCGGCAGCGAAGATCACGATGTCGGCAATGTTCCCGATGAACCAGTTCCCGTAGGCGAGGAAGTCAACGACGTGCCCCTGGGCGAATCCCGGATCCCGGAAGAGGCGGTCGCCTGCATGTGAGGCGGCAGCTCCACCGAGCGCGCCGACGATGACCGCCCACCCCAGGCGGCGAATCCGGAACGCGAACACGATCGCTGTGACGGTGGCTGCGACAGCGAGCAACGCGAACACCCAGGTGAAGCCCTCCCCGAACGAGAATGCCGCACCGGGGTTGTACGCGAGTTGCAGGCCAAGCAGGTCACCGATCAGCGGGATGCGCTCGCGCTCGGTGAGGGTCGCTTCGGCCCACGCTTTCGTCCCCTGATCGATCAGAACGACGACCAGCGCGATCAGGAGCGCTCCGCCGGTGAGCTGCCAACGCCGCGCGGACGGCAGCTGTCGCGCAACAGACGGCTGAGATTCTGCCTCGGACGATGTCATGCGAGGACCTCGATCAAGCGGACGATGACGCCGGATTCGATCAGGATGAACAGCCCAAGACCGATGAACACGGCCGGTACGAGCCAGTGCTCGACGCGCTCCAGTCCCTCGGTGACGGCCTTGTTGGTGCCGATCAGCCGCCCGGCGGCGCACCATACGGCGACGAGGATGAGGAACACGACGATCATGACGGCGACGTCGCCTGGCGTGCTGGTGCGGAAGATCGGCGTGTACAGGGAGATGTTGTCCGCACCGTTGGCGATCGTGATTCCCGCGACCCCCCATAGTCCAACCGCGGTGATCTTCGAGTCGTCATCATCGTCATCGCTGTTACGGCGCAGGCCGCGAATGAGCGTCCAGATGCCGATGCCGAGCGGGATCAGGCCGAGGAAGCCGACCCATTCGTCCGGGACGATGGTGAGGCCGAGCGCAGCGATCACACTGATTACGACGAGGGTGATGAAGCCGAGGTATTGACCTGCAACGATCTGCCATGGCCGGGGTTTTCCTCGGCTGGAGGCGAGGAACAGCACGGTGAGGACGACAATGTCGTCGATGTTGGTCGTGGCGAACAGGCCGATCGCTGACCCGATGGTGGCGAGCATCAGCTGGCCACCCGTGGTGTGCGGGTGCGGGCGGCACGTAGGCCGTTGAGGATCACGATGACCTCTGCGACCTCGTGCACCATGACGACGGCCGCGAGCCCAAGCACCCCGAAGAGTGCGAGCGGAAGCAGTGCGGTGATGATCAGCAGCGACAGGATGATGTTCTGGTTGATGATCCGGCGGCCCCGGCGGGCGTGGTCAAACGCCCGTGGGATGAGGCGGAGATCGTGACCGGTGAAGGCCACATCCGCGGATTCGATCGCCGCATCGGAGCCCGTGGCGCCCATAGCGATACCGACGTCCGCACCAGCAAGGGCTGGGGCATCGTTGATGCCGTCGCCGATCATTGCGACCGGCCCCGCCTTCGACAGCTCTCGAATCGCGGTCGCCTTGTCCTCAGGGCGCAGCTCGGCGCGCACGTCACTGATCCCGGCCTGCGCAGCCAGCGCATGAGCCGTGCGGGCGTTGTCGCCGGTGAGCATCGTCACACCAACGCCCTGACCTGTGAGTGTCCGGACGACCTCGGGGACTTCAGTGCGCAACTCGTCACGAACGCCGATCGCGGCGACCGGTGACCCGTCACAGTGGACGATCACGACGGTCATGCCCTGCTCCTCGAGAGCTACGACCCGGTTGCCGAGCTCGCCAGCGTCAAGCCAACGAGGACTTCCGACAGTGATTTTCGATCCGTCCGCGGTGCCGTCAATGCCATGGCCGGCCTGCTCGGTCACGTCTGCAGCTGCCGGAGTGCCCGGAGCGGCGGCGGTGATCGCGGCGGCGAGAGGATGCGTGCTGTGCTGCTCCAACGCGGCCGCCCAGGCCAGCGCCTGAGCCTCCGTCACACCATTGGTGGTGAGCACGGCGGTGACGGCGGGCTCGTTGCGGGTAAGGGTGCCGGTCTTGTCGACGGCGACGTGACGTACTGTGCCGAAGCGCTCGAAGACAGCGCCAGACTTGATGATCACGCCGAACTTACTTGCCGCACCGATCGCGGCGACGACCGTCAGCGGCACCGAAATTGCCAGTGCACACGGAGACGCCGCGACCAGCACAACGAGCGCGCGGGTTATCCATACCTCTGGATCTCCCAGCAGCGACCCGATGATCGCGACGAGCGCTGCGAGGATCAGCACACCGGGCACGAGCGGGCGGGCGATCTTGTCCGCGAGACGTGCACGCTCGCCCTTCTCGGTCTGCGCCTTCTCGACCAGCTCCACGATCGTGGTGAGCGAGTTGTCGGTGCCCGCAGCGGTCGTTTCGACCTCCAGCGCGCCGGCGCTGTTGATCGCACCGGCCGACACCGCATCGCCGGGCTCGACCTCGACGGGGATCGACTCCCCGGTGATCGCCGAGGTGTCCAGGCTGGAGCGGCCAGAACGGACGATCCCGTCGGTTGCGATCCGCTCGCCGGGACGGACCACCATGACCTGGCCGACCGTCAGCTCTCTCGCGGGCACCTGCGCAGAGACGCCGTTCTGCAGCACGGTCGCTGTCTCCGGCACGAGCTTCAGCAGCGCCCTCAGCCCGCCCCGGGCACGGTCCATCGCTTTGTCCTCGAGCGCCTCAGCAATCGAGTACAAGAACGCCAGAGCCGCAGCCTCCTCCACGTAGCCGAGGATGACCGCGCCGATCGCGCTGATCGTCATCAGCAGCCCGATACCGAGCTTGCCCTTGAACAGTTTCCGGATCGCGCCGGGCGTGAACGTCGACGCACCGAGGAGCAGACCGGCCCAGAACAACACCAGCGCCGGGATCTCGAGGCCGGACCATTCAAGGATCAGACCGGCCAGGAATGCGACACCGGAGAAGACCGGCACCATGATCCCACGGTCCCTCCACCAGGGCCGCACAACCTCTTCGGTCTCATCCTCCGCCGCAGTGGCAGGCTGGGCAGGCTCGTGCTCGCAGCCACACGCCGCGCTCACGCGTCCGCCCCCGTCCCACAGCAGCCAGCCACCGTGCACGCAGAGTCCACGCACGGCGCGTGCTCATCGACCGCCAGCGTCACGTCCACGAGCGCGACGAGCGCAGCCGTAAGATGCGGGTCGGCGATCTCGTAACGAGTCTGGCGACCCTCCGGCTCGGCAACGACAATCCCGCAGTCACGCAGGCAGGTGAGATGGTTCGACACGTTCGAACGCGTCAGCTCCAGCTCACGAGAGAGCACAGCCGGGTAGCTCGGTCCACCGAGCAGAGACATTAGGATTCGGGAACGCGTGGGATCGGCCATGGCCCGGCCGAGCCGGTTCATGACATCGAGGCGTGAGGAAATAGTCAGCACACACTGAACTATACAGTGATTGATGACCTATTGGAACGGCTTCACCCCAGGCGACATCTCTGGGGCCTGGGTGTAAGTACATCCGGCTCACACCCCACCGAATACGCCTACCGAAACCCGCTTACGGCGCACGTTTCTGGCATTCGATCTGGTGTGCCTTCACTCACCGCGCCGCAAACGATCGTTTTCGGCAGACCGATCGACTATGGGCCGAGGCCTCCAACGCGGTGCATCCGTCTCTCTTTAGAGCTGACCGAGCAGTTGCACGAACTCGTCGGCCATGGCGAGCTGCTCCGTGAGTTTCTGGCGACGCTGGTCGGCGCCGTCGCGGATGTCATCGATCCGGGCGCGCAACGCCACGTCGCTCGGGTCGACGGTGAGGGCGTCGACGACGTCGAGGAGTTCGCGCATCTCGTCGAGGGTGTATCCCAACGGTTTCATTCTGCGGATGATGAGGATGCGATCGACATCTTTCTCGGTGTAAAGCCGGAACCCGCCCTCCGTGCGCGCGGACGGCTGCACGAGCCCCACGTCGTCCCAGTGTCGAAGCGAGCGGAACGAGAGCGCCGTGCGCTCGGCCACTTCGCCGATCCGCATCGTCTCGACGGTCCTGTGTTCGTCTTCCACTGATTTCCCCACAACACTCACGTTACGTTAGAGTCTAGATCGGCGCGGCTCTCGCGCCCGCTCCCCTTATCTTTCCGTGTCGGCCTGACCGACGCCTGCGCACCGCTGCGCTCCCATTCGTTTCCCGCGCTCTCACGAGAGAGCCCAGCACCCGGAGGGCACATGACTGCCGTCACCCCCACCCGCGACTCCGCGTCGCGTTACCGCATCGAACCCACCGTCATGCAGGCGCTGCGCAGCCCGCGCCTTTTGACCCGTGAAGTCCTCGCGGGCCTCGTCGTCGCCCTTGCCCTGATCCCGGAGGCGATCGCGTTCTCGATCATCGCGGGCGTCGACCCCCGAGTCGGCCTGTTCTCGTCCTTCATCATGGCCGTCGCGATCGCGTTCCTCGGCGGACGCCCTGCCATGATCACCGCGGCCACCGGAGCAATCGCGCTCGTCATCGCGCCCGTCGCTCGTGAGTACGGCATGGACTACTTCATCGCCACGGTCCTGCTCGGTGGACTCATCCAGATCGTCCTCGCGTTGCTCGGGGTCGCCAAGCTGATGCGGTTCATCCCGCGCTCGGTGATGGTCGGGTTCGTGAACGCTCTGGCGATCTTGATCTTCACTTCGCAGTTTCCGCAGCTCATCGGCGTTCCCTGGCTGGTCTACCCGCTCGTCGCGGTCGGCCTGCTGGTGATGTATCTCATGCCGCGGATCACGAAGGTGATCCCGGCGCCACTCGTCGCGATCGTGCTGCTCACCGCGGCAGTCGTGGTCTTCGCGTGGAACGTGCCGAACGTGGGCGATCAGGGAGAACTTCCCGAGAGCTTGCCGGCGCTGTTCATTCCGAATGTGCCGCTCACCTTCGAGACGCTGCAGATCATCGCTCCCTACGCGCTGGCTATGGCCGTGGTCGGCCTGCTCGAGTCGCTCATGACCGCGAAGCTCGTTGACGACATCACCGACACCCACTCCCGCAAGACCCGCGAGGCACTTGGACAGGGCGCCGCGAACGTTCTCTCCGGCGCGTTCGGCGGCATGGGTGGCTGCGCGATGATCGGCCAGACCATGATCAACGTCAAAGCCTCCGGCGCACGCACCCGGATCTCGACCTTCCTCGCCGGCGTCTTCCTGCTGGTCCTCGTGCTCGCGCTCGGCGACGTGGTGGCGATCATTCCCATGGCAGCGCTCGTCGCCGTCATGATCCTCGTCTCGATTGCGACTTTCGACTGGCACAGCATCCGCCTGAGCACGCTCAAGCGCATGCCGAAGAGCGAGACCGCCGTCATGCTCATCACCGTCATCGCCACCGTCTGGACCCACAACCTCGCCGTTGGCGTCATCCTCGGAGTCGTGGCCGCGATGATCATGTTCGCCCGACGCGTCGCACACTTCGTCAGCGTCACCCGCACCCTCAGTGACGACGGCGACACAGCGCATTACGCCGTCGATGGAGAACTCTTCTTCGCCTCCAGCAACGACCTCACCACCCAGTTCGAGTACGGCGACGACCCCGACACGGTAGTCATCGACATGAGTCACTCCCACGTCTGGGACGCTTCCACCGTGGCCGCCCTCGACGCCATCGTCACCAAGTACGAAAACCACGGGAAGACCGTCACCATCCAAGGCCTGAACGACACCGCAGCAGCGTTCCACGGCCGCCTCACCGGAAACCTCGGCGCCGGGCACTGAGTCACGATTCACGCAAGAAGAAGGGGCGGCCTCGGGTCGCCCCTTCTTCGTCATCCACCGACGCCGCCGCTCCTCGACCCTCAAGCTCGGCATCGAGCGCGAGGCTCGGCCCTCCAGCGCGCCGAAACAGTCTGCCGAAACCGGCTTCCGGTGCACGTTTGCGGCACCCCTCGCAGAGCAGAATACGAAATCACGCCGTAAACGATCGTTTTCGGCACTCCACAACTACGGAGTATGCCCTTCGTCAGATGAGACCCACCGTAGGCTCAGAGGATGAGCACGGGTCAGGTGTTGCGCATCCCGTTCGAGTCGAAGGGGTTTGCAGGCGTCGTCACTGTAGACACGGTGACGAGCACGAACATTTCGCAGACTGGGCTGAACGCCCTTCTGAACGATGTGCCACACGAACGGCTCATCGGCTACCCGATCATGACGGCAACCGTTGAGCATGCCGGCTCCGGCTACAACGCTGTGTTCGCCTGGGTTCAGTTCGTGGAGATGACCCCCGCAGATGAATCGCCCTCGACAGCGTTCTTGGACAATATGCCGAGCCTGAACCAGCAGGGTCCTTTCAGTTCGCTTGGGTTTCTGCCGACGCTGTTTGACGCCCCCGCGAATCCCAACGCGCCAGACCTTCAATGGCGCGCCCATTCATATCTTGTCCGGTTCTCTGTTTACGAACCGCGAGTGATCACGCCGATTGCAGCGTTCCAATGGGGGTACGACCTATGCGCGGGAAAGCCCAGCGTCGTACATGCGACCCCTCTTCCCTGGCAAGACATGCTGCGCTGGACGAGCTCGCTGCCTGACTCGTTAGGCGGTTGGGACGTTAACGTAGCTCCCGACGCTGACTAGTGGCGAGCTCCTAGCGTCGCTGTCACCCGCACGCTCAGCCGAAAACCTCTGCCGCTTGGTGGTTACGCCGCGCGTTTTCGGCAGGCCTTCCGTTGCACACGCCAGGATCGCGCCGTAAACGATCGATTTCGGCTGCGATCGCGGCTATTCTCCGGGGGATCCCGTTGAACCACATCTCCGACATTTCTCGAGCTTCGGAGTGAGAGAGTGAGAGCGTGGAGATGAGGCGGAAGGGCAGAGCGGGCGCGATGTTCCTCTGCGCAATCGTGGCGACGACAACATTCACAGGATGCGCTGTCGAATACCATGGCTATCCCAGCGGAATAGATGGTGTGCTCTGGCGACAAGTCGCATCCTTCGAAGATCCTCTATCCCAGCGTCTCTACAGTCCCCCAGTTGATGGTCCGACGGCTTACCTCGACACCCTTCCTGGCGCACGGTGGGATGGCGACGCCCTCTCAGCGGCTGAGTTCGAGATCGAGCAGGGTGGCATCGTCCTCTACAACATCTCTTCGACGGATGCCTTCGCTCACGTCTCGGTGTTCATCGCCTCAGGACCACGACCGGCCATCCCGACCGATGATGGCTATGCCTACAACGGGCCAAGCGAGGTTTACACCTGCTACGACGTGAGGGCCGATTTTCGCTCGCAGCCAATGCCGTCAGCAGAACGAGACATCCTCACGAAGTGTCCAACACCCCTCGTGGAACTCTTAGCCGAGGATGCCGCATTTGCTAGTGGTGAGGTGTTCGACGGGTAGGCATCGACTTTTTCCGTCCGCCGGCGATCAACGGGAGCTGCCGAAAGCGCCTGCCGAAACGCGCTTCCGGCGAACGTTAGTGGCACCCTCGAAAGCGCACGACACCTGACCTCACCGTAAACGATCGTTTTCGGTGGGCTAAGGCGAGCAGGTTTGAACAGTCGGGGCGGGCATCTGGCGACCCCGCCCCGACTGTGCATCGCGAGGCAGTGCTCGAGCGATGCGGTGGCGTGCTGTGCACGCAGGTACGTGCTCGTGGGGGCGAGCACGTACGTCTCAGGGCTGCACGACGGGGAGGCCTGTCGTGGCGGCGGCGTCTTCCAGGGAGCCGAGGTTGAGGAGGTCGGTGAAGCCGGCCTGCTTCATCAGGTCGATGGCGACTCCTGCCCGGTTACCTGAACGGCAGTAGACGAGGTAGGTGGCTTCGGGGTCAAGGTCCGGCAGCGCAGCTTGGAGGTCGCCGCCCGTGACGTCGAGCAGGAGGGCGCCGTCGAGGTGGCCGGTGGCGCGCTCGGCGGGGGTGCGCACGTCGATGATGACCGCGTCGGGGCCGAGGTCAGCCTGTGGTGTGGGTGTGCTGGCGCAGGAGGTGAGCGTGAGTGCGGTGATGACGGCGAGGGTGGTGAGGGTTAGGCGGCCCATGTGCGTCCTTTCGTTGTGAGGGAGCGAGAGTGTCAGCGGTCGCAGGCGCCGTTGGCGCAGTGGCGGGTGGGCTGCCTACTGAAGCGTTGGTGCAGGGCACATCCCGCGCACCACCCGAGGGTGGCTTCTAGGAGCAGGACTGTGAAGCAGACTCCGCAGAGCCCGAGAGTCACGGGTAGCGGGACCATTCCAGCGCTCATCGTCACGCACGAGATAGCAGCGAGACCGAGGGCGAGCCACCAGGCGAAGACCTTCTGCGGCGCGCCCACCCAGTGCCGACGGCGGCGGCGTGTCAGAGCACGGCCGAGGGCGAGAGTGAGGGACAGCCGGTCGCTGATGAGTACGCGCGTCGTCATGTCGAGGAGGAAGAACATGCCGAACATCTGCAGCGGCCTGATGCTGTCGGAGGCGAGCGTGATGGTAAGGGCGGTGATGCCTATGGCGAGGAGGATGCCGGCGGCGATGCGGACGGCGTGCTCGTCGAGGACGGGCACCTCGTATCCGTCGACGTGTTCCCCGGTGCGGGGCGCGGTGTCGGTCGCGTGAGGCATGGGCTTCTTTCTGGTGGTGGTCAGGCGGAGAGCGTCTGAATGATGAGGGTGGCGAGCATGGTCAGCCCCACGGCCAGCACCAGAACCCCGAACCCGGTCCGGATGCCGGCAGCCGGGAGGCGATGCGACAGTGCCAGACCGATGAAGGATCCAGCGACGGCGAGCGCGGTGAAGGTGAGGACGATGGGCCAGTGGATGGCCACGGTCGTGATCTGGGTGAGGAAGCCGGCGGACGAGTTCACGGCGACGACTAGCAGCGATGTCCCCACTGCAGCGGCGATGGGCTGGCCGAGGAAGGTGAGGGCGGGGACGATGAGGAACCCGCCGCCTGCTCCCAGTGCCCCTGTGAGGACTCCCACGCCGAGTCCCGTAGCTGTCGTTCGGATTCCACGGACGACCGGCCGCGTCGGAGGGCGCGCCGCGCGTCCTCGTCGCGGCCGCATCATGGCGATCGCTGTGACGATCATGATCGCCGCGAACAGAACGGTGAGCACGGTTTCTGGTAGCAGCTGACCAACCATCCCGCCACCGATTCCCCCGATCAAGCCGGTCGCCGCGAAGACGCCGGCGACTTTCCAGCGCACCTCGCGTCGGCGCACACGGAAGGCGGCGGAGACGGCGCTGGTGATAGCGACGACGAAGAGAGAGGAGACGATCGTCTCCCTCGTTCCGATGCCCAGGACGAGGGAGAAGATGGGGAAAGTGAGGATGGAGCCCCCGCCGCCGAGGAGCCCGAGTGCGACACCGACAAGGGCCGCGAGAGTCATCGCGAGGATGATGGAGGTGTCCACTCGAGCTCCTCGGCCGCTCAGGCGGCCGTCGGCCGAGACGGCGTCGCGGCGAGCCAGGCGTTGTAGCTGCCTTCGATCTCGATGACGTCGAGGCCGGCCCGGCGCAGGGCGCTGGCGGCGACGCTGTTGCGGACGCCGCTCTGGCAGTAGGTGAGGATCTTGCCGGCGGGCAGTTCGTCGGTGTGCCAGAGGGCCCGACCACCGGAGAGCTGCGCGGCGCCGGGGATGTGCCCGGCGTTGTACTCGGTACGGTTTCGCACGTCGAGGAGGAGCGCCGCGTCGACCTGGTCCAGGTCGGTGGGGGCGATCGTCTTGGGCTGCACCGTGGGGAGGCCATCGAGTGTGGTGATGAACCCGTCGACCTGATCGATGCCGACCCGCAGCAGATGATCCCGGAACCGGGCCGCGGCGTCCCCCGAGTCGATGATGAGGACGAGCGGCCGCGTCTCGGTGTCGGGGTCGTAGACCCAGGCGCCGTAGCTGGCTGCTTTCGCGACTCCGGGCACGTTCAGCGCGCCCTGAACAGTGCCCTCGTGCACGAGGGAGTGGTGGCGGGTGTCGACCATGATGACCCGGTCGGCGTCGATGTCGGCGTCAAGATCGAAGACGCTGCGCTCGAGGAGCGGAGGAAGTTCGCCCAGCACGGCCGGTCCGACGCGGTTCTGCCGCTTCATTCGTGCGAAGTAGGCGTGTGCGTCGGGCTGATCGTTCAACAGCGTGTCGATGAATCCCTGCTCATCGCCGGCCTCGAGGTAGGGAGCCCACCAGGCGAAACGCCGCTCGTATCCGACTGTCGAGCTTGGGACGGCGCCGAGCGCCTTGCCGCAGGCGGACCCCGACCCGTGCGCGGGGAGCACCTGCACGTAGTCGGGCAGGGTGAGGAAGTGGTCGCGGAGGCTCGCGAATAGATCCCGTGCGCCGTCGAAGCGGGTGTCGATGCCGCCTGCGGCCTCGTCCAGCAGGTCCGGGCGTCCGACGTCCCCGACGAACACGAAGTCACCGGTGAGGACATAGCCCGGCTCGGAGGTCGTGGCGCCGTCGATGACGAGGAAGGACAGGTGCTCGGGGGTGTGCCCGGGAGTGTGGACCGCCTCGACCGTGATGTTGCCGACCGTGATGCGGTGACCGTGCATTATCCGGGTGGCGTCTTGGAACCCGACACCGTACTGCCAGTCCGGGCCGCCCTCGCCGGAGACATACATCGTCGCCCCGGTACGGGCTGCGAGCTCGCGGGTGCCGGAGAGGTAGTCGGCGTGGATGTGGGTCTCGGTGACCGCGGTGATGGTCATGCTGTTCTTCGCGGCGAGGTCGAGGTAGACCTGGATGTCGCGGCGCGGGTCGACGACGATCGCTTCACCGGTGCGCTGGCAGCCGATGATGTAGCTGGCGTGGGCGAGGTCGTCGTCGTAGAGGCGTTCGAGGAGCATAAGGGTCTCCGTCGCTTTCTTCTGGGTCAGTGCGTGCAAGTGCAGCGCTGGGATACGGGGACGCCCGCGAGGGCTTGTTCGATGTGCTGGCCGCAGCCGTCCCAGGTGGGCTTGCCGCAGGAGGAGCAGGTGATTCGTGCGCACATGGTGCCAGGTCCTTTCAGGGGGTAGCGGTGTTGGCGAGCTGGCGGCGGACGTCGTCCATGTCCAGTTCGCGGGCCTTCTCGATGAGCAGCTCGAGCTGCGGTTCGGCAAGAGCTCCCGGCTGCCGGTAGACCAGGACGCCGTCGCGGACGACCATCAGGGTCGGAATCGAGGTGATGCGGTGGGCGGAGGCCAGAGCGGTCTCGGCCTCGGTGTCGACCTTCCCGAAGAGGATGTCGGGGTGCCTGTCGGATGCTGCATCGAATACCGGGGCGAAGGCCCGGCAGGGTCCACACCACTCAGCCCAGAAGTCGATCAGCGCGATGCCCTCGGCGTGGGTGAGCTGTTCGAAGTTCCCGGTGGTCAGTTCAACAGTTGCCATCGCCGATCACCGTCCGAACAGGCGGGCGAAGAAGCCACCCCGCTGAGACTGGGCGGCCTGGACTTCGGCACGGGTATGGCTGCCATTGCACCAGTCGGATGCGGGCACGGATTTCCGCACGGATGCGACGTGCTGACCGCACCCGGTCCAGGTCGTCTTTCCACAGGTGTGGCACTTCGTTGCTCTGCACATACACTGATCTCCTTGCTCGGCGATACCCCGGGGAGTATCAGTTCATGTGAATACGATACCCCAGGGGGTATAGTGGTTGTCAACTCGACGGAAGGACCACCCATGACCGACACCCTCGTCACCGGCGACCCGCTCGTCCACGACCCCGAAGCCAAGCGCAAAGTCGTCAACCGCCTCAAGCGAGCTCAGGGCCAGCTGGCGGCGGTCATTACGGCCGTCGAGGACGACGCGCACTGCCGCGACGTCGTGCAGCAGCTCTCCGCCGTCTCGAAGGCCCTCGACCGGGCCGGATTCCTCGTGATCTCGACCGCGCTGCGGGAATGCCTCACCGATCCGGACGCCGACGACGTCACCTCCCCCGCCGAGTTGGAGAAGCTCTTCCTCTCCCTGGCCTGAACCGGTCAGGCCCGCTCCTCGGGGCCCTCGCCTGGTGACCTGGGAGGAGTTCGACGATTCCCGTGTCGAACACCGTTAGTCTTCCCAGGGCGCTGTTCGCATGGGACCGGCGCTGAACAATGATGTGTTGAAGCATTCACAGTGATGCCAGATGAGGAGCGGTGCTTCGTGCTTTTGACGAGTCTTCCCAGCCCCCCACCGTCGTGGGCACAGTTCACCCTCGGGCCGCTCACAATCCACACCTACGCGCTGTGCATCATCGCCGGGATCATCGCCGCCGTGATCATCACCCAACGACGCCTGTCGGCACGAGGCGCGGAGGACGGCGTGGTTGTCGACATCGTCATCTGGGCTGTCCCGATCGGCATCATCGGAGCCCGGTTCTATCACGTGTTCACCCACGTCGGGGACTACTTCTATCCGGGCGCGAACCTCGGGAACATCTTCGCCATCTGGGACGGCGGCAACGCCCTCTACGGGTCCCTCCTGGGCGGCGCTGTCGGTGCGTACATCGGCTGCCGACGAACCGGTATCCGGCTGTGGTCCTTCGCCGACGCTCTCGCGCCCGCGATGCTCATCGCGCAGTCCATGGGTCGGATCGGCAACTACTTCAACCACGAACTCTTCGGGCTGCCCACCACGCTGCCGTGGGGGCTCGAGATCCTGCCGACGGACACCATGTTCCCGGACGGCCTCCCGGCCGGAACGCTGTTCCACCCGCTGTTCCTGTACGAGATCATCTGGAACCTGATCGGCGTGGCGATCATCCTCCTCCTCGAGCGCAGATACCGGTTCCGGTGGGGACGAACCTTCGCCCTCTATATGATCTGGTACGGCCTCGGACGCAGCTGGCTCGAGGCCATCAGGATCGACCCCACCAGCGACGCCCTGTTCGGCATCCCCGCGAACGTCTGGGCATCCGTCGTCGTCGTCGCCCTCGGCATCGCGCTATTCGTCGTCCAGGGGCGACGACACCCCGAACCCGAACCCTCCGTGTACCAAGAAGGACGCGCGCCAGCGGTGGAACATCAGCCCAGCAGCGCAGACGAGAGCTGAACGCCACCCACACCTCCAGCTGTCAGCTAGTTCTGTCTAAGCGATCACGGACACAACGCCTCTTGACGTGGTGCGCCGAAAATCCCTGCCGAGAGGGGTTTCCGAAGATCGTTTGTGGCGCCTCATAAGGAGCCACCGGGCCAGTGACGCCAAAACGATCGTTTCTGGTGTGACGGACGACGGCATGCGGAAGATCATCCGGGTTACCCGACCCGGTTTGCGCCGGGCGTACGCTGATGGTCTCGATCGCGGAAGACGGGACGACGACCATGGGCGACTCGGCACAGGGGCCACGCGGTTCGCTGCTCTATGTTGAAGATGATGCGGAGATCGCTGCGCTGACCGTCGAAGTGCTGGAAGAGGTGTACGACGTCGAGCATGCCGCGGACGGCGAGACCGCGCTCCGGCTCGCGCTGAGCAGGCGATACGACGCCATGGTGGTCGATCGACGCCTCCCCGGCATGGACGGCGTCGATTTCATCTGTGCCGTGCGTACCGCGCACATCACGACGCCGGTCCTGATGCTGACCGCGCTCGGCACCGTGGACGATCGTGTCACCGGTCTCGACGGCGGAGCGAACGACTACCTGGTGAAGCCGTTCGATTACGACGAGCTGCTGGCGCGCCTTCGGGCGCTGCGACGCGCGTTCAGGGCTGATGGGGTACGTCGACGCCTCGGCGAGTGGGTTTTCACGCCGGACGCCCAGGCCGCGTACGATCCATCTGGAATCCGAGTGGCGCTGACGGCGACGGAGAGCGCGCTCCTGGAGCTGTTGAGCACCAGCCCCGAGCACGTGTTCAGTCGGGACGAGATCCTCCGCGCCGTGTTCCATGAAGGAGATACGACGAGTTCGGTGGACACGTACGTGCACTATGTGCGGCGCAAGACGTCCCCCGACATGATCGAGACCGTCCGCGCACGCGGCTACCGCGCGGGAACACCGTCATGAGCGACGCCGATAATCGACGCGTGCGTCGCGCAGCGCTATCCATCGGACTCTGGGTCGGAGTCTCGTCGGGTGTGATCGTCGCGATCGGCATCGGCGTGCTGATCGCGGTGGTGCTCTCAACGTCGCGCCGCGAAGGCGAGGAGCACGGCGGCGGCTGGTTCGGCGGTCCCGCCGGAACGCGGGACGACTTCATCGTCGACATCGACGTGATCGTTCCGGCCGTGATCATCATCGGAGTGATCGGCGTGGTGCTGCTCGGGGTTGTCGCCGCGGTCGCCGCTCGACGATCGGTCCGCCCGCTCGGGGAGGCGCTGCGTCGGCAGCGAAACTTCGTGGCCGACGCGAGCCACGAACTGCGTACGCCGCTGACGGCGCTGACGAGCCGTATCCAGGTGTTGCAACGCCGTCATGACCGAGGCGAGGACCTCGGAGCGGGTCTCACCAACCTCCGGCGCGATGCGGACATGATGGCCGACGTGCTCAACGACCTGCTCATCGCCGCGGAAGGAGAATCGTTCGCCGACGGGAACGCGGACGTCGCGACAGCGGCGGCGACAGCGGTCGCAGCGATGACGACGAGCGAGAAGCGCTCCGAGGTCTCGCTCGCGATCACCGTGGATCAGGAGGTGAAGGCGCAGCTGCCGGAAGTCACGCTCGTCCGCATCCTGGTCGCGCTGCTCGACAACGCCGTGCAGCACTCCCCGGCGCGAGGTACCGTCTCGATCCGCATCGCGCGGGACGCCCGCAACGTGACGGTGCGCGTCATCGACGAGGGCTCCGGGATCGAAGGCATCTCGCCCGAGCAGGTCTTCGAGCGCTTCGCGCGTCCGCGCGAGAGTGGGCGCCCTCGCAGCTTCGGTCTCGGACTCTCACTCGTGCGAGATGTCGCTCGCCGTGCCGGAGGGTCCATCGAGGTCGAACGGTCGACAGCATCCGGCACGACTTTCCTGCTCACACTGCCGGCTCATCCCTGAACGAGTGCGTCTCCTCCGATCGGATGCGAACCGACCGTCGTCGTCTGCACGTCCACCATCGTCGTGCCGAGCCAGCGGGTCACGCGACGATCAGCATCGACGACGATGCCGGTGCGCGACCCCGCAGCCGCGATCCACGAGCGGTTCGCCGGGCCGGCCACCACGGCAGCGGTCGCCCAGACGTCCGCTTGCGTGAGACCGTCGGTCACGATCGTGGCCGACGCGGTGCCTGTCGCGGGCCTACCGGTGCGCGGATCGAGGATATGATGCCCGCGCTCCGCCGTCCCTGAGGTCGCCACCGCACCGTTCACCACGTCGACCACCGCGATCAACTGACCGCGGTCGTGCGGGTCGGCGATTCCCACCGGCCATCGCCAGTCGGCTCCCTCGGCTGTGAACAGCTGCAGGTCTCCTCCGGCGTTGATGCCGACCGCGGTCGCGGCAGCCAGCAGCGGCTCGAGGTGCCGACGGCCCGCAGCTTCCACCGCCCAGCCCTTGACGTATCCCGTCGGGTCGAACCTTCCCCGCCACCGGGCGGAGACCAGGCCGCCAGTCTCCTCTTCGGCGCGTTCGCAGGCATCCGCGACCAGCGCCACCCTGCTGTCAGCGTCGGCGATGGAGAGTTCACCGCGACGGATGCGGCTGATGTCGGAATCAGTGCGATATGTCGAGAAGACCCGGTCGATGTCACGCAGTTCGTCGAAGCATGCTCGCACTGCCCGGTCGGCGCCCTCGTCGGTCATTTCCCCCGGAGCAATCAGATGGATGCTCATCGGAATGCCCATGATCTCCTCGACCCAGACCCGCGTCACCTCATTCGCGGTACGCATCAGCTCTGCGCCTGGTCGATCGCGCTCTGCAGCGACGAGAGGTAGCCACCGCTCGTGTATGTGGCACCGGACACCATCTGGATCTTCGAGCTCTGCGCCTGGATCGTCTCCGAGACGAGCCTCGGGATCGCGGTGCCGTTGATCTGCCGGTCCCGACCGTTGCTGTTCGGGTAATCGACCGCCTGTGCGTCCGTGATCTGTCCACCGGAGACGGTTATCTGCACCTGCACCGGCCCGTAGCGGGTCTGCGATGATGCGCCGGTGTAGGTTCCGTCGGCGAGGCCGGTGCCAGACATGGTTCCCGAGTTCGTCGATGTGGTTCCCGAGCCGCTCGCGCCGGTCTCGGCGGTCGTCAATGAACTGCCCGCTGTCGCCGCACTGGCGTCGGTCGGGGTGACCGCCTCCAGAGACGTTCGGTAGCTGAACAGCAGCACGAGTCCGCTGACGGTCGCGAGCAGCGTGTAGAGGATCTTCTTCATGGCCGTCTCCCTGCTCAGATCGTGAACGATTCGGAATGGATGCGATGGGCGGGGAACCCGGCGCCAACCAGGTCGCGCCTGAGGTCTTTCATCCAGGCCTCACCGCCACAGATGAACACGTCGTGGTCCTTCGGCTCCGGCACGAGATGGCGGAGGAGATCTGCGCCCGACCACGCCTCGTGCGTGGCAGGGATCCAGCTCGACGCGCCGGAAGATCGCGGGCCGATGAACGGCAGGTAGCTCAGGCCACGGGTACTGATGAGGTGAGCGATGGCCTCCTGCCGAAGAGCGTCCTCGGCCGCGGACTCCCGGGTGATAAGCATCGCTTCTCCCGGTCCGTAGCCTTCCGTCTCGAGCAGCGAGACGAGCGGTGCGACCCCGGCGCCTGCGCCGATCATAAGCAGCTTCGTCCCGGTCCTGCGCTCACCGGTCATCTCCCCGTATGGTCCTTCCACGATGACCCTGGTGCCAGGGAGCAGCGCGGTGAGGCGTCGCGTGCCGTCGCCCAGCACACGGGCAGTCAACGTCAGCTCGCTTCCCGGCGCAGCGGAGAGCGAGAACGGGTGCGCGCGAGTCCAGCCTGGTCCATCGAGGAACCGCCAGACGAAGAACTGACCAGCCCTGGCACCGAGCGTCGCGAGGTCGCGACCGGTGACCCGGATGGTGACGCCCCGAGCACCGTCCGCCTCGACCCCCGCCACCCGCAGGGCCCGACGAGTGGACCGCAGCAGCGGCATCCCGATGCGGAAGAGCAGTACCGATCCTGCGGAGAGCGCCCAGATCGACCACCAGTAGACGGTCGCGATCGGTGAGGACAGGAAGTCGGCGCCCGTCCACAGCTGGTGCGGCAGCGCGAGCCCGACGCCCAGGTACGCGTACAGGTGCAGGAGGTGCCAGGACTCGTACCGCAGGTGCCGACGAGCACGCCGGATCGAGGTGACGACCACGAGCAGGATCAGCAGAGTGCCGGCAGTCGCCAGGAGCATGCCGGGGTATTCCCAGATGAAGCTCCACAGCTGGACGAGCGGGTTGATGCCGGCAGCCATCGCGTAGCCCACCGCGAGCAGTGCGATGTGCGCGCCCATCAACCAGAACGACCAGAATCCGACGAAGCGATGCAGCCGCGTGATCCCGTCGCGACCGAATCCGCGCTCGAACAGCGGGACGCGCGCCATCAGCAGCACCTGATAGAGCAGCAGATTCGCCGCGACCAACCCGGTGAGGCGTCCGAGCGTCGTGACGGTCTCGGCGTTGACTCCCAGGACTGCGGTCACTCCACCACAGGCGATCCACAAAGCGACGACGAACAGGCTGGTCGCCCAGATCACCGTGATCGCCGCTGCACGCCAGACCCGCGCGCGGCCATGGGCTGCCCGCCGTGGCTCAGGGGAAGCGGCGGGGACGGAAGCACGCGGTCTCGTCGTCAGAGTGGTCATAGGGGAATCGTGCTGCGCCGACTCTGAGACAGGTCTAAGGAACGGCTCCCGATAGGCAACTCATATCTGTCTCTCAGGCAACGCCACTCGTCCCGAGCAGCGTACCGATCGCGAACGTGACCACCAGCGCGATCGCCCCACCGAGCACCACCCTGATCGTGGGCCTCAGCGCGGGGTTCCCGCCGATCCTCGCGCTCAGGAATCCGGTCAGCGCGAGCGCCAGCAGCACCACCGCGAAAGCGACCGGCACCCGGATCTCGGGAGGCGGGAGCAGTATCGCCAAGAGCGGAAGCAGCGCTCCGAGTGCGAAGGCAAGTGCGGAGGCCCCCGCCGCCGCCCACGGACTGACCACCTGATTCTCCGTGATGCCTAGTTCCGCTTCGAGGTGCGCGGTCAGCGGGTCGTGCGCGGTGAGCTCCTCCGCAACGAGGCGTGCGGTCGCCGGGCTAAGACCTTTCGCCTGATAGATGCCCGCCAGCTCCTCGAGCTCGGTCGCAGGATTATCGGCCAGCTCTCCTCGTTCCTTCTCGATCAGAGCCCGTTGGCTGTCTCGCTGGCTGCTCACCGACACGTACTCCCCGAGCGCCATCGAGATCGCACCGCCGACGAGACCGGCGACACCCGCGGCGAGCAGCGTCGCGGAATCGGTCGTCGCCCCCGCGACACCGACGACGAGCGACGCGACCGACACGATGCCGTCGTTCGCGCCGAGCACTCCGGCTCTGAGCCAGTTGAGCCGCCCAGCGAGATCGCCGCGGTGGGGTTCACCCGGATGCGTCGCCAACATCATCGCCCCGTTCTTTCTCCCGGCGCGGCTATGGAAGGCACATCCCGACGTAGGTCGAGCTCTGCGTGCGCGGAATGCCACTTCGTGAGAGGTCGAGTCATCGGACAAGAGTACGCCCGCCACAAACGCGCCCTCCGCAGCTCGACCGCTAGCAAGTCCGGTCGCGGCACCAACCGAAGGCCCATGCCAGAACGGGGTTCCGGCTCCCGTTAGCGGCGACCGCCCCGGCAACCAAGTGATACCGCGCCGGAAACGATCGTTTTCGGTGGGCCTCCGACCGCGAGCTTCTCATCAACGCTGACCCTGGTGAGACTGGACGTGAACACCCCTCGTGAGCCTCAACGCCGATCGTGGCCGGACAGTGATCGATCTTCAGGTCTGCGTCTCATCGATCGATCGCTCAGTGCGACGGTTCCGCGCCGAGCACCGTCAGGGGACCTTCCTCGGCGGTCGGGGGTTCGAAGTGGTCGAAGTAGTCTGCCGCGACGTCGTTGGAAAGCGCATAGTCGTCCGCGTGCTCGTGGCTCCGTGCCGCGAGTCGTCCCAGTGCGACTGCCCTTGGCGTCGCGAGATAGATCGTCTCAGGCACTACTCCAAGCGGGCGCAGCAAGTTCCGATAGATGAGACGGGCACGCTTGGACCAGAACGAGAAGTCGAGTACCACGTCTTGGTCAGCCGCGACGAGCGCGATGAGGCGGGCGCGGAGCTCCTGCTCGATCTCTTCATGCACATCGCTCGGCAGGGGCATCGTCCGGATGCCCCTGCGCCAGGCTTCCTGGTCGAATGAAAGACGAACCATGCCTTCCGCTTCCAGTCGCCTCGCAACGGTCGACTTTCCGGATCCCGCCGGCCCGCACATCAAAACAACTCTGATCATCACTCCGACGATAGCCCCGCCCGCTCTGGCAACGATCATTTACGGTAGACGCGAAGGTCAAACCGGGCGTAGTGAGGCAGCCGCTCCCCGCCACGTCTCGATGGCAACTCGTGTTTCAGGCGCGATGCACGATTCGCTAAATCAGGCTTCGAGATCCAAGTTCCCGTACATGTCGCGAAACGCGGATTCTGCGGCGTGGCCGAATCGGCCAAGGATTTGCTGTCGTTCTTCGACCTCAATAGATCGTTCGTGCAGCTCAGCCATCGCGTCCGCGTTCGAGAATGACTTGAGGTAGTCGGCGACGGCGGCATCGTCGGTGACATCGACCGCCCTCAGGAGTACGGCGGCGACGAGGCCGGTTCGATCCCACCCTGCCGAGCAGTGGAAGAGGATCGCTCCATCATCGGCGTCAGCGATCGCGTTCAGTACAAGCGCGAGTCTGTCTGGAAGCGCCTGGAGGTGCGCGAGATAGTAGAGGGGCGTGCCCCACCGGCCATCCTCTTCATACTGCTTCCAGAAGTCCGTCTCATCGCTGCTGTCAAGATCTACGTGGATGCGCTTGACCGCCGGGGGGACTTGTCCCGTCGACTCATCTGGTCGACGAAGGTCGATCACGGTGCGTACTCCGTGGGCGTGAATTGCTTGCCACCCCTCCGAGTCGACTCGTTCCAGCCTCTCCGAGCGAATAAACACGCCCGAGGGTGTCACGGTTCCATCTGTGCGCTCTAGACCGCCGAGGTCTCGCACATTGGCGAGACCATCGATGCGGAGCGTGGGTTTCATGTTTGCCAGTCTTGCCGAAAACCCTTGCCGAACCGGGGTTGTGGCAAACGTTAGCGGCAGTGATTCCCTGGCCCGAGGAGTGACAGCGCCGGAAACGATCGTTTACGGCAGGCGCACGAGTTCTCGTCGGACTCGCACCGCTAGAGCTACCAGTCACGCGGGAATGCACACGACTGGCCTTGAGTTGGATACCCCCAGGGGGTATGTTTTAATCATGAACGGGTACACCGACAACAAGGCTGATCTGCGTAAGCGGTTGAGTCGCGTCGAGGGTCAGGTGCGAGGGATCGCACGGATGGTCGACGAAGACAAGTACTGCATCGACATCCTCACGCAGGTTTCTGCAGCGACGAAAGCGCTCGAAACGGTGGCGTTGTCGCTGCTGAGCGATCATCTGAGTCATTGCGTCGCCGAGGCCAGCGCTGAGGGCGGCGAAGTCGCGGCAGAGAAGGTCCGCGAGGCTAACGAAGCCATTGCCCGCCTGGTCCGTTCATGACCGCCACGTCTGTCTACTTGAAGGAGCACACGATGACTGATCGCATTGAACTTGGCCTGAAGGACGAGAACGCTGGCTGCGCGTGCTGTGCCGTTCCATCGAACACCGAGGCATCCACACCCACTGCGGCCTCGTCTTCCTCGGAAGAGGTTTTGGTTGCGGGTATGACGTGCTCGCATTGCGTGTCGAGCGTCAGTGAAGAACTGGCGGCTGTGGACGGTGTCGAGTCCGTCGACGTCGACTTGAACGCCGGCGGCATCTCCCGCGTGACTATCCACAGCGCAGCACCGGTCGATCCTGCTGCTGTGAGGGCTGCGGTCGAAGAGGCCGGGTATACCCTCGCGACCAGCCAGGCCTGAGTCGCTAACTGTCTGCACCCGGGCTCAACCGGGCGCATCTGAGTAAGGAGTTCCGATGAGCCAGCATGAAGAACATAGCCATCGCGCCGCACACGAGAACCACGGCAGCGCGCCGACAACGGAGCATGACCACGCGGCGATGAGCCACGATCACGACGCTTCGCCAGAACATGGCGGCCATGGTGGGCACGGCGGACATGGTGGGCACGGTGATCATGTGGGACAGTTCCGGCGGTTGTTCTGGATCATGCTGATCCTCGCGGTCCCGGTCGTCGGGTTCTCGATGATGTTCTCGATGCTGCTCGGATACCCACTGCCAGACACCGCCTGGGTCGGGTGGATCTCCCCGGTTCTCGGAACCGTCATGTATGTGTGGGGCGGTGCCCCGTTCCTCACCGGCGCGGTGAGTGAGCTTCGCGCCCGCAAGCCCGGCATGATGCTGCTGATCGCCCTCGCGATCACGGTCGCATTCCTCGCATCATGGGGCGCGAGCCTGGGCCTGCTGCACCACGAACTGGACTTCTGGTGGGAGCTGGCCCTGCTGATCGTGATCATGCTGCTCGGTCACTGGATCGAGATGCGCTCTCTCGCGCAGACCACCTCGGCACTGGATTCCCTTGCCGCTCTGCTGCCCGATGAGGCGGAGAAGGTAGAGGGCGACACGACAACCACTGTCGCGCCTGCTGACTTGCTGGTGGGGGATGTCGTGGTGGTGCGCCCCGGCGGGCGGGTCCCCGCGGACGGGCGGATCGTGCAGGGCTCGGCGAGCATGGACGAGTCGATGATCACTGGCGAGTCCCGGCCGGTGCGCCGTAGCGACGGCGATCAGGTGATCGCCGGCACGGTCGCGACCGATTCTGGTGTGCGGGTGGAGATCACTGCGATCGGTGAGGACACTGCTCTGGCGGGGATTCAGAAGCTGGTGACCGAGGCGCAGAGTTCGTCGTCGCGGGCGCAACGGCTCGCTGACAAAGCTGCCGGGTGGTTGTTCTGGTTCGCGCTCGGCGCTGCCGCGATCACCGCGATCGTCTGGACGGTTGTCGGCATGCCCGACGCCGCGGTGATCCGCACGATCACCGTGCTCGTGATCGCGTGCCCGCACGCTCTGGGCCTGGCGATCCCGCTCGTTGTGTCGATCGCGACGGAGCGGGCGGCTCGTGGGGGTGTGCTGATCAAGGATCGTCTCGCGCTGGAAAGCATGCGCACCGTCGACACCGTCTTGTTCGACAAGACCGGCACTCTCACCAAGGGCACCCCCGCCGTCACCGCGATCGACCCCGTTTCCGGCACCGATTCCGACCAGCTGTTGGCCTGGGCCGCTGCCGCGGAAGCCGACTCCGAGCACCCCCTCGCTCGCGCGATCGTCAACGCGGCGAAGGAGAAGAACCTCACGGCCCCTGCCTCGTCCGACTTCGAGTCCTCGCCGGCGGTCGGGGTCCGTGCGCGTGTCGATGGACACATCGTGCAAGTCGGTGGACCGTACATGCTCGAGCAGGAGAACGCCCACGAGCTGCCGGTTGCCGACGAGTGGCGCAATGAGGGTGCGATCATCCTCCACGTCCTCGTCGACGGCAAGGTCGCGGGCGCACTGCGATTGGCAGACGAGATCCGCTCCGAGTCGCGTCACGCCGTCGAGGCCCTCCACGAGCGGGGTGTACAGGTGGTCATGATCACCGGTGATGCCGACGCGGTGGCCGCCTCCGTGGCGGGCGAGCTGGGTATCGACCGGTACTTCGCCGGGGTGCGACCGGAGGACAAGGCCTCGAAGGTGAAAGAACTGCAGGGCGAGGGCCGCAAGGTCGCGATGGTCGGAGACGGTGTGAACGACGCCCCTGCGCTCGCGCAAGCGGATGTCGGTATCGCGATCGGCGCGGGCACGGATGTCGCGATCGCCTCCGCGGGGGTCATCCTCGCCAGCGACGACCCCCGGTCGGTGCTGTCGGTGATCGAACTGTCACGGGCCAGCTACCGGAAGATGAAGCAGAACCTCTGGTGGGCCGCCGGCTACAACCTGCTCTCCGTCCCGCTCGCGGCCGGCGTGCTCGCCCCCATCGGGTTCGTGCTCCCGATGTCCGTGGGGGCCGTGCTGATGTCCCTGTCGACCATCGTCGTCGCGCTCAACGCGCAGCTGCTGCGCCGGCTGGATCTCCGCCCGGACGCAGTAGCGGGTAAGTAGCAAGAAACGGTCAGGGTGACGGACGTAGGCTGAGGAGAACGGGAGGTGGGTATGTCGCTGATCAACGTCGCACAACGGGTGCGGGGACCGCGCACGCTCACCCATACCGTCGTGGCCGTCCTCGCGGTCGCGGTGGGCGTCATCGCGGGTCTGCTGGCGATGCACTCCTTCAACTCGCACGCGACAACTGCCGGCCACCACGACACCGTCGCTGTCAGCACGCAGGCCGATGTATCTGCCCATCACCACGACACGTCCGAAGCCGCCGCCGTGCAGGACTCACCGCAAGTGGATGCGGGATGCGCGACGTGTGGGGGCGGGGACCCGATGACGTGGATGGCGTGCGTCCTCGCGCTCCTGGTCGGCACGATCCTGCTTGGGCGGATCGGGCTCGGCTGGCGGCACGCGACACTGATCGCAATACTTACGGCCGCGACCATACGCTGGCCCGCCCGTGCCCACGCCCTTCCGCCACCGCCTTCTCTCACGGTTCTCTGCATCAGTCGCACGTGATGGCGCGCTAGCCCGCTCTGCGGGCACGCACCCCTGGCACCGGCAATAGCCGGGCCTCATCACCGACCCTTGGAGAACACTCATGAAGATTCGACCCGCGGCCATCGCCGCACTCACCCTCACTGCCCTGCTCGCCCTCACGGGCTGCGTCGTCACGACCGGCTCCGATAACGGCATGGACGGCATGGACCACGGCAGCGGCTCCTCCGCATCCGCCGACGCGAACACCGACGACGTCATGTTCGCCCGCATGATGAAGGAGCACCACGAGCAGGCCATCGAGATGTCCGATCTCCTGCTCAGCAAGGACGGTGTCGATGAGCGCGTCGTCGCCCTCGCGGAAGAGATCAAGGCCGCTCAGGAGCCCGAGATCCAGAAGATGGATCAGTGGCTCGAAGACTGGGACGCGGACATGGGCAACATGGGTGGCATGGACCATGGCGACGGCATGATGTCCGAAGAAGACATGCAGGCCCTCGAAGATGCCACCGGTCCCGATGCGGGGCGTCTGTTCCTCGAGCAGATGATCCAGCACCACGAGGGCGCTGTCGACATGGCACAAGAAGAAGTCGACAACGGTCAAAACAGCGACGCCATCGCACTCGCTGAGACGATCATCGACACGCAAACCGACGAGATCGCCACCATGAAGGAGATCCTCGCAACTCTGTGATCCCTGGGTGGGGTGCGGGGCTCCCGCACCCCACCTCGTGATCTGTTGCGCACACCATCATGCGAACCCTCAAGAAGCTCACGTTGCCCACTTTTCGACAGCGACACCGAGCGGCACTCACGCTCTCCACAACGATGGCGGCCAGCATTGTGCTGGCCGGCTGCGCGGCACCCGCCGAGCCCACCACCGGGCACGACCACGCCGCGTCCATCAGCCACGTCCACGCGATCGTGCCTAACCCCTCCGAGGACGGATACCTCCTGGGTGCCCATGACGGGATCTACACGGCCACACCGGATGGGGAGGTCGGCTCGCGTATCGAGACGACCGACTTCGACGCAATGGGCCTCATCACTGTCGGTGATGCTCTCCTCGCGTCCGGGCATCCCGGACCGACCACGGCCCCAGAACTCGGCTCCCCCAACCTCGGAATCATCCGGAGCGACGACAGCGCCAGATCTTGGACGCCTGTCTCATTCACCGACGAGAAAGACTTCCACGTGCTTGCCGTCGGGAAGAACGACACCCTCTACGGGATCGCCTCGGACTCTGCGGAGCTCCTCCGCACTGACGACCTCGGTGAGACCTGGTCGGCGGTCGGAGAAATTCTGGCGTTCAGCCTCGTCATCGACAGTGAAGGGCAACTGATCGCCGCCACCCCAGACGGGGTGCAAATCAGCACTGATGAGGGCGCCACCTTCGCACCCCTGAACGACGCACCTGCGCTCTACCTCCTCGCCGTGTCACCTGACGGCAAACAGCTGGTCGGTGTCGGCCGCGGCGGACAGATCTGGGCCAGCACAGGATCCAACGCCGAGTGGGTTCCCGCCGGCGTCACCCACGGCTCCGCACAAGCGCTCGCGACTACAAACGACGGCGCAATACTGGTCTTCGACGACAGTGGGTTG
The DNA here is from genome assembly GCF_031885415.1 of Microbacterium forte. Classification (NCBI taxonomy): domain Bacteria; kingdom Bacillati; phylum Actinomycetota; class Actinomycetes; order Micrococcales; family Microbacteriaceae; genus Microbacterium; species Microbacterium forte. The sequence continues at coordinate 749,551 of NZ_CP116871.1, forward strand.
ACCGCGATAGACAACTAGACGCGACGGAGATTTCTCCAAGAGAACGGCGCTCACCACCCCAGGTCCGCCGAAAGTGCCCGCCGTTAGGAGGTTTCGACAGACCATAGCGGCGGGCCTTCGAGCGCCGAACAACTACGTCTGCCGCAAACGATCGTTTCCGGCAGACGGCTGGTGCAGCATCCTCATGCTGCGCGCACCGCATGTCGCCATGGGGTGTGATGTTTCAACGAGCAGTCGCGTATCGCTGACCAACGAGGCTCACGGCCTCCTGGAACGTGTTCCACGCCACATCGACCGCGCGCTGCGTCACGCCGAGGTCAGCGCTGAATCGAGCAAAGAGGTTGCCTTCGGACGCGCCGTCAGCGATCTCCTCCAAGGACGAGTTGTTCACGGCTCCGCCGAATGACGGGTGTGAGAGACCACTCAGTGATCGCCACGTGCTCGCGGCATACTCGCCGGGAATTGCTATCCAGTCTGGACCCGCGGCCACTGTGCACACTGACCGCACCATATGCACCCACGGGGCTTGTCCCCTCTTCACCTCCGAATGCGAGATGGAGAAGTCTCCCTCGATCTGTCGAACCTTAGCTACGTCCCTTGCGTAGCGCTGCGCGATCGCCGCCTCGGCGCGGCTCAGCTCGTCGACGTCATATGCACCAAGAGCTTTCACGGTCGCCACATCCTCCTTCTTGAGGTCGCGACTATGGATGGCGTCCGACCACCTCGCACGCAGCATCCGGGTGATCCGATCAGTTCGGACGTCGGGCTCGAGGAGCCACTTCACAAGTGCGGATGCTTCGAGGATGGACCGCAGAAGCGGGTAGTGCGCGAAGAGCGGCATCGAGAGCCGGTCTCCTGGCAAGAGCAGACCGCAGAGCGCGCGCATGTTGTCGGCAGCCATCAGGAGTGTCGCGTTCACGAGGTGGCTGCTCGTCATCCACGCTGTTGCCGCGTCGTCGCCAGCGAGGTCGGAACCGATCGCCGGCACAGTAAGCAGCTCCTCGTGTCGAGCGAGCAGGATGGGCGCTTGCTCGATCCGGCGCCGGATATCGGCGGCCTTCCGCAGCTCATCCTCGTCTGTGACCTCGAACGGCCCAGCCATACCGCCCCCTCGCTCTCGGCTCAACCGTAGTCCTGCCGCAGACCACGAGGAGCGCGCCACGCACCCTCGGAGAACGACTGGGGCGGCCGCTCCCAGCTTCGGCATCAAGTCCGCGTGTCGCCTCGAGAGCCCGCGCCAGCGCTGGAAACGCGCTCTCACCTGCTCAGCCCCTTCTTACTTCCCTGTCTGGCCGTTTACCGACGATAAGACCACTTATCCGGACTATCCGGCGCAGCCTCTGTGACTGTGAGGCGTGAAGGCTTGCGGGATCATCTGCGACCGAAGTCATCACGTCTCTTCGCGCTGGTGGTCGGATTCCCGGCACCTTCCGAGAACCAGAGTCTCGCCACATGACAGCTGGGTCCTGCCCGCTGTGTCGAGTTCTACTTAGCGCCGTGAGCGGAAAGGGCTCGGCGGATCGCACGTCGAGCTCGACGAGTGACCACGAGATTCAGCCGTTCCACTGCCGGCACGGACGAAGAGACCGGGGATGACACGATCTCCACGGAGTCCCCCGTCGCAAGAACCGTGCCCAGCGGCATTACGCTCCCGTTGATTCGGGCACTAGTCGCCCCGTGCCCGAGCTCGCTATGGATGGCGTACGCGAGGTCGAGCGCAGTCGCCCCCTCGTCGAGAGCGAACGGCGCACCACCCCTACCGAAGACGTAAAGCCCGCTGACGCCCATGTGTTTGCGCAGAGCTTCCATGAAATCAGCGGAGGCGGCGTTCTCCTTCAGCCACAACTCGGATGAAGAAGAAGCCCGCCGGGTCCTTGGAGGAGGCCCGGGCACCGCGTGGAACGGTGGCGACGGCCTGGACCCCTGCTTCGAGTACCTCGCCATCTCGTGCGTTGTGATTTCGAACTGTACGACTCGACCGTCGATGGCGACGACAGAGGTTTCGAGCGATTGATACCCGTTGTAGGTCGGCGTCGCGATGTAGTCATTGAACCTTCCTGGGAGAGGGGTCCAGCGGGCGTGTAAGGCACCGAGCATCGCATAACAGGAGCGCATGTCATTCGTCCGAACGAGCACAGTCAAGAGGTCGTAGATATCGTCGAAGTCACGCCCGCGGGCGACAAGTTCCTGGTACACCGCATACGAGTTCTTTAGCCGCACCTGGACACGCGCTCGGATACGCAGATCGCGCAAGTCCGCCTCCACCTCAGCGACAATCGCGCCTGCGTAGTCGTCGACATGAGGAAACCGCTGGCGCATCAATGCTTCAATCTCGGCGAATATCTTCGGCTTCATGATCGCGAAGGCGAGATCCTGCATCTCCGCGTGCATAGACTCAAGGCCCAGCTTCTGGGCGATATCGGCGTGGACATAAAGGGAATCCTCCGCTAGGCGCGTAGCTTCCGCCGACAGGAGGAAACCGGCCCTACGCAGCCGTTGCAGACGGTCCGCAAGAAAGACGATCAGCGAGTTCGCATCACGTGCCATAGCAATGACCGCTCGAGGAGCCGACTCGACATCAGAAGCACCACCGCGTACTAAGTCTATTAGCGCGACGCTCGCTACGACCCTGGCGATCCGCTCACCGAAATTCTCCTGGACGAAATAGATGTAGTCGTCCGACGCGGTTTGCCTAAGCAGGAACGCCGCGGCCACAGCGTCGGGGCCGAGTCCCAACTCTGCGACGATCCGAGCCGTTGCCGCCTGGCCCGGTGCCCTCCGGGATGCCGCTTTCACCCGCTTAAGGTCGTGGCGCGGAAACGCGGACCGCAGTACACGGAGGGCGGCGGCGTAATCGGCTGAGTTCTTCCCGCGTCGAAAGATGACCGGCACGAGATCCTGCGTCTTTGGCTCTTGCGGCGGAGGGCTCCGGAGCGATAACTCGTTTAGCACGCCCTCTAACGAGGGCAACCGTCGAAGATCAACCGGGGGAAGCGCTCTCAGCGACGCCGCGATCATATCCATCACTGCTTCGTCGATGAATTCGTACTCGGGGGGTTCCGCAGCTCCGTCTGTGAGTAGCGTGGCGACGCCCCAAGCAAGCCACCGACGAGTGGATGCGTGGACTGTCGTGTCCAGGACAAGGCGCCAGACCGGGTCCACCGCGGCCCGCCTAGCCCCGAGCATGATCATCACCCGCAGCGCCAGGCGGAGGGTTCCGCCCTCCTCACCATCCACGGCTCGAAGTCGATCCTCAGCCACTCGTTTCACGCGACTACGTGTGTCATCAGGGAGCACGACGCCGTCCTCCAAGATCAGAGCGACTCTCTCGAGAGCCTGATCACCCCCGAGTAGCGACTCATCAAACCACCGCCAGAACCTAGGGTCGCTGTGCCACAGCGGAAGGGCGAATCTTAGGAACGAGTCGTTCTGCGCGAGGAGGGTGTTCGCCGTGATGAGTTGCAGGCTCTCAGCGGCTAGGTCGGCGGATGCAGCAACGGCTGTCGCGGCAAAATGCTCACCGAGCACCTGATGTGTGAACGCGGCGCGACGCCGCCCCCAGGTGATCGCTCCGGTGCGCGTTGTTAGCTCCCGGACAACAGCCTCCCAGTCCCCTGTGTGATCCTCTCGCCGGGAGACGAAAGCGTTCACGATTTCCGTCGCCAACGATCCATCGGCCGCGGAGATCCAGCGCAAAGCGGCGACGGACAGCCCTACGAATACCGACTCGGCGACATGGGCCGCCGCCTCCTGCTGGGTGGGCCCCATCCGCGCAGTCCGCTCGGCGATCTGCGGAAACGGCGATGCTCGGTCAGAGAAGTAGCGGGACTCCAACGCTCTCCGGATTTCGGTAAAGAGCTCGGACCTAGTGATGTGATGCGCGCGCACAGTTTCGTTACCACCCCGCGGTTCGAGTATCACGAGTTGACACGCGAGCGAAAGGCTTAGCGGGTTCGAGACCACGTCGCGGGAGAATCGCGAGAGGACCGCTTGCACTGACTGCGCCCGATCCTGCTCTGCCAGGCCCGCCGCATCGAACCAGTTTTGGGCGAGCTGCTCGACCTCTCGCTTCCCGAATGGCGAGAGACGCCAGGAAGGAAGCTTCGCTGCGCGGATCGTGTCAAGGCTCCCGCGAAGCGCGTAGTCGCGCGCGGCGATCGTCAGAGTCGCCGGGAACGCCCCCGTTGCCGACGTTTCCGAGATCAGTCGACGAACCAGTGTCACCCGCGCATCAGGATCGAGCACTTCGTCCAAACCATCGACCATGAGGTGCCACTCGCCGTCGGCGGCCGGAGGAAGGTTCACGAGGCCTTCGGCACGTGAACTCTCTCCATCGAAGACGTCACGCACCAACGCGCCATGAATCGCGTCGCGCAAACTTCCGCTCTGAATCAGATCGGGAGCCGCGACCAGGATTGGCACGCGCGCGTGATTCCCTTGGTCGAAGTCGTGACACATCTTCCGAGCCAACGTGCGAAGCGCGCTCGACTTACCACCACCAGGGTCTGCCGTTAGCGTCCCGCCGTCCGCGAGTGCCTCGCTGATGTCGACCGCAAGTGCCCGCGCTGCGCCGGGTCGCTCTGCGGTCTGCGTCACATAAACGCTCCCGAGCGTCGGCGCCGCAGACTCGTTGATAAGGAGCCCGTACGGATGGCGTTCAACCGTGCAACGGAGCGCCGCAACGTACCGGCTCACGGACCTTCGCGGGATGCGCCACTTTCCCGCTGTGATCTGCTCGTCATCAAGCGTCGAGCGCCACCGTTCGCTGGAAGGATCACGCAGGTCGGTCCAGTTGAGGAACTCGTCGATGGCTTCGAGATGCCCCTCGCCCTCTCGATCGCTGAGACGGACGAGCCCGCATACGCCGCCGGTGCGCAGATTGACCGCCGGGCCGCCGCTGGTGCCGTGAAAGAGGTTACTTCCCTGGACCCGGATCGCCGGTACCCCTTCTTGAGAATAGGAACTGCCAACGATCGTCAACCGGGAATCCTGGCGAATGAAATGCTTATCACCAGTCAGGTACCCATGCGATGCGAGAGGATCATCGTGGCCTCGGATCCTGTTAAGGATCGCGACAACGCATGGAGAGGTCTCAGATACACACACGTGCTTCGGGTGATTCAGCAGCACAGGCCCATCATGCTGCTGGGATCTATGCATGAGGGAGCCGCAAAACTCAGCACCGCAAGCAAAACGAAGCATGACCTCCGAGCGATCCTCGAGCACGTGTCCGATCGTGAGCACACAATCGGAAGCGATTCTGACCCCGCTTCCGCGACCCGCGACGTCGACCGTCGATCTGGCCAGGAGATCGCGGATGTCCTCGTTAGGATCCCGCGGGTGCGTCACGGATGAACTCGAGCTCGATCGAGATACTGGACTTAGCGTTCGCCTTGCCGAATACAGCTACCAACGACCCCGATTCGAGAGCGAACTCGACGCCTAGAGTGACCTTGGCTGAAGTCCACTCGAGGTCCGAGACGGCCGTGATTGCTTTTCGGGCCGCTCCCGCTGACGCGTCAAACGCGGCTTGGAGATCGAGGGCGCCGCGAGTGGAAACTTCCTCCTGACCGGATGAACCAACCACAGAGACGAACGCCCTAGTGCCATCGATGTCTACCGAGACCAGCTCATCCCGCATAGTTGACCCCCAGGTCGTTGCCGGCAGATCGCTCATCTGCTCGTGCTGCTGAGCAGGACACTATCGCATACTTCGCCATCAAGCCGTACTCACTACCGTCGTCCCGCCTCGACCGCCGGGATCATGGGCGCGAACTCGATGTCTGCTTCGCCAACTTCACCATCGTCGCTTGCGACGCCGACGCGCCGCTCTGCGTCGACTACGTCACCATTCCGGCGTGGACCAGGACGGATGAAGCCGAGGCTGGAGGGAAGCAGATTAGCCTGATGGGCGCAGCGTACTGCCCCGTATGATCGAGAGCGCTAAGAGGACCCCCTCACCCAACGCCCATTCAGCTCTTGCGACTTTCGAAACCGCCAAACGGCGTATCCGAGAACGCGGATGTGCTGGCAAAGTTGGCAATGCGATCGGCCCGCAGGTCGACATCCGGCCAGCGCCGCCTGCCGATGCTGCTGTTCCTCGCATCCGACACCGCGGAGCAATCGCCCCAAGCCGACGCTAACCGCGTCTAGTCCATCCGACGCCGCGGCGCCTTCCCGCCGAGGTCCGTACGGGTTGCAGTGCTACGCAGCGACGGCTTTCATCAGGATGGCCTGCTCCAGTCGCGCCACGGTCTCGGCCTCAAGCGCGTTGGCTGCAGCAAAGTTCGCCCAGCATCGGTCCGCCTCGTTCCCGCGCTCCTCATCGACCGGCGGAAGGATAATCTCATTGAGGTTCGCGGGGTCAACGACATCGACAACGGAGCCGAACGCGCTCCCCTTGACTTGGAGCTGGACCTGCTCGGTGGCGAAACACAGGTACAACCAACCAGGACTGATCCCCTCTTTCGGACGCACCCTCATGACGTTATGGCTCGCGAGCCAGCTCGAACGGTCCTCCGTAATGAGAGCGGGGAGGGAGATCCGCTCTTCAGCGCGTCCGCGGGCCCCGAAAACGAGGGTGCCCGCACCAAGTTCGTACGCCTTGAAATCAAGCGCACGGGCTGCGATGTACTGAAGATTGACCGGCTTCAGCTGCAAGAGTTGACGTCCGGACATGATTGGCCGACCATGCGACTCGTCTACGTAATAACGCTTGTAGCGATTCGGCATCGACGTGTCCGCCACAGCGCCGAGATGTGTTCCGCCAGCACGCTTCAAGTCATCGCGAACTCGATCGATTCGAGGGTCGTGGAATGCTGCGTCGAGCCGCCCGCCGAGGCTGCTCGCCCTCAGGGGCCATCCTGCTTTGAGTGGATCCGTCGAGCTGATCTGCGGGAGCTCACTGGCGAACTCACGGACAAGTTCCTCGAGTCTAAGACGCGCCCGCTCACGGGTCCGGATAGCCTCCTGCATTGCCTCCGCGGTCTCGTTCGTCAGTAGTGGGTCTATGAATGGCACCTGCACTGCGCTCAGATCATCGGCTGACAGGTGGTCAATCACGTTTCCGGTCTTGCTTCGCGTCAGGAGCGCCTGGCCCGTAGGCGTGCTGAGAAATGCCAACGTGTATAGGCGGCTAGTCTTGTCGGCGATCTGGAGGCGGAGCATGTCGTCACTCACTACGAACCGGCTGATATACGCATCGGCGTACGCAAGCGGACCAAGATTACGACCCGAGCAGGTTTGAAGGATGGTGCCGACCTCAGGAACGAGTTCTTGCAGGTTCGTGCTTCCACTCTTCGACAACTGGTCGGCAGCCTGAGGCATGTAGTCGAAAATGTCGTACGGCCGCAGGTATGGCAGCGAATCCTCACCCGGTGCGGCGTATACGCGGCGGGTTCGTGACGTCGCTCCAACGCTTCCCAATCCACCGATTCCGGCGACGCGACGAATCTCTGCGCCAGCAAGCTGGAGCGCACGCATGTGATCGTTGGCGAGAACGCCTGGCGAGCAGTGATACTTGGCATCCAGGCGCCCGTCAGCGAACGCCGCACGTGCGCGCACGGGAGCGATGATCATCGCTGCTCCTCGAGCCAGCGACGATATGCCTGTGCAACCTCAGCTAGCTCGTCGTCGACCTGGCGATCCGTGACCTCCACTTCGCGCATCACTTCGGCTCCCGACGTCTGATCAATTTCGGCCACAGTCTCGACTGTCTTCACGAGGGCGTCTTCACCGTCAGCCGTGCGTCGGTAGATGACGTTACCGCGCTTGTCGTGCCCGATCTTCTCCGCCACTGCCATGAACAACGGATAGTCCAACCCAGCGCCCGCTGCGTCTGCCGCTTCGTGTTCATCCAGGCGACGCATCAAGACCATCGAGGTTTGAGTGTCGTTGCCGGGCTGGAACAAGTCACGGTGCATGTCCACGACAGCCAGAATCTGCGCATGCCGCAGAAGCCAATGCCGAACGTACGCGAGGCCGGGGTTATTCAGAATGCCGTTAGGCATCACCATCGCCATCCTGCCCGTGCCTGCGACCAAAAGCTGGAGTGCACGCTCAATGAACAAGATCTCGGGTGGCTGCGATTTCTGAAGGGCCCGGTTACCGTTTTTATCGAGGCGGATAGACCAGTTCCCATCGTCGCCCTGGTCCCAAACTGCGGCCAGCTCGTACTGAGCGAGTGTGTCCTCATCGTCGATTGGGATCCTCGCCCCGAACGGCGGGTTGGAGACAATCACGTCAATCGAGCCGAGGGGGACGGCGTCACGAAGCTGAGACGACCAGCGGTGCGGATTCTCCAGTGTGTTGGCCTGGTACAGCCCACCGGAGCCATCGTTGTTCATGACCATGTTCATCTTCGCCGCGCGGACTAGCGCGGGATTCAGGTCGATCCCAAAAACACACTGGCGGAAGTACTCGTCTCGGCGCTTGTACAACTCCTCACGCTCGAAGTCAGTACCCTGCGAAGGGTCTTCCCACTGCTCGCGCTCTCTGTGCTCGATGTACTCGAGTGCGTGATTCATGCCGGTAATCAGAAACCCCCCGGTGCCGCACGACGGATCGAGGATTCGCTCACCCGGCTGTGGGTCGAGCATCGTAACAGCCATTCGGCAGGCGTTGCGGGGCGTGAAGAACTCGCCTCGGTCGCCTCGCAGGTTAGATCCGACGATCTCCTCGTAGGCGACCCCCTTCACATCCACGGGGGACCGGAGGAGCGAGTATCCCTGCAACTGGGTGACGACATATGCCAGAACATCTGGTTTGAGGTCGATATCCACGTCCTTCGAATCGAAGATCGCGGGGTACTTCTTTACGACGCGCTGTTCGAAAAGAGCCTGAATGCGCTTCTTAGCGGCCGTGGCGACAATCGTGCTTTCCCGTTCAGACGGAGTTGCGAAAAAGTTCAGCTTCGGCGCACGCTCGTCCTCAATCTTCGTGAAGATGAGCTTGAGCAACTCCCAAAACGCTTCGGTCTTCTGCTTACCCTCGTGAGCCGCGATGTAGTTGTGGCAGCGACGGAATGCGAATAGCAGGTTGTCTGCGGTCGCAACCTTCAGGTCCTTGCGTTTGGGACGTTGGGCGTCGGCCTCCGTCTGGCCGTTTGCCGGGATGTCGATGATCTCGTCGAATGACCAGCCACCTTTCCCATCAGGGCGCTTGGCATAGCAGAATCGGTCGGTACCATTGGTCCACATGCCGTACTGCACGTTCAAGCAGGACGCCATGTAGGACTGCAGTTGCCCGATACCCTCGGTGCGGCTGGTCGGCTTAACGTCGGCCTTCTTGGTCTCAACGAGGATGTAGGCGCTCGCCTGAGTCCGGTCCGCATCCTTGCCAAATACGACGATATCGACGCGCTTGCGCGATGCGCCCACTTTGATGGTGAACTCTGGAGCACAGTCCGTTGGCGAGTATTTGTACTGCCTGACGAGCGCTTTCTCAATGTTCTGCCTGACGTATTCTTCGGGAGTGTCGTTGACGAACTTGCCGGTCAAAAAGTCGGCAACCTTCCCATCGGGCACGGACCCGACTGGCGTCACTGACGGGGTTGGCGCGGGGGTCACGTTGGCCACGAAGCTCCTCTGGAGGCTAGACAAAGATTGGTCCAATCTTCTCTCACGTACGGCTGATCGCGCTGGAGGCCCGCCGAACTGTCGAACTGTTGTTCGGCCAGCCTTGAGAGATCGAGGCGAGGATTCACCGTGACGATGCCAGCTACGATGAACCCAAATGATGCCGCTGAGAGGCGCGCTCCTCGATCCAACCCATCTGCGTAGGGGTAGTTTCTCTCGGACAGGGTGGGATGGGAGGCGGGTGCCTCCGACCTAGGTGAGCAGTAAGTCATTGGCGCACTACCGAGCACGGCGCGAAGCCGCCGGTGCAACGTGTCGTCGCTTGAACGCGCCGATGCCGTGGGCTTGGCACATGAGTTGGTCCTCAGACGACGGAGTCTCCCTCTCTCCGGCCTGAGCCTGGACATACTTCGGTCGTTGGGGACCGAGCCGAACGTCAACAACCTAATCCAGGGCTTCGAGCAGCGAGGCGGCTACCATCAGCCCACGCCGCCCAACCTTGAGGCCATGCTGGCTCGGCTCTCAGGGGAACAGCAGGCGATCGCTGATCTGTTCGCCTGCGCAATCGGTGCCTACAAGAATTCGGCCAGTCATCGAACCATTCGGTTCGATGACGCGGTGGAAGCTGCCGTAGTGATCCGGCTCGCCGATCTTCTCCTCCGCATCGCGCATCGCGCTACAGGCTGACGCGCGAGTGAACCTGTCACGCGCTCACGACTTCGCGCTGATCGGCACATCGATGCGGTCCCGTGCGACCACGATGCCGTCCTTCACGACATAGCACTCAACGATGTGGTCGCCGCGGAACTCGGTGCTCTCGTGCCTGCCCGTCGAGCGGTTCGACGAGACGATCTGTCCGCGGATCTTATTACGCCGCTCGGCTTCGTCGCCCTGATTGAGCACCTTCCAGCGGACGTCGTACGGACCGGGGACGGTGTTTTCGGTGACGGCGAAGTCCAGTTCTTTGTTGGGCAAAAGCAAGCTTCTGACCTGAAGGATCTCTCGCAAGGACGCCGGTCGCCACCCATCCTGGGTGACCGTGCAGTCGATCGCGAGCGTGTACTGGATGTCGACCGGGTACTTCTGCTCGATGAACTCCTCTGTGTCATCGAACGAGCGAGCGGACTCGCTGGCCATGAGCGGCACCGCGGTCCCAAACACCTCGCGCCACTTCTTGTTCGCCGAGGTTTTGCCTTCATTGGCGATCGCTTCGAGGCAGCGGTTGTACGCCTTCTTGGCCTTGGGCTGGAACCGAGTCTTCACCTTCACGCGTTGGCTGCTTCCCAGGGCCCAGTAATAGTCCTTATCTGGCTCGTCCTTGAGGAACTCGAAGAAGTCGCGGACCATCAGGTCGAACGACCCGGTCCCGGAAGAGTCGTAGTCGGTCGTCTGCGCGAAGAATCGGTACACCAGGGTGTCGATAAGCAGGCCGCCCATGTTAACGCCGTTGGCGTTCTTCCACGCTCGGGCCATTCGAGCAAGGTGGCGCATGTTCTTCGAGATACGGTCGTTGCACTCCTTGGTCGCCTCGATCTCGGCGCGAGGCTTCGTGACCCTCCACGTCTCGGAGGCCGTATCCGGGTAGTCGAAGCTGCCGTCGGCGTTCTCGAACGCGGGCTGCACTTCAAACTTGAAGGTGTTGCTTTTGAATTGCACACGCACGACGCACTGGTCGACGCGGATGTCGGTGTTCGAGTATCGACCCTTCAAGTCGTCCCGGACGCGCTCGAGCATTCTCCGCGGCCCGCTGTCTCCGTCATAGCTGGCCCGGAGCCCAGGAGGCAAGATGAAAATCAAGTCGAGATCGGACACACCCTTGATGGCGGTGTGCCGGCCGTAGGAACCGACCATGAGCTTGTAGTCGGTGCAGCCGTCCTTCGACCGGAAGTCCTTATTCAACGCCTTAGTAATTTCATTCCTGCGTGAAGCGATCGTGGCCGCCGTGTCGCCGACCTTCAGGTTTGTCAGCAGCGCGTCGAAAATCTCGGACGTCTTCACGATCGTGCCTCGTCTTCGCCGAGCCGAAGCGCCGCGGGGAGGAACAGATCGATTTCTCGAGGAGTGAAAGTCATCTCCTCGTTGTGCTTGAGCCCTCCTTGCGCCCGAGTGAACGCCTTCGGGCTCGTCCTCGGCGCGGCGGCGTAGGCGGCGCGGGTGGCCTCCTGCAGCTCGTCGCGACGAACCCTCGCCTGCTCGTCGGAGACATCACCGGACATCATGTCGGAAATCAGGGAGATGTAGGACTCGCGGACGTCCCAGAGCCGGGAAGCGATGCCGCGATGTGCGTCAGACTCGTCCGCGAACCTGAAGGTCTTCGCACCAAGGCTGATCCATGTCACCATGAGTGCGATGGACGATGTCACGAGGGCGGTCAGTACAGGGTTGCCCAACAGACCGAACACCGCGACCAGGAAAGTGCCCGAGCTGATAGCCGTAAGCGCGATGAGCACCCCCTGCTGCCAGCGGTGCTTGCTGAAGCAGATGTCCGCCTGCTTCTCGTGTGTCTTGTGGCTGTAGACCACCCGCCCGAAGCACTCTCGTACTTGAGCCAGCAGATACAGGTCACCGCTGATTTGGCCCGGCCGGCCAGCCGCCTCATCCGTCATGTCTCTCCGTTCGTCATCGCCCAGGGCGGTTCATGTCAGCGGAAATCTCCGGGCATACGTCCCCCGGAACAGCGACGCCTGACGACAATCGCTGTACGGTCTCCAAGTATGGGTGGGGCCACCGACATACCAGGCTCTCGGTAAAGCGGCGTGATCCGGCGTGGACACGAGCAACGCCAGGGCGTCTTCCGGAACGTGAGCGATACGACGGCGCTGTCGACCAAGTCCCCGTTCGCAACTCACTCGAATAAGCACGATCTGCACAAGCTGTGGAATACCATTTCCACCCCCGGTGGTTGTCCAGCAGTGTTCAACGATCCGCTTCGCCATCCTGCCTCCACGACCACCGTCGCGTCGCTCACCGCAGCGATGAGTCTGTTGCGCGACAGGAACCGCCACTTCGTCGGCGCAGTGCCGCACGGGACCTCGCTCACCACGGCGCCGGTCTCGACGATTCGGCGAAGAAGCTGCTGATGGCCCTGAGGATACGCTCGGTCGACCCCACCGGCGAGGAACGCGACCGTCTTTCCGCCGACTCCGAGTGCGGCACGGTGACCTGCGCCGTCGATGCCGTACGCTCCCCCGGACACCACGACCGCGCCACCTGCGGCCAGCTCGCCGGCGAAGTCACCCGCGAGCATCTCGCCGTATGCGCTCGCGGCGCGGGCTCCGACGATCGCGACTCTGGGGGCCGCGCTCAGCAGCCGCGGGTCACCGCGCACCCAGAGAACGGCCGGCGCATGCACCCCGAGGTCGTCGAGAGAAGTCGGCCAGTGAGCATCACCCGGAATCAGAAGTCGGGCTCCGACGTCCCTGGCGCCGCGCAGCGCATCGACCACGCTCCGCGCGTCGGCTCGGGTCTTCCACCGCGCCCGCCCGTCGGCGAGTGCCCGGCTGCTGACTTCTGGGCCCGCCGCGTTCCCGGCGCCCAATGCGAGCCGGAGCGCGTCCGAAGCACCGAGCTCTTCGATGAGCGCCCCGGCCACACCATCGCCCGGCTCGGTGAGGACCGACCAAGACACCCGGGCGAGCGCCTCCACCGCACCTCCGGAGGGCCTGAGCTGTTCGAGCGACTCTCGGACACCGGCGTCACCTGTGAGTGACTCGATCATGATGCGTACCCCCTCTTGAGAAACAGCGCCTGGCCCACTTCGTCGCGTCCCGGCCTGTCGAGTCCAGCGAGATCGGCCATCGTCCACGCCAGCCGCAGCACCCTGTCGTAGCCGCGCAATGTGAGCGTCCCCCGCTCGAGAGCCCGGTCCAGCGGCGCCCGTGCATCGGCTGGGATGCGCAGATCGAGCTGTCTCAGCCGAGCGCCGGGCACTTCGCTGTTTCGAAGCCATGGGGTTCCCCGCCATCGCGCACAGGCTCGCTCTCGCGCCTCGATGACCAGCGCACGAGCGATCTCGCTCGTCATTCCGGTGCGGTCCCCCACCATCGCCTGCGAGGCGGAAACCCGAGAGACGTGCAGCTCGACATCTATGCGGTCTCGCAGCGGACCCGAGAGTCTCGTCGAGTATCTCCGGATCGCCAACGACGGGCACACACACTCCGCGCCACGAACCCCGTAGTTGCCGCACGGACAGGGATTGAGCGCCACGATGAGCTGGAACCTCGCTGGAAACAGAGCCGTGATCCCCGCTCGACTCACTTCGATCACACCCGACTCGAGCGGTTGTCGCATCGCGTCGAGCGCCACTCTCGAGAACTCCGCCGCTTCGTCGAGGAAGAGCACACCCCTGTGCGCCCGAGAGATCGCCCCGGGGCGCACAGACCTCGTTCCACCTCCGACGAGCGCCGCGACCGATGCACTGTGATGCGGCGACTCCAGCGGCGGCATCACGTCGAGAGCCTGCACCGACTCGCCCGTGAGCGAGCGGATCGACGCCACCTCGAGCGCTTCGTCTTCGGTAAGACTCGGAAGGATGCCAGGCAGCCGTCGTGCGAGCATGGTCTTCCCTGCCCCCGGCGGGCCGCTGAGCATCATGTGGTGTCCTCCCGCCGCGGCGACGATCAGCGCACGCACGGCGTTCTCCTGCCCCACGACGTCGGCGAGGTCCAACTCTTCGGGACGCTCGCGCGCTACCGCTGCGGCCGCGACCGGATCCGCCTCGAGCACGTCGACCTCTGCACCATGCCACACCGCCACCTGCGAGAGGCTCGCCGCAGGGCGCACCTCGATTCCCGGCACGAGCCTCGCCTCGGCCTCGTTGCCCCAGGGGACGATCACGGTGTCGAAACCCGCGCGTGCAGCAGCGAACACCGACGGCAGCACTCCGGGAACGGGCCGGAGCCGACCATCGAGCCCGAGCTCACCGAGATGCACCACGCGGGCGATGGACCGGCTCGACAGCGCTCCCCCGGCTGCCAGCGCAGCGACGGCGATGCTGAGGTCGAAGCCCGCTCCCTGCTTGGGGAGGCTCGCGGGCGAGAGGTTCACCGTCAGTCGACGACGCGGAAGATCGAGCGCGGTGTTCTTGCACGCGTTGTGGACCCGCTGAACAGCTTCGCCGAGTGATTTGTCGGGCAGCCCGATGATCTTGAAATCGGGCGTCTGATTCGAGATGTCCGCTTCGACTTCGACCATGTGTCCATCGACCCCGGTGAGCGCGACCGCCCAGGTGCGAGCCGTCTTCACGACACGTCCACGAGGTGTTCGAGGGTGCTGTGCGCGGGGTCAGCGCCGATGATCCCGATCGCCTCGATCCGGATCATGAGGCCGCCGGCCTGGTCGGGATGATCGGCGGCCCACGCATGGGCCAGTTGCCACAACCGGCGTACCTTGCGGGCGTCCACCGCTTCGAACGGGTGCCCGTGAGCGATGGTGCGTCTTGTCTTGACCTCTACGACTGCCAGATGGCGGCCGCGACAGGCGACGATGTCGATCTCGCCCTGCGCACATCGCCAGTTGCGGTCGAGCACCTCATATCCGATGCCTGTCAGGTATCGAACCGCCTGCTCTTCACCGTGTCTACCGAGCTCGTCTTTCGCTGCCATGGTGACAGCCTGTCGAGCGCCCGCGCCGATCAGCGCTCCGAATGAGCCGCAGCCCCAGTCCCTCGGGACAGCCCGTCAGAAACCTGAGCCGTGCAGAAGAGGTCACTCCCCGTCGAGCGACAGCTCTTGCGGCAGTTCGAACTCGCGGCGCTGCAGCTCTTCGACGTTGACGTCTTTGAACGTCAGCACCCGCACGGCCTTCACGAAGCGGTCGGCACGGTAGATGTCCCACACCCAGACGTCACTCATCGAGATCTCGAAGTAGAAGTCGTGCTCGGTATCACGGCGTACGACATTCACCTCATTGGCGAGGTAGAACCGCCGTTCGGTCTCGACCACATACTGGAACTGTGCGACGACGTCGCGATACTCGCGGAACAGCGCGAGCTCGAGCTCGCGGTCGTAGTCGTCGAAGGCTTCCTCATCCATGATCCCTCCATCCTAGAGTCGGCGACACTGCGATGCCGCACGCAGGCTCAGAACAGAGTCGGGACATCTGTGATGACCCAGGATGATCGGTGATGCGGGGAGAGCCCGAGGCTCCTGATCGCATCGCGATGCTCGAGGCTCGCATATCCCTTGTTCCTGTCCCACTGATACGCGGGGTGGCTCTCGTGGAGCTCGGCCATGTAGGTGTCTCTCGCCACCTTCGCGATCACCGATGCCGCTGAGACCGACGCGCAGTCACGGTCTCCTTTGACCACGGGCCGCACGCGCAGCGGAACCGGATGCACGGGCGAGACGTAGTCGTGATTGCCGTCGAGCAGCACGAGCGCTCCGTCGAGGACCACTCCCGAATCGACCACGCTCTGCACGGCGCGCGATGCCGCGAGCCCGAGCGCCCGCATGATGCCCACCGAGTCGACCTCGGCCGCACTCGCCCAGCCGACTCCCGATGCCTGCACCCATGCCGCGGCCCTCGCAGCGACGTCAGGTCGACGCCTCTCGGTGACGAGCTTCGAATCCCGGAGTCCTTCGGGCACGCGACGGCGCGCACCGGCCGCATCCATCACGGCAGCTCCGACCGCCACCGGCCCGGCAAGCGCGCCGCGTCCGACCTCGTCGAGGGAGATGATGAGATCGCACTCACTCAGCAGCCTGCGCTCGAGAGTGAGCTTCGGAGCGACGACGCTCATTCCGGATCCGGGACGCCGTTGAAGCTGTCGTGGTGGCCGTCGATCGTTCCCATGCGGTCGAAGGGCCATGTCGTGAAGAACGCCTTGCCGACGACGTTCTCGATCGGCACGAATCCGCCGCTGGGGAGATCCTGATGCGCCCGCGAGTCCCGCGAACGATCCCGGTTGTCTCCGAGCAGCCAGAGGGACCCCTCCGGCACGACCACGTCGAAGGGTTCGTTGGACGCAGCGGTGTCGCCGTCCGGGAGATTCAGGTAGCCGAGCTCGTCGATGGGCGCACCGTTGACCGTGATCTGCCCGAGCGCGTTGCAGCAGACGACGTGGTCGCCCGGCAATCCGATCACCCGTTTGACGAGGTGATCCTGAGAGTCCGTGGCAGAGATCCCGATGACGTTGAGCATCCAGTCGAACGCTTCGATGAGCGGAGGCTGAGCCGGAGTCTGCGGCTGCCCGTCGAGCCACCCGCCGGGATCCTTGAAGACGACGACATCGCCGCGTTCGTAGTCGTTCCACCGGGGTGTCAACTCATCGACGAGGATGCGATCTTTCACCATCAGGGTGCGTTCCATCGAGGCCGACGGAATGTAGAAGGAGCGGACGACGAAAGTCTTCACGACGAAGGAGACGAGCGCCGCGATCACGACGATCACGAGGACGTCTCGCAGGAAGACGAGGAACCCGCGACGCCGCTTCGTCGGTGGAGTGGACGCGGCGGCGGAGTCAGTCGTCATGAGGGTTCCTTCACAGTCTCGCACCGCACGGAGACGGCATCATCAAGGGTCGCACACCCCGGGGATAACACAGCACCCCGGGACATCGTGTCCCGGGGTGCTGTGGAGAACCTGCGCGTCAGTTGTCGCGCTTCTCCTTGATCTTCGCCTTCTTGCCCCGCAGCTGGCGGAGGTAGTAGAGCTTCGCGCGACGCACGTCACCGCGGGTGACGACCTCGATGTGGTCGATCACCGGGGAGTGCACCGGGAACGTACGCTCGACGCCCACCTGGAAGCTGATCTTGCGAACGGTGAAGGTCTCGCGCACTCCATCGCCCTGGCGGCCGATGACGACTCCCTTGAAGACCTGGATACGCGAGCGGGTGCCCTCGGTGATGTTCACGTGCACGTTGACCGTGTCACCGGGGTTGAAGACGGGAACGTCTGAACGCAGCGATGCTGCGTCGACGGCGTCGAGGATCTGCATGATCGTCTCTCTCTGCACTCGCCTCAGGTCGGTTGCATGATGTAAGTAGGAACAAGAAGAGGTGTGCTGAACGGAGCCGAAGCGTCCGTGGGCTCCCCTGAGGCAGAACCGGTCACGGCACAAACATTCATTCTGCCATGGATGCCGCACACGGCCAAAACGCCGTGCGCCGCGTCCTCAGTCCCGTGTGTCCTTCTCGCGGACCACGATGACTTCGTGTGCGCGGGTCTCTGGCACCGGCTCATCGACACCCGGCACGGATGACCACGCGATGGTCTCGCGGATCCGTGCTCCGCTCCCCTTCGCCTCGTTCCACAGCTGCCAGAGCTGCAGCCAGAACAGGCCGATGCCGACCACCACCGCTGCCGCGAGCAGCCAGCCGAAGGCGCCGTCGATGAAGCACCCGACCGCGATGGTCAGCCCATGCCAGATCGTGAAGCCGCCGACGTCCCACCAGGAGACCGCCCGCTCGACGCGCACCGACGGACGCGATCGGGTCAGGAGCGTGAGGAGCAGCTGACCGACGAAGACCGAGGGCACCGCGATGAACAGCACCCACAGGATCGCCCATCCGCCCTGGAAGACGCCCCACCCCACGAGCAGCCAGAGCGGCAGCAGGAACGCGGCCGGAATCAGCCACCGGAAGAACGCCTGACGCAACCACATGCCTCAAATCGTACGACGCGAGGCTCCACATCGTCACGGTGTTCGCTGTGAGCGCGCGGTCTCTGCGCGGACGCACGCGTCCGGGAGATCGGGGAGAATGGAGTGGACGAGAGGACAACCGATGATCGAACTGCGCACCCCTGCCGAGATCGACGAGATGCGCGCCGCCGGTCGCTTCGTGGCTGAGACCCTGGCAACCCTGCGCGACGAGACGAAGGTCGGCACGAATCTGCTGTCGATCGACCGTCGAGCGCACGACATGATCCGCAAGGCCGGAGCGGAGTCGTGCTACATCGACTACCACCCGTCCTTCGGTGCCAGCCCGTTCGGCAAGGTGATCTGCACGTCGATCAACGACGCGGTGCTCCATGGGCTCCCTCATGACTACACGCTTCGCGACGGTGACCTGGTATCGCTGGACTTCGCGGTGTCCGTGGACGGCTGGGTGGCGGACTCGGCCCTCTCGTTCGTCGTGGGCACCCCGCGAGAGGAAGACCTGCGCATCATCGACACGACGGAGCGCGCGCTCGATGCGGCGATCGGCGCAGCGGTCGTCGGCAACCGTATCGGCGACATCTCGGCGGCCATCGCGGCGGTGTCGCGCGGCGAGGGGTACTCGATCAACACCGACTTCGGCGGACACGGCGTGGGGCGCATCATGCACGGCGACCCGCACGTTCCCAACGACGGCCGGGCCGGGCGCGGGTTCCCGCTGCGCGAGGGCCTGGTGTTCGCTCTCGAACCGTGGCTGCTCGAGACGACAGACGAGCTCGTCACCGATCCCGACGGCTGGACCCTTCGGAGCGTCGACGGATCCCGGGGCGCCCATTCGGAGCACACCGTCGCAGTGACGGCGGATGGCCCCATCATCCTCACCGACAGGTCGTTCCTCGGCGTCCGCTGACTCCCGATGCTCCGCTCGTGTTCCTCACGCGCGGCGGTAGACGAACACATCCGTGACGATGGGCAGGTCGTACTCGTCGTGGTCGCGTGTCTCGGGATCTGAATCCAGCACCGCTTCGATGGCGGCGAACATCTCCGCGCGCGCTGCCTCATCGGCGACGAGGAAGGTGCTCACGGTCGACCAGCGACCGAGGTACGCGTCGCGTCGAATCCGCTCCGTCGAGTGGATCTGCTCGTGGCGCACGAAGTAGAAGCCGGGAAGCTCATGTGTCGAGGTGCTCGTGGTGACGTCTGCATCCCCCACCGCGGGGTGCGCGATCCGGTGCGCCGCGCGATCCCACGCGCACGTCGGATCGAAACGGTTCCAGATGAGTCCGAGGGTTCCCCCCGGTGTGAGCACTCGCGCGATCTCCGCACACGCGGCCTCCTCGTCGAACCAGTGGAAGGCCTGCGCGACCGTCACGACATCAGCGACCTCGGACTCCATCGGTATCCGCTCGGCGCTGCCGAGATGCGCCTCGACCCCGGGCAGCTTCGAGCGCAGGATCTCGAGCATCGGCTCCGACGGCTCGACTGCGACGACACGCTCCGCCCATCCCCCGAGCAGTTCTGTGAACTTCCCGGTGCCTGCACCCAGATCCAGCGCCGTGCGCACGCTGTGAGGCATCACCACGCCGGCTGCAGCAGGAGGGAAGCCTGGACGGTAACGGTCGTAGTCTGCACCGGTGAGGGTGAACGATTTCGCCAGCGCGTCGTCGACCATGCTGCGACGCTATCAGGCGCCCGCGATCTCACCCGTCCTGCGACAGTGCGACTGTGCCATCCTGAGTGCATGATTCCGGAGGATCGCCACGTGCCAGAGCATCTGTTCCTGGCTCGGCACGGGCAGACCCGATGGAATCTCGAGCATCGGCTGCAGGGGCAGCTCGACTCGCCCCTGACCGAGGACGGCATCCGACAGGCGCAGAGCGTTGCGGAGCGGGTCGCCGATCGCGGCATCACGACCGTGTGCTTCAGCCCGCTGGGCCGCGCACGACACACGGCAGCGATCATCGCTGATCGGATCGGCGCAGACCTCATCGAAGTGCCGGAGCTCGCCGACCTCGACCACGGCGAGATGGCCGGCCTGACCTGGGACGAGATCGATCAGCGATTCCCCAGGGCGCGCGAAGACCGCGCGGCGAACCGATACGGCTGGGCGTTTCCCGGGGGCGAGAGCTATGCCCAGGCGAGAGGACGCGCGCGCCGGGCGCTGACATCCTGCGGATGGGCTTCGAGGGGCGTTCCTCTGCTCGTCAGTCACGAGATGCTCGGCCGGCTGCTGCGAGCACACCTCCGAGGCTTGGACGCGCATTCCGCGTTGTCGCTGAGGCACCCGCAGGACGTGGTGTTCGAGATCGACCGCGGAACCGAGCGGATGCTCTAGTTCTCGTCGTCCGGCAGCAGATCCGGCCGACGGCGACGCGTCCGCTCGATCTGCTGATCGCGACGCCAGGAGGCGATCACGGCGTGGTTGCCGCTCAACAGCACCTCGGGTACGGCCCGTTCCCGCCACACCGAGGGCTTCGTGTAAGACGGGTACTCCAGGAGTCCGTCTTCGTGCGATTCCTCGACGAGGCTCTCCGGGTTGCCCACGACACCGGGGATCAGACGTCCGATCGCCTCGATCATCGCCATGGTCGCGACTTCTCCTCCGTTGAGGACGTAGTCGCCGAGACTGACGAGTCGCACCTCGCCGAGCGACGCCGCATACTCGAACACCCGCTCGTCGATGCCCTCGTACCGGCCGCATCCGAAGATGAGGTGATCGCGGGTGCTGAGGTCACGAGCCGTGGCCTGGGTGAAGACCTCGCCCGCGGGAGAAGGGAAGATGATGGTCGGCCGACGGCCCTCATCGGAAGGAGCCGACGACGCCAGCTCATCGAGCGCGAGCCCCCAGGGCTCCGGCTTCATGACCATCCCCGCTCCACCCCCGTACGGGGTGTCGTCCACGGTGCGGTGGCGGTCGGAGGTCCAGTCCCGAAGGTCCCGGACGCGCAGGTCGAGGATGCCGGCGCTCTGCGCCTTCCCGAGCAGGGAGAGCGTCAGGCCGTCGAAGTACGACGGGAAGATGGAGAGGACGTCGATGCGCACGGGCAGACCGTACCCGTGGTCACTCGGTGGCGTCGGAGTCCGAGGACTCCCCCGCCTCCGTCGCCTCGGAAGCGTCGGGAAGCTCTTCGAAGAGTCCAGCGGGCGGCGTCACGATGACGCG
Organism: Microbacterium forte; assembly: GCF_031885415.1. Classification (NCBI taxonomy): domain Bacteria; kingdom Bacillati; phylum Actinomycetota; class Actinomycetes; order Micrococcales; family Microbacteriaceae; genus Microbacterium; species Microbacterium forte. The sequence continues at coordinate 770,885 of NZ_CP116871.1, forward strand.
TCCTGCTCTCACGTCGACCGTCGGAACGATCGCCTCGACGAAAGGCACCATGATGTCCTGGTCGCCTGACCTGACGATGAGCAGGTCCTGCGCCGGGAAGTGCTCGACCCGAGCGACTCTGCCCACCACGACACCATCACGGACGACATCGAGCCCAGTGAGCTGGTGGTCGAACCACGCGTTGTCCTCGACCTCGTCGTTGTCCTGATCGATCCAGAGGATCGCTCGGACGAGGGTCTCTGCACCCTCACGATCGTCGACGTCCTTGAAGAACACGACGGGGTTGCCGTTCATCACCCGGTACTCGCGAACGACGACCGTCTTGCCGTGCCACGGAGATGCTTCAGGCACCTGCAACGTGAACTCGGCCCCTGGAGTGAAACGACGCTCGGGATTGTCGGTGTAGAGCTCCAGCTTCAGAGCGCCCTTGAGACCGTGGGCCTTGACGAGGCGCCCGACCCGCAGCTGATTCTTGCCCTGGTTGCGGTCTGTCGACACCACGTCAGTCATCCGCGACATCGACACGCACACGACGCCCGTCTGCAAGAGCGGAGATGAGCGTGCGCAGTGCTTTCGCGGTGCGGCCGCCGCGCCCGATCACGCGTCCACGGTCGTCGGGGTGCACGCGCACCTCGAGGAGATCGCCTCTCGGCGAGGTGGAAGCGTTGATGCGGACATCCTCGGGGTGATCGACGATCCCCTTGACGATGTGTTCGAGCGCGGCGGCGAGCACGACGAATTACTCGGCGTCGGCGGCGGGAGCCTCAGCGGCCTCCGCGTCGGCCTTGGCCGGAGCCTCGGCCTTCTTCTCGACCTTGGGCTTCACGACGGACTTCTTGGACGCGTCGATCTCGAACGGAACCTTGGGCTCCTTGACCTTGAGGGTGGACTTCGCGTCCTTGTCGCCCTTGAACTTGCCCCAGTCGCCCGTGATCTTGAGCAGCGCTGCGACCTGCTCGGTCGGCTGAGCACCGACGGACAGCCAGTACTGCGCACGGTCGGAGTCGATCTCGATGAACGAGGGCTCCTCGGTGGGGTGGTACTTGCCGATCTCCTCGATCACGCGACCATCGCGCTTGGTCTTCGAGTCGGCGACGACGATGCGGTAGTACGGCGCACGGATCTTGCCCAGGCGCTTGAGACGAATCTTGACAGCCACGATTCTCCTGAATTGTGTGGAAGGTAACGAACCGATCGCCTGGAGAGTGGGGTGCACACCCGGCGGAAGCTCAAATAGGGAGGACAAGTGCTGGATAGAGGGTCGAGCACGTCGTCCGACCTTCTATTCTGCCAGATCCGCGGCCAAGGAGCGAAACGGGACGACACGGCGGTTGCCGTGTCGTCTGCACCGCATGTCAGACTGTGCTCGTGAAGCTCGATTTCGCGTCATCGGCCCGGTCCACAGTAGGCCTCGAATGGGAGATCATGCTCGCCGACCCGGTGAGCGGTGATCTCGTAGGCCGCGCCCCTGAGCTGCTGTCGGCACTCGAGCACGAAAGCGCCGACGAACGCCATACGGTGACGGGTGAGCTGCTCACCAACACCATCGAGGTCACCAGCGGCATCGGCGATTCGGTGGCGCACGCGGTCGACGACATCGCCAACGCGATCTCTGCCGTGCGCTCGGCCACGGATCCCGCCGGCATCGAACTGCTCTCCGCAGGCAGCCACCCGTTCGCACAGTGGTACCAGCAGGAAGTGACCGACAAGACCCGCTACCACACCTTGATCGAGCGGACCCAATGGTGGGGCCGCAACATGATGATCTGGGGGATCCACGTCCACATCGGCGTCGAGGATCAGCGCAAGGTCATCCCCATCATCAACGCCCTCGCGGCATACCTCCCGCATCTGCAGGCGCTTGCCGCGTCGAGTCCGTTCTGGGCCGGTGAGCGCACCGGGTACGCGTCCAACCGCGCCCTGGTCTTCCAGCAGCTGCCCACGGCCGGACTCCCCTGGCCACTCGACGACTGGTCCGACTATGAGGCCTATCTCGACGACATGGTGCGCACCGGTGTGATGGCCGATGCGACCGAGGTGCGCTGGGATATCCGCCCCGCTCCGCGGTGGGGGACGATCGAGGTGCGGGCCTGCGACGGCCTCTCGACCCTGCCCGAGCTGGCAGCGGTGGCCGCCCTCGTCCAGGTCCTGGTGGAGCATCTCTCCCGGCAGTTCGACGAGGGTCGCACTCTCGCACAGATGCCGGCCTGGTACCACCGCGAGAACAAATGGCGCGCGGCACGCTACGGCCTCGACGCCAGGGTGATCGTGGATTCGGCGGGCACCCAGCGGCCGGTGCGGGAGCATCTGTCCGAGGTCCTCGACGAGCTCGCGCCGGTCGCGGTCGAACTCGGCTGCGGGCGAGAGTTCGGCAGCATCGAGACGATACTCACGAACGGCGCGAGCTACGAACGGCAGTTGACGATCGCGAACGCGACGGGCGGCGACCTCGGTGCGGTCGTGCAGCACCTGATCCGGGAGTTCCGTTCCGGCCCCGAATCGTCGACCGACGAGCCGTAGAGGTCAGTCCTCCACGAGTCGGCGCGCGAGCCCCTCGTCGAGGACCACATCCGTGATGAGCTCGGCGGCGATCGCTGCGCGGAGGCTCGCGAGCTTCGGAACTCCCGAGACCACGCACACGCGCCTGGGCACCCTTCGCAGTCTGTCGAGGCCCGGACCGGTGGCGCGGGCGTTCACACGGATGTCCCTCCACGAGCCGTCTGCGCGGAAGAAGACCGTCGCCACGTCGCCGATCGCATGGTCTTCGCGGAGGCTCCGGTAGTCGTCGCGTCCGAGATACCCTCCGACGTACACACGGCTGGGCACCTCCGCGGCGGGAGAGCCGAGACTGAACACGGCGATGTCCATCTTCGACTGCAGATCGAGCACTCTCCGGGTGCTGCGCTCGCGCCACATCGCCTCGCGCGTCGACGGATCGTCGAAGAACGCCGGCACGGGGAACTGCTGCACTTGCGCGCCGAACGCGCTGCCGAAGCGCTGCAGGATGTCGCTCGAGTACTCGACGCCGCTCGTCTGCGTGTTGCCCGCGCCGTTCAACTGCACGAACGTCGTGTTGTGCGTCTCCTTCTGCGTGAGACCGCGGCTCACAGCGCTGATCGTCGATCCCCACGCGACGCCCACGATCATGTTGGAGTCGACGAACTGCGAGAGCAGCCGCCCCGCTGTCAGGGCCACACGCTCGAGCCGCTCCACCTCGCTGACGATCTCGGGGATGGGTACGACGTGCGCGACGAGGCGGTACCTGTCTCTGATGCGCTGCTCGAGCATCCCCAATCGCTCCAGAGGAGAGTTGATCCGGATGTCGACGAGCCCGCTCTCGCGAGCGAAGCTGAGCAGACGGGACACGGATGATCGCGAGGTCTTCAGCTCCTGCGCGATCACCTCCATCGTCTTGTCCTGCATGTAGTAGAGCTGCGCTGCGGTGAGCGCGGCGATCAGCTTGGAGTCGCGGGATCCCGCGTCAGGCTGGGTCATGAGGGCCTCCTCGCCTCGATCTTTGCACATATGTGCAGCGGGCTTGCGCGCGCTGGCCACATGGGTCGAAGCTGGGGGCACGCACAGAGAAGGGTCGAAGATGATCGAGTCGACACACTCATCACCGGAACGCGCCGAAGTCCGCGCCGTCCGTGAGTCCGGACGCACGAGCGTCCTTGTCATCGGAGCCGGGATCAACGGGATCTCGACGTTCCGAGACCTCGCACTTCAGGGCGTCGACGTCCTGCTGGTCGAACGAGGAGACTTCGCTTCCGGCGCCTCCGCGGCATCGAGCCATATGATCCACGGCGGCATCCGCTACCTCGAGAACGGCGAGTTCCGACTCGTCCGTGAATCCGTCGAGGAGCGAAACGGCCTGCTCAAGATCGCGCCGCACTATGTGAAGCCGCTCGAGACCACGATCCCCATCTACTCGACCTTCTCGGGCATCCTGTCCGCCCCCCTGCGTTTTCTCACGCACAAGAGCGGCAAGCCCCAGGAGCGGGGAGCGTTCCTCATCAAGGTCGGGCTCACGATCTACGACACGTTCTCGCGCGATGGGGGCATGGTCCCTCGTCACCGCTTCCTCGGTCGCAAGCGCTCGCTCGCCGAACTCCCCTCGCTCGACCCGAACATCAAGTACACGGCCACCTACTATGACGCCTCCATGCACGATCCCGAGCGTCTGGCGCTCGACGTGCTGCAGGACGGGCGCGCGGCTCATCCGGGCGCCGTCGCTCTGAACTACGTCGAGGCGATCGCCCGCGACGGCAAGAAGATCGTCCTCCGCGATCGTGAGAGCGGCACGGAGTTCTCGGTCGCCGCAGGTGTCGTCGTGAACGCATCAGGGCCTTGGACAGACCTCACCAACGACGCGCTCGGCAACGACACGCGCTTCATGGGCGGGACCAAGGGGTCTCACATCGTTCTTGATCACCCAGAGCTTCTCGAGGCGACGCGTGGCCGCGAGATCTTCTTCGAGCACTCTGACGGCCGCATCGTGCTGATCTACCCCCTCAAGGGGCGCGTGCTCGTCGGGACGACGGACATCGACGCGGATCCGCGCGAGGCAGCCGTGTGCACGGAGGAGGAGATCGACTACTTCTTCGACCTGATCCACCACGTGTTCCCGACGATCGACGTGACGCGCGAGCAGATCGTCTTCAACTTCTCCGGCATCCGCCCGCTTCCTCGCCACGAGGACACGGCCCCTGGATTCGTGTCCCGCGACTACCGCATCGAGGTCGACGACAAGGGCGCGGCTCCTCTGGTGAGCCTCGTCGGCGGAAAGTGGACGACGTTCCGCGCACTCGGCGAGTCGCTGTCCGACGTGGTGCTCGATCTGATCGGCCGCACTCGCACGGTGTCGACCGCCGGCCGGGCCATCGGCGGAGGCCGCGACTTCCCGCGCACCGAGAAGGCTCGTCGAATCTGGATCCAGGAGAACCTCCCGGGTGCCGGCGACCGCGCCGAGCGCCTTCTCGCCCGCTACGGAACACGTGCGGCTCAGGTCTGGGAGTTCATCGAGCAGGGTGATGACGCTCCCCTCGCCGGCGACGACCTCTCCACCCGGGAACTCGCCTGGATGGTGGAGAACGAGATGGTCGCGCGTCTGCAGGATGTCGTCATGCGACGCACCAGCATCGCATTCACCGGTCACGCCGACGCGGATGTGCTCGAAGAGCTTGCCGCAGCCCTGGCTCCTCTGCTCCACTGGGATCGTGCACGCCAGGATGCAGAGCTCGACCAGACGCGCACGATGCTCAACGAACGACATGGACTCCAGATCTCGTCCCGCGCACGCGGCTGACGAGACATCCGAACGCCGCCCTCCACGCGGCGTAACTCCCAACAAGTGCCAGAGCTATGGGGCTCTGGCACTCAAGAAAGGTCAATGAAGACATGACTGAAGTGAATCTCGGTCTCTACTTCCTCTCGGAGTTCGTCGGCACCGCAATGCTGATCCTCCTCGGATGTGGTGTCGTCGCCAACGTCGCTCTTGCCAAGAACAAGGGCTTCGGCGGCGGCTTCCTGATGGTCAACTGGGGATGGGGTCTCGCGGTCTTCGTGGGTGTCCTCGTCTCGGCGTACTCCGGCGCCATCCTCAACCCGGCGGTCGGCATCGGCCTTCTCGTCGCCGGCAAGATCGACTTCTCGCAGTTCGCGGTGGCGACCGGCGCCGAGCTGCTCGGTGCGATCGTCGGTGCGATCCTCACCTGGCTGGCTTACAAGCAGCACTTCGACGAGGAGCCCGACCCCGCCAACAAGCTCGGCGTCTTCTCGACCGGCCCGGCGATCCGCTCCTACGGCTGGAACCTCGTCACAGAGGTCATCGGCACCTTCGTCCTGGTGTTCGCGATCTTCGCATTCGCCGACTACGGCGACATCGAGATCGGCGTCCCCGGAGGCCTCGGACCGCTCAGCGCCCTGCCCGTCGCGCTCGTCGTGGTCGCTATCGGTGCATCGCTCGGTGGACCCACCGGCTACGCGATCAACCCTGCTCGCGACCTCGGACCCCGTATCGCCCACGCCATCCTGCCGATCAAGGGCAAGGGATCGAGCGACTGGTCGTACTCGTGGGTCCCGGTGGTCGGTCCGCTGCTCGGTGGTGTCCTCGCCGCCGTCGCAGCGCCCGTTCTGCTCAACCTCGCCTGAACCCGAACCTGACTTCAAAGGAGAACACAATGGCCGACTACATCATCGCCATCGATCAGGGCACCACCTCCAGCCGCGCGATCATCTTCGACAAGAAGGGCAGCATCGTCGCGACCGGACAGAAGGAGCACGAGCAGATCCTCCCCAAGGCCGGCTGGGTCGAGCACGACCCTGCGGAGATCTGGCGCAACGTGCAGGAGGTCATCGGCCTCGCGCTGAGCCGCGGCGACCTGACACGTCACGACATCGCCGCCGTGGGAATCACCAACCAGCGTGAGACCGCAGTGGTCTGGGACAAGACGACCGGCAAGGCCGTCTACAACGCGATCGTCTGGCAGGACACCCGCACGCAGGAGATCGTCGACCGCCTCGCGGCCGACGGCGGCGTCGAGCGGTTCAAGCCCGTCGTGGGCCTCCCCCTCGCCACCTACTTCTCGGGCACCAAGATCGCCTGGATCCTCGAGAACGTCGAGGGCGCACGGGAGAAGGCCGAGGCGGGCGACCTCGTCTTCGGCACGACCGATAGCTGGGTGCTGTGGAACCTCACGGGCGGCGTCGACGGCGGTGTGCACGTCACCGATGTCACCAACGCCTCACGCACGATGTTCATGGATCTCGAGACGCTCGAGTGGCGCGACGACATCCTCGAGGCGTTCGGAGTGCCGCGCTCGATGATGCCGGAGATCCGCTCCTCCTCCGAGGTGTACGGCGCCGCCGAGGACTCGTCTCTGCTCCGGGAGACGCCGATCGCCGGCATCCTGGGTGACCAGCAGGCCGCGACGTTCGGTCAGGCCGCGTTCAACCAGGGCGAGAGCAAGAACACCTACGGCACCGGATGCTTCCTCATCTTCAACACGGGCGAGGAGATCGTCCACTCGAAGAACGGGCTGCTGACCACCGTCGGCTACAAGCTCGGGGACGGACCGACCCACTACGCGCTCGAGGGCTCGATCGCTGTCACCGGATCGCTGATCCAGTGGCTCCGCGACCAGCTCGGGATCATCAGCTCCGCTCCCGAGGTCGAAGAACTCGCGAAGCAGGTGGACGACAACGGTGGCGTATACATCGTCCCCGCGTTCTCCGGCCTGTTCGCACCCTACTGGCGTTCGGACGCCCGCGGTGCGATCGTCGGCCTCACCCGCTACGCGAACAAGAACCACATCGCTCGCGCAGCGCTCGAGGCCGTCGCATTCCAGACCCGCGACGTTCTCGACGCGGTCAACGCGGATGCCGGCGTCGACCTCACCGAACTCAAGGTCGATGGGGGCATGGTCGCGAACGATGCGCTCATGCAGTTCCAGGCCGATGTGCTCGGTGTGCCCGTCGTGCGCCCGGTCGTCGCGGAGACCACCGCGCTGGGTGCCGCGTACGCCGCCGGTCTGGCCGTCGGCTTCTGGAACGGTCTCGACGACCTCTCCGCCAACTGGCAGGAGGATCGTCGTTGGGAACCGTCGATGGAGGACGGCGAGCGTGACCGCCAGCTGCGCCTGTGGCGCAAGGCCGTCACCAAGTCGATGGACTGGGTCGACGAGGACGTGATCTGACCTCAGGACTCTGAGGAGGCGGGCCCGGAGGATTCCTCCGGGTCCGCTTCGTCTTCGACGCGAGGCGTCATCGGCCCGATGACCCGGAGGAACGCAGTGGCGACCGCCCTCGGCGACCGTGCGTCCCAGGCGACGTACTCGACGCGCACCGGTCCTCCGACGATCTCCACGGCGACCGCATGGGGCGCAGCCGCGGCGGCGACGCCCGGCGCCAACAGCGTGATCGCGAGCCCAGCCGACACGAGTCCGAGAATCAGCTCGGCCGAGTCCGCTTCGAACGACACGTCGCGAAGCACACCGGCGACACCGAAGGCGGCATCACTCTGCGCGCGCCCTGACGTGCCCGCGGGGAAGTCCGCGAAAACCTCTTCGGCAAGGTCTTCCAACGCGAGGCGTTCGCGCCGTGCGAGTCGGTGGGTCGACGGCACGACGGCCACCAGGCGCTCGCGGGCGAGCTCTCGCGCGGCGACGCCACTGGGGCGGACGTCCTCGTGCAGGCCCAGCATCGCGACATCGAGCTCTCCTCGGCGCACCGCGGCTGCCAAGGCATCACTGTTGCCCATGCTGAGCTGCACCCGCGCCTCCGGGTGCTCCGCCCTGAACCGCGAGATCGCGTCAGGCACGGAGACCGCGGTGACCGTCGGGATCACACCGAGACGAAGCGTGCCGACAACCCGACCCGCGGCCGCTGCTGCGGCCTCACGCGCCTGATCCGCTGCAGCCAGCGCGGCCCTCGCATGAACGAGGAATGCTTCCCCCGCCTCCGTCGTCCTGACGCTGCGACTCGAACGCACGAACAGGCGCTGGCCGAGTTCGCGCTCCAGCGCCGCGATCTGGTGGCTGAGGGCCGACTGCGTCACGAAACAGCGCTCGGCCGCGCGCGTGAAACTCGACGAGGACGCGACCTCGACGACATACTTGAGCTGCTGCAGATCCACGTATCCATGATCCTCATTCATGGATCCCGTGACAAGCATGCGTTGGACTCATGTGTCCATCGAGATCAGGCTGAGAGACATGAACCGGCTGACTCTGCTGCTCCTCACGTCCCTGGCCCCCATCTCCTGGGGCACGACCTACCTCGTGACGACCGAGATGCTGCCCGCCGGTCATCCGCTGCTGGCAGGTCTCCTCCGATCGCTCCCCGCGGGTCTCGTGGCTCTCGGTCTGGGCCGCGCGCTGCCGCCTCGAGGCTGGTGGCTGAAGTCGCTGGCTCTCGGCATCCTCAACATCGGAGCGTTCTTCCCGCTGCTGTTCCTGGCCGCAGAGCGTCTGCCCGGCGGCGTCGCAGCAGCAGTCGCCGGCGTGCAGCCGCTGATCATCCTCTGTCTGGGGGCGCTCATGCTCCGCGACAGGATCCGCCCTCTGACGGCAGCCGCCGCCGCAGTCGGTGCCGGCGGTGTCGCTCTCGTGGTGCTGGGCCCGGCCGCGGAGCTCGACACCGTCGGCATCATCGCAGCGGTCGGCGGCGTCACCGCTACGGCTCTCGGGATGATCCTCACCAAGCGCTGGGGGCGCCCCGCCGGTGTCGGGCCGGTCGCGTACGCGGGCTGGCAGCTGACGGCTGGCGGGTTGTTCCTGCTGCCATTGACACTCGTCTTCGAGGGGTTCCCTCCCTCCATCGACGGCGGCGCGATACTCGGCTACCTCTGGCTCGGCGCGGTCGGCGGTCTCATCGCGTACACGCTGTGGTTCCGCGGCATCCAGGAGCTGCCCGTCATCGCCCCGGGCCTGCTCGCCCTGCTCTCCCCCGTCGTCGCGACGACACTGGGAACGCTGCTCGCCGGCGAGACGTTCGCCCCGGTCCAGGCGCTCGGACTCTCCCTCGTTCTGAGCGCGCTCGTCACCGGGCAGCTCGCTGCGCTGCGGAAGCCTCGCAGAGAGGTCGCTCCATCGACGCGGGGGCCGCTCGCGGCGGCGCGGCGATGAGTCCGGTCAGCTCTTGCCGAACAGCTTCTGGATCTCGGCGAGGTCGGCTTCACTCGGCGCCTTGGTGCCGCCGAGACCGAAACCGGAGCCGGTCGGGGCGGCCGCGGAGGTGATTCCCGCGTTCTCGGCTGCGCGCTTGGCGGGGTTGCCCGAGCGGGAACCGCCCGAGGACTTGCCCTTCTTGCCGCGCTTCGACGACGCACCAGGCTTGCCCATTCCGGGCATGGAACCCATTCCCGGGATGTTCGGAGTGCCGCCGCGTGCGACGGTCTTCATCATCTTGGCCGCCTGATCGAAGCGCTGGACGAGCTGGTTGACGTCCGTGACGGTCATTCCCGAACCGCGCGCGATGCGCAGACGACGCGAACCGTTGAGCACCTTCGGGTTGCGTCGTTCGCCCGGTGTCATGGACCGGATGATCGCCTCGGTGCGATCGATCTCGCGCTCGTCGAAGTCCTCGAGCTGCTGCTTCATCTGCCCCATGCCGGGGAGCATCCCCAGCATCTTCTTCATCGAGCCCATCTTCTTCATCTGCTGAAGCTGGTCGAGGAAGTCTTCGAGGGTGAACTGCTCGGTCGCGAGCTTCTCGGCCATCTTGACGGCCTCTTCCTCATCGAAGGCCTGCTGGGCCTGCTCGATGAGGGTGAGGATGTCGCCGAGGTCGAGGATGCGACTGGCCATGCGATCGGGGTGGAACGGCTCGAGGTCTTCGAGTCGCTCGCCGGTGGACGCGAAGATGATGGGGCGGCCGGTGACGGAGGCGACGGAGAGCGCCGCACCACCGCGGGCGTCACCGTCGAGCTTCGTCAGGACGACACCGGTGAAGTCGACGCCCTCTTGGAAGGCCTTCGCCGTGTTGACGGCGTCCTGGCCGATCATGGCGTCGATGACGAACAGGACCTCATCCGGGTCCGTCGCCTTGCGGATGTCGGATGCCTGCTTCATCAGGTCGGCGTCGACGCCGAGGCGACCGGCCGTGTCGATGATGACCACGTCGTGCTGGTGGCGGCGCGCGTGCTCCACACCGTCGCGCGACACCTTGACGGGGTCACCGACTCCGTTGCCCGGCTCGGGCGCGTAGACGGTCGCGCCGGCCTGCTGCGCGACGACCTGGAGCTGGTTCACCGCATTCGGACGCTGCAGGTCGGCCGCGACGAGAAGGGGCGTGTGCCCCTCGCTCTCGAGCTGCTTCGCGAGCTTGCCGGCGAAGGTGGTCTTGCCCGAGCCCTGGAGGCCGGCGAGCATGATGACGGTCGGCGCGGTCTTGGCGAACTGCAGACGACGCTGCTCACCGCCGAGGATCTGCACCAGCTCCTCGTTGACGATCTGCACGACCTGCTGCGCGGGGTTCAGCGCCTTGCTGACCTCATCGCCGAGGGCGCGCTCGCGCACCTTCGCGGTGAACTCCTTGACGACCGCCAGTGCGACGTCGGCGTCGAGCAGCGCGCGACGGATCTCGCGCACAGTGCCGTCGACGTCGGCCGCGGTGAGCTTTCCCTTCGTGCGAAGGTTGCGGAAGGTCTCGGTGAGCCGATCGGAGAGCGTGCCAAAGGTAGCCATGGTGACACCGAGTTTACGCGAATCCGGCACCGTTCTCCGCGTTCGGAGCCGCGCCGACCGCGAGCTCGGCCCGGAGCAGTTCTCTCGCGCGCGCGTAACGGCCGCGTGCGGTGGACGAAGGGATGCCGAGAAGCTCCGCCGCATGCACGAGAGACAGTCGATCCCAGTGCACGAGCCGCACGATCTCCGCAAGGTCGGGATCGAGCCGTGCGATCGCGTCACGCACCTCCAGCCCCTCGTCAGCGGCAGGTGAGCTGTGATGCTCCTGCCCCTGCAGCCGAAGCCGATCCGCGAGCGCCCACCGTCTCCGCTGCCCCCTGTCGTGGTTGGCGAGCGTGCCTCGTGCGATGCCGAAGACCCACATCCGCGCGCGTTCCGGTTCATCGGGAAGGTCGGATGACCGACGCCACGCGATCACCATGGTCTCCCCGAGGAGGTCGGCGGCGTCGTCGGGGCCCGCCCGACGCGAGAGGTAGGCGAGCAGGTCGGTCGCGCTCTCCTCCAGCACCCGGGTCAGGGCTGCGTCGCGGCTCATTCCCCGTCCCCCCAGTCCTCGCCGTCGCAGTGCACCTGACTGTGCGATTCGGTGCCCCCGAGCGCCTCGCTGGCGAAGCCGTTCGCAGCGAGCTCCGCGTGCACCAGCTCGTCGACGGCCTGTGTGTGCGCCGTCCAGGCATCGAGATCGGCTTGCCGAGGGTCGGGATCGACCGCAGGGTCGCCGGCACGACTCTCCTCCAGCTCGTGGAGGATCCCCGGAACGAGAGGCGCGGCGGCCGCTTCGACATCCGTGCTCGCGAACCAGTCGTCGACGATGCGATTGACCTCGTCGTTCGTGAACATGTCGTGCGTGTCGAGCGCGCTGAATCGCAGTTCGCACTGTCCCCAGGTCGGCGAGGTGTAGCTGTAGGTCCGATCCGGATCCTCGAGGCCCGGGCTCCAGAGCCAATCCGATGACGCCGCGGCCACACCAGCGCCGCCGACGAGGAAGAGCGCCAGCGCCGCGGTCAGCACGGCTCTCCGACGTCCGCGACGAGGTGGCTGCGTCTCCTCGCGCGCTGCGAGGATCATGGCCCGGATGTCTCCGGGTTCCGGTCTCGCCGTAGCCGGTGCGGAACAGTCGAGCATCTCGTCGAGCGGGTCGGTGGCCATCATGTCTCCTCGGTCGGGAAAGGGGTCTCTCATTCCTGACCTGTCCGGCTCGCGCGGTTTCGTCCGCGGGGAGATCAGGTTTCCGTGCCGCCCCACGGCAATCGGCCGATCGCCCGCACAGCGTCGGCGAATCGGTCCCCCACGGAACCTCGTCCTGCACCGCTCTCCGCCCACGCTCGCACGGCGGCGACCACGGCGGCGGCCCAGGTGGCCGCGGCGATGTCCGCGGTGAGAGCGGTGACCCCCGAACGGCGAGCGAGATCGGCCAGCGCCGCCGCGAGGCGAGCCTGGCGAAGCGCGGCATCCTGCTCGAGTTCGTCGTCGAGCCCCATGGCCGACGAGTTCGTCATCGCGAGAGCCAGGCTGTCCGGTGCGAAGTCCTCGACGAGCTCCGAGAGAATGCGCCGCACATGCGTGCCGTCGCGGTCTTCGGGCACGACGACCAGGTCGTCGACCGCACGGCCGATGCGGTCGTCGAGGCCGGACCAGAGCACATCGCTCTTCGAGGAGAAGTAGTTGAAGAAGCTCGACCGGCTCACTCCGGCACGCTGGGTGATGTCGGCGACAGAGGTGGCGTCGTAGCCCCGCTCGAGGAAGAGCTCACAGGCGGCCTCCGCGAGGGTCTCGCGCGAAGAGGCCTTCGGGCGCCCTGCTCGGCTCGTGCTGCTCATGCAGACACGCTACCGCGCGTCGCTCCTGCGCGCCGCGACCGTCACGGAGGAGTATTCTTAGACGCAATCCATCAATTGATCGAGAGGGACGCCCATGCTCGACATCCTCACCCCCGGACTCGCTCCGAGCTTCGTCCCCTACCCCGCCGGGTGGGACCTGCAACGCAGCATCCACGCCGACGTCGTCGACGGCACTCGCCCGGACACGCTCATCCTGCTCGAGCACGAGGCGGTGTACACCGCCGGCAAGCGGACCGAGCCGCAGGAACGCCCGACGGACGGCACACCGGTGATCGACGTCGACCGCGGCGGCAAGATCACCTGGCACGGACCAGGGCAGCTGGTGGGCTACCCGATCGTCCGGCTGCCCGAGCCGATGGACGTCGTCGCGCATGTGCGTCGCCTCGAGCGCATCCTGATCGACGTGCTCCAGCCACTCGGCGTCGACGGATACCAGGTCGAGGGGCGCAGCGGGGTGTGGGTTCGCCGCCCCCTCTCTGAGGACAAGGTCGCGGCGATCGGGGTGCGCGTGCAGCAGGGAGTGACGATGCACGGCTTCGCCATCAACTGCGACAACAGCCTCGCAGGGTTCAGGGGCATCATCCCGTGCGGGATCACCGACGCCGGTGTCACCACCGTGAGCGAGGTCGTCGGAGCGGACGTCTCCCCCGCCGACATCGTCGACTCGGTGTCCGCCGCCTTCCTCGCCGAATACTCGACAGCCGCACACGCAGGAGCACACGCATGACCGCCGCACCAGAGGGACGCAAGCTCCTCCGCCTCGAGATCCGCAACGCCGAGACTCCCATCGAACGCAAACCGGAGTGGATCAAGACGAAGGCGAAGATGGGGCCCGAGTACACGGCGCTCCACTCGCTCGTCAAGAGCGAAGACCTTCACACCGTCTGCCAGGAGGCCGGCTGCCCCAACATCTTCGAGTGCTGGGAAGACCGGGAGGCGACCTTCCTCATCGGCGGATCGCAGTGCACCCGACGGTGCGACTTCTGCCAGATCGACACGGGCAAGCCCGATGCCTATGACACCGACGAGCCACGCCGTGTCGCCGAGAGCGTCGTGCGGATGAACCTCCGCTATGCGACGGTCACCAGCGTCGCACGAGACGATCTGCCCGACACCGGAGCCTGGCTCAACGCCGAGACGGTGCGGAAGATCCACGAGCTCAACCCGAACACCGGCGTCGAGCTGCTCGCCAACGAGCACAACGCCGACCCTGCCTTCCTCGGGCAGATCTTCGACGCCCGTCCCGAGGTCTTCGCGCACAACGTCGAGACCGTGCCGCGGATCTTCAAGCGCATCCGCCCGGCGTTCCGGTATGAGCGTTCGCTCGATGTGATCACCCAGGCGCGGGACGCAGGCCTCATCACCAAGTCCAACCTGATCCTGGGGATGGGCGAGGAACCTGAAGAGGTCGTCCAGGCGCTGAACGACCTGCACGACGCCGGCTGCGACATCATCACCATCACGCAGTATCTGCGCCCCTCTCCGCGACACCTGCCCGTGGCCCGGTGGGTCAAGCCTGCGGAGTTCGTCGAGTTCAAGGAGGAGGCGGAGCGGATCGGCTTCCTCGGCGTGCTCGCCGGGCCTCTTGTGCGCTCGTCGTACCGCGCCGGCCGGCTGTGGGCGCAGTCGATGGTCTCGAAGGGGCGCGAGATCCCACCGCACCTGGCGCACATCGCCGAGAGCGCGGATCTCGGCTTCGCTCAGGCGGTCTGAGCGATACCGAGGTGGTGAGCGTCAGTCGGCGCTCATCACCGACTGCACGCTGCCGTCGGAACCCAGGTTCACCAGCAGGACGTCGTCGGTGGTGGTCGCGTCGAGCGCGTACTCCAGCACCGCGAACGGCTCCGACCCGCCGTGTTCGTCGGCGAGGATCGTCATGCTCATGAGTCGCAGCGAGCGGATGATGTCGACGGCGGCGTCACCGCTGACGTCGACCAGCACCTCTTCGAGTTCGTCTCCGTAGGCCTCCTGCTGCTGCAGGATGTACTCGGTGACCTCGCTGGTGCGGTCATCGACCTCCGCGAGCATGCCCCGCCGGGACACATCGTCGACGTTCTCGATCCCCGCGATGAGCGAAGCGGCGATGTCGAGCGCGTCGGCAGAGACATCGTCCTGGTCAGGAGCGGTGAGATCGACGGTGACGCTCTGGTCACCGAGCTCCACCGTCTCAGACCAGAAGATCGAGCCGTCGGGCCCTGAGGACAGGAGTCCGAAGTAGTCGTGTTCGATCGCCATAACGCTATGAAACCAGCCTCGTGCTCGCGGCGGTAGTCCCGTGATCAGCCGACGAGCGACTTGACGAAGACATGGGGGGTGAAACCGGTCAGATCATCGATGCCCTCGCCCTGGCCGAGGAGCTTGACGGGGATGCCGGTGCGCTCCTGCACGGCGAGGACGAAGCCGCCCTTCGCCGAGCCGTCGAGCTTGGTCAGGACGAGTCCGGTGACACCTGCATGCTCGAGGAACGCCTCGGCCTGCATCACACCGTTCTGACCCGTGGTGGCGTCGAGGACGAGCAGGACCTCGCTGATGGGAGCCTGCTTCTCGATCACCCTGCGGATCTTCGAGAGCTCGTCCATGAGCCCTCCCTTCGTGTGCAGTCGGCCGGCCGTGTCGATGATCGCGATCTCGATGCCCTCGCGCTGGGCGAACTCGATGGTCTGGTAGGCCACGGATGCCGGATCCTGACCCTCTTGCTGGGGGCGGACGATCGCCGCTCCGCCGCGCTGTGCCCAGGTGGCCAGCTGATCGACGGCGGCCGCACGGAACGTATCGGCTGCTCCGACGACCACGCTGCGCTGGAACCCGCGAAGGAACTTGGTGAACTTGCCGATCGTGGTGGTCTTCCCGACGCCGTTGACGCCGACGACCAGAACGACCGCCGGCCGCTCGGTGAGCTTCAGGGTCGTGTCGAACTTCGCGAAGTGCTCCTCGAGCGTCTCGCGGAGCATCCGCTGGAGATCCTGCGGATCGGTCGTACGGTAGCGCTCGACCTTCTCACGAAGCTCTTCCACGACCCGCTCGCTGATGTCGGGGCCGAAGTCGGCAGTGAGGAGGGCCGTCTCGAGGTCCTCCCATGTCGTCTCGTCGATAGTGGGCTTGACGAACATCCCGCGCAGCGCACGAGTGAGGGACCACGACTTCTCCGCCATGACTCCAGCCTACGGGTAGCGCTGTCAGCCGGCCGCCGCGCGGTCGCCCACGCGCTGTCCGACGACCGCCGACACCCCGTCCTGACGCATCGAGACCCCGTAGAGCGCATCTGCGATCTCCATCGTGCGCTTCTGATGGGTGATGACGAGCAGCTGCGAGCTCTCGCGAAGCTGCTCGAACACGGTGAGCAGGCGGCCGAGGTTGGCGTCGTCGAGCGCCGCCTCGACCTCGTCGAGGATGTAGAACGGGCTCGGGCGGGCTTTGAAGATCGCGACCAGCAGAGCGACTGCAGCGAGGGAACGTTCACCGCCCGAGAGCAGTGACAGCCTCTCGATCTTCTTCCCGACCGGCCGTACAGAGACCTCGATGCCGGTCGTGAGCATGTTCTCGGGATCCGTGAGCGAGATGCTTCCGGTTCCGCCGGGGAACAGCAGAGGGAAGACCTCCCCGAACGCGACCCTCGTGTCTTCGAACGCGCTCGCGAAGATCGTCTGCATGCGCTCATCGAGGTCCGCGATGATCGTGCGCAGGTCCTGTCGCGTCTGCGTCAGGTCGGCGAGCTGCTCGGTGAGGAACGCGTGGCGCTGCTCGAGCGCCGCGAACTCCTCGAGCGCGAGCGGGTTGACCCGTCCGAGCTGAGCGAGCTTGCGTTCGGCCTCGGCGAGCCGTCGCTGCTGAATCCGCCGGTCGAACGGGATCGCCGTGTCGTCGAGCAGGTCGTCCTCAGCCTGGTCGGCTCCGGGATCACGGGGAACGAGCTGATCGGGGCCATATTCCGCTACGAGAATATCTTCGTCGAGCGCGAGCTCCGATGCCACGCGCTCGAGCAGACTGTTGAGGTGCAGCTTCTTCTCGTGGATCTGCAGTTCGAGGCCGTGCACGCTCTCGGTGAGCCCGGCGAGCCGCTCGCGCAAGGAGGTCTCCTGCGCTCGAAGAGCAGTGAGCTCCTGGTTCTGCGCCGATCGCGCGGCCTCGGCCTCGGCCAATGCGACGCGCGCCTCGGTGACCGACCGATCGATCGAGTCCAGGATGCGGGGCAGCTCCTGAGCCACTCCGGATGCCGCTTCGCGCTGTGCGCGTCGGATGACCGCCCGGCGCGCAGCCTCGGCTGCGGCGTCCCGCTCCTGCTCGCGTTGCCGTTCGAGTCCGGCGACGCGAGCCTGGGCAGCACGAACACGCTCACGAAGCGTCTCGATCTCCAGACGCGCTCGGACCTCACCTTCGCGCGCCGTCTCGAGCGCCTCGAGCAGACCGTCACGCGCCGACGCGTCCAGCACCGGCCGGGGGGCGGCGATGGCCGCATCCAACTCGGCCTTCGCCGCGTCGGCCTTCGCCTCAGCATCCTGCACCGCGCTCTGTGCCTGCGCGAGTCCTGATTCGAGCCGTTCGCACTCGGCGACAGCCGACTCGTGGGTGACCGTGACGCGGTTCACCTGTTCCGCGTGGGTCGCCAGCGCGGCGTCGTGCTCGCGCAGCGCCCGGAGCGCGTCCTTCGCCTGGCGACGTGATGTCTCCACGGCCTCGTTCGCGTCTGCGCGAGCCTCGCGCAGTGAATCGACGATGACCTGCACCTCTGCCAGGCGCTCGTTCGCCGCGTCCCGTTCGGCGGCGAGCTCGAGACGGGAGCGTTCGCCGCCGGATCCGGCGCGCAGCGTCTGCGCGGTGACGACATCGCCCGCCGTCGTGACGATCGTCGTGGTCGTATCGCCCGCGAGGTCGAGCGCGAGTCGTGCATTGCGCGCCGCGTCCAGGCTCGCGGCGATGACGACGTGCGACAGGATTCCGAGGACCCCGTCCGGAGCCGTGACCGTATCGATCGCGGGCGTCACGCCCTCGAGAGCGGGCAGCTCGATCGACGGACGCGCAGCATCGGCGACGACGAAATCCACCACTCCCCTGCGCTGGTCGGACGCGTCCTGTGCCAGCTCGAAGGCGTCGGAGGCCCTCTCGACGAGGACGCCCTCGGCCAGCGAACCCAGCACGGCTGCGATCGCGGCCTCGAACCCGTTTTTGACCTGCACCGAGTCACCCACGAGGCCACGAACACCCGTGGCTCCCGCCTTCACGATCTCGGCGGCGCCTCCTGAGATCGCGAGCGCGCTTCCGAGTGCCGCAGCCTTGGCCGTGAGAGCGTCGACCTCGCGCTCGGCCGCGTGCAGGCGCTCGCGGAGCGTCTCTCGCTCGGCCTCGGCCGCCGTCGCGGCACGCTGCGCGCTCTCATATGCGGCGGAGTGCTCTGCCGCCGTGCCCTCCGGCGCCTCCGCGTCGTCGATCGCCTCGAGGGCTTCGGCGGCGTCTCGGCGACGCGCGTTCGCCGCCTCGAGCGCGTTCTCCTGGCGCAGGACCGCACCGCGCACCGCAGCGAGGGCCGACGCGGCCGCATCCGCCGTGCCTCGCAACGAGCTGAGCCGCATGTCGTACTCCGACACGAGCGCGCTCTGCTCGGCGATGTCCACGTCGAGAGTGTCGAGCTCCGCCCGCGCATTCACCACCTCGCGGCTCGCCACGCTCGCCGCGTCCTGAGCGTCGCCGAGGCCGGCGGAGATCTCGGTGATCTCCGCCTTCGCCTCGTCGATCGTGGTCTGCGTGACAGTGATGGCCGTCACGGCAGCATCGTCTTCTTCCGAGCCGAGGAGCGCGAGTCGCTGATTGGCGAGGGTGTACAGCCCGCGCATCCGCTCCTGCACCTGCTCGAGACCGAAGGCCACGCCTCTCGCCTGATCGACCGCCGCCGAGTTCTGATCCTGCTCAAGGCGTGCGATGCTCGCCCGCACCGCCTCTGCCTGATCCGACAGCACGAGCCGTTCGGTGTGCCGCTCATGCTCGGTGCGCGTGTGATCGGCCAGCGCCGTGCGCAGCGCCACCACGTCATCCGCGAAGATCCGAGCCTTGGCATCACGCACGACCGCAGCGATCGTCTGCGCCTCGCGCGCGATCTCCGCCTGCCTGCCCAGGGGTTTCAGCTGGCGCCGGATCTCGCCGGCGAGATCGCTGAGACGCGTCAGGTTGGTCTCCATCGCATCGAGCTTGCGAAGGGTCTTCTCCTTGCGACGCCGATGCTTGAGGATGCCGGCCGCTTCCTCGATGAAGCCGCGCCGATCCTCCGGAGACGCCTGGAGCACCGTGTCCAGGCGCCCCTGCCCCACGATGACGTGCATCTCGCGTCCGAGACCGGAATCGCTGAGCAGTTCCTGAAGATCGAGCAGACGGCAGTTCTCGCCGTTGATGGCGTACTCGCTGGCGCCGTTGCGGAACAGCGTGCGACTGATGGTGACCTCGGCGAACTCGATCGGCAGGGCGCCGTCGCTGTTGTCGATCGTGAGCTGCACCTCGGCCCGACCGAGCGGCCCTCTCGTGGACGTGCCGGCGAAGATGACGTCCTCCATCTTGCCGCCGCGCAGAGTCTTCGCTCCCTGCTCACCCATCACCCAGGCGAGGGCATCGACGACGTTCGACTTGCCCGATCCGTTGGGACCCACGATGCAGGTGACGCCCGGTTCGAACACGAAACTGGTCGGCTGCGCGAAGGACTTGAACCCCTTGAGGGTCAGGCTCTTCAGATGCATGCGGCTACCGCGCTCTCCGGGTGATTCACGCCCATACGCTACCGGAATGACGGCTCAGAACCGGCATCCCGCGCGGGAGCGGAGCGAACGGGAATCGGCCGCGACACGCCGGGCCAGGCCGCGCATGCTTGACGGACACGCCCGGGTTTCGCTACGGTAACCTCCGGATCGCCACACGAAAAGGAGGTTACCGATGATCACTCAGCTCAACGCTCAGGCCACTGGCCTCGCCGCGCCATTCGCGCCGCGCCTTGCGCACTCGGTAACCACCGGCGTCCGTCTCGGCGCTCTCTCGTAGAACCGCAGCCCGAGAACTCTGCCCCCACTCACCCACCGGTCTCCGATCGGTGACGGGGCTTCTCGTTCGCGTGTCTCCGCGCCCCACCCTCTGATCCTTCTCGGATCACGGATCACCGCCGACCCCGGCGATCGCCTTCCGGCGCGCTGGGCTCTCGACTCTCGCCGCGCTCCGCCGGCCGTCTTCTCGGCGCGCCGCGACAGCGCTCTCCTCACCGAACACCACCACCCATCTCGAAGGAATCACCGTGAACACCACGCTGTATCGCAGCATCCCCCACCCTCCGGATACCGAGGACCAGCAGGTCCTTCACATTCCCGCACCTGATGAACTGCGGCGCCTGGCGCTGGCAGATCGTCTATCGCTCAGGATCGGCCTCTGGCTTCTCCAGCGGGCTCAGCGCCCTCGCCCGACGCACCGCGTCACCGCCCTCGAGGCGGACGCGCTGCATCTCGATCGGCGGACCCGCAGCGAGGGCGAGACATATGCCCTGCTCACGTACGACCTGCAGCGTCAGCTGCGCTGACCTGGAGATCACCATGAGCATTCCGCTCACCGCAGATGCGTCGCTGCATCCGCTCGTGCTGCCTGCACGGGCGGATGCGGCCGACGCCGTCGAGTTCCGCGAGCTCGCCCGTGTGCGCAACGCCGTCTACCGCGAGCTCACCGGCCGCACCGAACAGGACCTCACGCCGGAGGCGCTGCTCCCGATCCTGCGCTCCCGCAAGGAGCGCACGACCGCGGTGTGGACGGTGCGCGTCGAAGGAGAGATGGTCGGACGCACGGTCATCGACATCCCGCACGAAGAAGGCTCGCGTGTGGCCATCGCCTCGATCGAGCTCCACCCTCGGGTCTGGGGTCGGGGAATCGGAACAGCGATCCTCCCGCACGTCGAAGCCTTCGCCAGGCTCCACGACCGCACGGTCATCCAGAACTGGACGGAACAACCGGCGAGCGAGGGTCCGAGACTCCAGGCCCGGACCGGCTTCGGCAGCGTTCCCGACGATCATGTCGCGCGATTCCTCGTCCGCCATGGGTTCAGCCTCGAGCAGGTCTGCCGGGTGAGTCGACTCAAGATCGATCCCGAGACGGTTCGTCACGCCGAGCAGCTGCGCGACGAGGCACGCGCGTCGTCTCAGGACTATCGCGTGATCAGGTGGATGCTGCCGACGCCCCCCGAGCGCGTCGAGGGCTACGCGTGGCTCAAATCGCGCATGTCGACCGATGCACCGTCTGCCGATCTCGAGGCGGACGAGGAGGTCTGGGATGCAGAACGCCTGATCGAGTCCGAGAAACGCGTGGCGGAGATGGGCCAGATCATCCAGGTCACCGTCGCCCAGCACGTCGGGACCGGCGAGCTGAGTGCGTTCACCGAGCTCCGCATCGGACCCGATCTCGGCGCGACCACCCATCAGCACGACACTCTGGTGCTCAAAGAGCATCGCGGACACCGATTGGCACAGCTCGTGAAGTGCGACGCTCTCCTGTCGTGGACGGGCCTCGCGCCCGAATCCCGCGACGTGATCACGTACAACGCCGAGGAGAACCGGCCCATGCTCTCCATCAATGAGGCGATGGGGTTCACCGCCATCGCCTATGAAGGAGCCTGGAAGAAGGAACTGTCATGACGACCACCGCACTGACCATCGAGCCGCTCATCGTCCCTGTCGCGCTGGACGCCCCCGACGGCGCGGACTTCCGCGCCTACGGTCAGCTCAACCGGCAGATCTGCGATGAGATGGTGGGTCTGCCCGACATCGCACCCGACGCCGCCCAGTTGCTCGCGTCGTGGCAGGACTCCACCGACACCCTGCAGACCGGATTCGTGGCCAGGAACGGCGACGAGATCGTGGGGATGATCACGATCGCCTATGCCCAGGAGGCGGATGCGAAGGCGGCGGAGGCGGACCTCCTCGTGCCCGAGAAGCACTGGGGAATCGGCGTCGAGGATGCCCTCCTGACGCTCGCCGAGTCGGAGGCTCGTGCCCATGGTCGGTCTCTGGTGCAGCTCTGGACGCTGCACCGACCGATCGAGTCCGAGCGGATGATCTCGCCGAGGACGGGGTGGGGTCGTATCCCGGCGATCCCGCTGTCGGACGCCTTGGAGGCCCGCGGATACGATTTCGAGCAGGTCGAGCGCAACAGCGAGCTCGATCTGCGTTCGGACCCCGCTCCGCTTCAGGTCGCTCTGAGATCTGCGCACGCGGCCGCGGGCGACGACTATCGAGTGCTCCAGTGGATGGCTCCGACACCGCCGGAGTTCCGCGACGGCTATGCAGCGATCCTCGCTCGCCTGTCGACCGACGCCCCGAGCGGCGAGATGGACTTCGTCGCTGAGGAGTGGGACGCGGAGCGTGTCGTCCGCCGAGAGCGACGGCTCACCGGAGCCGGTCAGGCACTGTCGATCGTCGCGGTGCAGCACGTGCCGAGCGGGGACATCGTGGCATACAACGAGCTGCTCGTCGGAGCGGACCGCTCAGGGATCACCCACCAGCTGGGCACGCTGGTGTCTCGCGAGCACCGCGGGCACCGGCTGGGCACCGTCGTCAAGTGCGCGAACCTCCTGCACTGGCGAGAGCTCATGCCGTTCTCCCCCGCAGTCTCCACGTTCAACGCCGAGGAGAACCGCCCGATGCTGAGCATCAACGAGTCGATCGGGTTCGTGCCGGTCTCTTACGCCGGGGCGTGGCAGAAGCGGATCTGAACGAGATCATCCGATCGGTGTACGCGGACGCGAGCGGATCATCCGCCCGGCCGACGCAGCGCCCCTGGCCGAATCGCGAGGCTGGAGGCATGAACGACTCCGTCCTCGACGCACGCTCCCTGACCAAGTCCTACGGCACCACCCGCGCACTCGCCGGGGTGGATCTCACGATCCACCGCGGCGAGTCGGTGGCGATCATGGGCGCCTCCGGATCGGGCAAGACCACTCTCCTCCATGTGCTCGCCGGTATCGTCACGCCGGACTCCGGCACCGTGACCTTCCAGCCCTCGACCGGGGAGCCTGTGCAGGTCGCGGGGCTCGGGGAAGGTGCTCGCTCCCGGCTGCGCAGGGAGCGTTTCGGGTTCGTCTTCCAGCAGGGACTCCTCATCCCTGAGCTCACCGCCGTCGAGAACGTGGCGCTCGCATCGATGATCAACGGCGTGAAGAGAGCGGATGCCACGGCCCACGCGGCGTCCTGGCTCGCCGCGCTGGGGCTCGCCGGGATGGAGGACCGCCGCATCGGCGAGCTCTCCGGCGGGCAGGCGCAGCGCGTCGCCATCGCACGGGCCCAGGCCACCGGCGCGGATCTCGTCTTCGCCGACGAGCCGACCGGAGCGCTCGACTCGCACACCTCGCAGGACGTGATGAACGCACTGCTCTGGTCGACGACCGGGCAGGGGCGGACGCTCCTCGTCGTCACCCACGACGCCGACGTCGCCGCTCGATGCTCGCGAGTCGTGGCGGTTCGCGACGGACAGATCGTCTCGTCGGCGGTGACGGCATGAACGCCCGCGTCCTGACCCTCCTTCTCCGACCCGCGAAGGGTGAGAACGCCGTCCTGGCGCTTCCTGTGGTCGCGTTCGGAGTCGTCACGGCTCTGGTGCTGACAGTCGTGGGCGGAGCACAGTCGTTCTGGACCTGGACAGACGACTACGCTCCGGTCTACCAGGCACTGGCAGCGATCGCTCTCGTCCTCCTCGTCGTACCGCTGACGAATCTCGGAGGGGCGGCTGCTCGCCTCTCGGCCCGCCGTCGCGACGAGCGACTCTCGACACTGCGACTTCTGGGCGTGACTCCGATGGGTGTCAGCGTGGCCACCGTGATCGAATCCGTGCTCGTGGCGGCCTCAGGCGCCGTCGCCGGAGTGGTCGTCCATCTCGCGACCGCTCCCCTGGTCGGGCTCATCCCGTTCCGTGGAACTGCTCTCGGCACCGACGCCGTGATGCTGTCTCCCCTCGGCATCCTGGCGGTCGTGGGCGGGGTCCTTCTCGTGGCGGCCGGCAGCGCCGTGCTCGGTCTCCGACGCGTGATCGTCTCCCCGCTCGGGGTGCGCATGCGGACGACGGTCTCCACCGTGCACTGGTTCCGGGCGATCATCGGCATCTCGGTGCTCGCTCTGGTCTTCGTCCTCGTCAAGGTCTTCCCGTCCGTCGCGGGGCTCGCGGTGACGATCACCGTTCTCGCAGGGCTGTTCGCGGTGGCGCTCGCCGTGCTCAACGTGATCGGGCCGTGGGTACTCAAGGTCAGCGCATCACGTCAGCTCCGCCGGGCCGAGCGAGCCGACCGGCTGCTCGCCGCCCGTCTGGTGTTGGACTCGCCCAAGGCCGCATGGCGTCAGGTGAGCGGGATCGCGATGGCGAGCTTCATGGCCGTCTTCGCCGGGACCGGCGTCGCACTGATGAACGTGATGAACAGCGGAGAGGCGACGGATGCCGATGCAGCACTCGCCGTGGACATGCGCACCGGTCTCGTCATCACGCTGGTCGCCTCCTTCGTGATGGTCGCGGCATCCGTGGGGGTGAATCAGGCCTCTTCCGTGCTCGATCAGCGTGATCTGCACCGAAGCCTCCACCACCTCGGGATGCCCCTCGACACCGTCGACAGCGCACGTCGCCGCGCGATCATGTCACCGCTGCTCGTCACCGCGATCGGATCGGCGACCTGCGCGGCCGTGCTCGTGTTCCCCCTGCTCGGGATCGCCCTGATCACCGCTCCCGAGTCGCTGCTGACGATCGGCATCGTGCTCGCGGTGGGAATCGGCATCGTGTGGGCGAGCACGCGGGCGACCCGGCCTCTGCTCGCCCGGTCGTTCGAGACGGCATAAGCCTCAGCGTCGGCGCTGGCAGCGCGGGCAGAAGTGACTCGACCGGTTCATGAAAGCCTGTCGGCGGATCAGCGTGCCGCACCGGGGGCATGGCTGACCGCCTCGACCGTAGGCGTTGAGGGAGTGCGCGAAGTAGCCGGCCTGGCCGTTCACGTTGACGTACTGGGAATCGAAGCTCGTGCCTCCCTCGGCCAGCGCCTTCGCGAGCACCACGCGGATCTCAGCGAGGAGCCGACCGATCGCGGGTGTCGACAGCGCGTTCGCGAGAGTCTCGGGGTGGATGCGCGCCGCCCAGAGCGCCTCGTCGGCGTAGATGTTGCCCACCCCGCTGATCACCTGCTGATCGAGCAGCACGCGCTTGACCGCGCTGCCCCGCTTTCGGAGCGTGCGCACCAGGATGCCGTCGTCGAAGAGAGGGTCGAGGGGATCGCGCGCGATGTGCACGACCTGGGTGGGGATCATCGTCGGCCCGTCCGGCACGAGGCTGTCGACCGCCAGCGACCCGAAG
The DNA here is from genome assembly GCF_031885415.1 of Microbacterium forte. Lineage (NCBI taxonomy): Bacteria > Bacillati > Actinomycetota > Actinomycetes > Micrococcales > Microbacteriaceae > Microbacterium > Microbacterium forte. The sequence goes on from NZ_CP116871.1 coordinate 796,242, forward strand.
GTCCTCTGATCGGCGAACACGATGGCGAGCTCTCCGTGCTGCGGGTGCTCGATGCCGATGCGAATGCGCTCGTGGCGTTCCGCTTCGGCATCCGGTGCGCGGAGCAGCATCTGCCCGCTCATCCCGAGGTGCGCGATCAAAGCGGAACCCTCCGCGTCGAGCGGAAGCCAGAGGAACTTGCCTCGACGCTCGGCGGCGGTGAACACGCGCCCTTCCAGGCGCGACACGAAGTCCGATGCCCCCGCGGCATGACGTGTCAGGGCGCGCTCATCGAACACGCTCACCCCCGTGATGACCGAACCGACCGCGGCAGGAGCGAGACCGGCTCGCACCACCTCGACCTCGGGGAGCTCAGGCACGCTCGTTGAGGAAGCGCCACGCACTGAGCGCGGCCGCCATCTCTGCAGTCTTCTTACTGCTGCCCTTGCCGGTCATCGCCACATCGCCGACGCTCACGGTCGCCAGGAAGCGACGATCGTGATCGGGACCGCTCGCCTCCACCGAGTACTGCGGTGGGGTGGCACCGACCCGCGCCGCAAGCTCCTGAAGACTGGTCTTCGGATCCATGGCGGCGCCATAGCGCTCGGGGTCGGCGAGGAGCGGCGCGGTCAGACGGAGCACGAGCTCAGTGGCCGCCTCAGGACCCGCCGACAGGTAGGTCGCACCGATGACGGCTTCCATCGTGTCGGCGAGGATCGAATCCTTGTCGCGTCCGCCCGTCTGCTCCTCGCCTCGACCGAGCCGCAGGTGGCTGCCCAGATCGATGCCTCTCGCCACCTCTGCGAGAGCGACCGTCGAGACGACACTGGCGCGCCGCTTGGCGAGTTCGCCCTCATCGAGCCCTGGATGGGTCGTGAAGAGCATCACGGTGACGGCTTGGCCGAGAATGGAGTCGCCGAGGAACTCGAGACGTTCGTTGTGAGGGATGCCACCATGCTCATACGCATATGAGCGATGGGTGAGCGCCAACTCCAGAAGCTCCGCGTCTATATCGACGCGGAGCTTCTCTGGGAGTGGTCTCGTCCCCCCAGGGACCTCAGTCACGGAAGTGAAGTCGCGACTCAGACGTCGGCGACCTTGCGGCCCTTGTACTCGAGGAACAGCTCGGTGCCCTGCGAGTCGGTGACGACCTTCGCCTGGTGGGGGCGGCTGTAGACGGTCTTGCCGTTCTCGACGGTCTTGACGAGAGCGATGGGCGCCGCCTTCCACTGCGCGCGGCGCGAGCGGGTGTTCGAACGGGATACCTTGCGCTTCGGGGGGTTACCAGCCATGACTAGCTCTCTTCTTTCTCGGCGGCACGAGATTCTTCCGTGCCGTCTTGGTCTGTGATGTTCTGGAGCGCGCTCCACCGAGGATCGATGGGAGCCGCATGCTCCTTGTCGGTGCTCGCTGTCAGCCTCTCGCCCGTCTCCGGGTCGAGCCCGGGGCAATCCGGCTGACACACCGGCTGAAATGGAAGCGCCAATACGGCCGCATCCCTGACTAGAGTTTCAAGATCCACGTGGTCGTCTTGAACCTCGAAGTCAGTTTCTTCCTCACCAGGATACGCGAAAAGCTCCTGGAACTCGACTTCGACGGGCCGAACGATGTCGATGAGGCAGCGACCGCACACGCCGGAGTACTCCGCGTCGACGATTCCCGACACCAGAATGCCCTCATGGACCGACTCGAGACGGACATCCAGGTCGAGCTCGGAGCCTGTCTCGTAGGACACGATCCCCTCGCCCCAGGCATCCTTCAGGGTCACGGAGAACTCGTGTTCGCGCATCTCTCCCGGCTTGCGGACGATGTCGCGGACGGGGAGGACGAAAGGACCACTCATTCGGGAACGCACCCAGCAATGGTACCGGCTACATGCGGTGGGAGGCTGGCTTCGGGCTGAGCGCGGCTCTCAGGAGCGCGACGTCAGATGCCGCGAGACCCGGTGTCGAGGAATGCGGCGACCGCAGGAGGGACGAAAGGCGATACATCGCCCCCGAGCCCCGCCACCTGTCGCACGAGGGAGCTGGACACGAGAGCATGCGCCGGGTCGGGCAGCAGGAAGACCGTCTCGATGTCTGCGAGGTGCCTGTTGACGATCGCCATCGGCGATTCATAGGCGACGTCGATCTGGGAGCGGATCCCCTTGACCAGCACGCCGGCACCCACATCGCGCGCGTAGTCGACCAGAAGGCCCATGCTCCACGATCCGACGATCACGTTGCCGTCCATGCCCTCATCGGCGATCGACTGCTCGATGAGCGACAGCCGCGCCGCGATGGGCAGCATCGCCTCCTTGCCGGGGTTGTGCACGACGAGCACATGCAGCTCGTCGTACAGCTTGGCGGCCCGACGGATGACGTCGAGGTGGCCCAGGGTCGGCGGGTCGAAGGAACCCGGGACGACGGCGATCCGGCTGCTCATGCCACCAGCCTAGGGCACGCCGTGCTCGGGTCAGTTCTTCGCCAGGGCCGCGCGATCGTCGTCGCTCACTCGTCGCTCGATGGCGGATCTGAGCCCCGGGTTCGCGTCGAGACCGGGGTCGGCTGCGAGGATCACCTCGGCGAGCTCGCGAGCTCTGACGATCAGACCGGAGTCCTTGACCACGCGCAGCAGCTTCAACGACGACCGCACGCCCGCCTGTGCTGCGCCGAGCACGTCTCCTTCACCGCGCAGCTCGAGATCGACCTCGGCGAGGGCGAAACCGTCGAGGGTCGCTGCGACCGCGTCGACTCGCTCGCGCGCCACCGAGCCGGCTTCCGCCTCTGTCACGAGCAGACACAGCCCCGGAACACCGCCTCGACCCACCCGGCCTCTCAGCTGATGCAGCTGGGAGACGCCGAAGCGATCGGCATCGAGGACGATCATGGTCGAGGCGTTGGGCACGTCGACCCCGACCTCGATGACGGTCGTGGCCAGAAGCAGGTCGATCTCGCCTCGCGCGAAGGCCTGCATCACCGCATCCTTCTCGTCGGACGGCATGCGTCCGTGGAGAACCGCTCGGCGCAGACCGCCGAGTTTCGGGTGCGTCGCCAGCGCCTCGTCGAGCTGCACCACTCCCCAGCGTGGACCGGATGCGCCCTCGGGTTGCAGGAGCGCGGGCTCACCCGCCTCGGCCGTCTTCTTGGTGGTGTCGATCGCGGCGCACACTGCGAAGACCTGGCGCCCCTGGGCGATCTCCTCGGCGGCGCGCTCCCAGACGCGATTGAACCACCCGGGATGCTCGGCGAGTGGGGCGACGAACGACTCGATTCCCGCCCGTCCCTTCGGCATCGTGCGGATCACCGAGGTGTCGAGATCTCCGAAGACCGTCATGGCCACGGTGCGAGGGATGGGCGTGGCGGTGAGGACGAGGGCGTGCGGGCTGGAGCCCTTGGCGCGGAGAGCCTCGCGCTGCTCGACGCCGAACCGGTGCTGCTCGTCGACCACGACGAGCCCGAGATCTGCGAAGGTCGTCTTCTCGCCGAGCAGCGCGTGGGTGCCGACGACGATCAGGGCCTGCCCGGAGGCGACGCGCAGGGCGGCCTTGCGCCGCGCCGCAGCCGGCATCTGCCCGGTGAGGAGTGTGGGCATCACGAGCGGAGCCAGCTCCGGCCCGAGCATCTTCGATATCGACCGCAGGTGCTGGCCCGCCAGGACCTCGGTCGGCGCGATCAGCGCGGCTTGGCCGCCGGACTCGGCGACCTGGAGCATCGCACGCAGGGCGACGAGCGTCTTGCCCGAGCCGACCTCTCCCTGCACGAGCCGGTTCATCGGCCACGAGCCGACGAGATCCTTCGCGACCTGCTCGCCGACGGTCTGCTGATCGGGCGTGAGATCGTAGGGCAACGAGGCGTCGAACCGCTCGAGCAGACCTCCGGGCTTCGCCGCACGCGCCGTGGCCGAGAGCGATCGCACCGCGTCGCGCTGCTGCAGGAGTGCGGTCTGCAGCGTGAGCGCCTCATGCATCCGCAGCGTGCGTACTGCAGGATCGATGTCGTTGCGGGTCTTCGGTCGATGGATCTGCTCGAGCGCCTCTCTCGCGGTCAGCAGCTCCTCCCGCTGACGGACGTCCGCCGACAGAGGCTCGGGCACGTCACCGAGGCCGTCGAGCACGCGAGTGATGAATTTCGCGATCTGCCAGGTCTGCAGCGTCGACGTCGCGGGATAGATGGGGATCAGCACGGCTGCGCGGGCGTCCGCACGCCGCCTGGCCGCATCCTCGTCGTCGAAGAGCTCGTACTCAGGGTGCGCGAACTGCGTCATCCCGTTGAACTCGCCGACCTTGCCCGAGAAGACGCCTCGCCGACCGACCGCGAGATCCTCGGAGCGCCACTTGGCAGCCCCGAGGTTCTTCGCGAAGAACGTCAGGGACATCTTGCCGATGCCGTCGCCGATCACGACGTCGACCATCGCGCCCCGTCGATTGCGCATCGCCCTGGCACTCGACGACAGCACCTCGGCGACGATCGTCACGGTCTCACCGAGCGGAAGCTCACGGATGGGGGTGAGCTCGCCGGGGTCGGCATACCGCCGGGGGTAGTGCGACACGAGATCGCCGACCGTCTTCATGCCGAACGCCCGATCGAGAGACTTCGCCGGCGTGGAGCCCAGCGCCTCCTCGAGCGACGAATCCAGCGTGAGCGACATGATCCGAGTCTAGGAGGCCGCACGGACACGACGTGCGCCCCGGCTGTCGTATCGTGAACGGGTGACGAGGATCATCGCCGGAAAGGCACGCGGCGCGCGGCTCGACGTTCCCCACGCGGGGACGCGACCCACCAGCGACCGCGTACGGGAGTCGCTCTTCGGAGCGCTGGAATCGGCCGACGCGATCGCCGGAGCGCGAGTGCTGGATCTCTACGCCGGATCGGGTGCACTGGGATTGGAGACGCTCAGCCGCGGCGCGGCAAGCGCCGACCTCGTCGAGCACGACCGAGAGGCTGCGGCCGTCGTGCGTCGCAACGTCGCCACCGTCGCGAAGGCCGGCGCGAACGGCGCGAAGGTGCACCAGAGCACGGTCCGGTCGTTCCTGCTGCGAGCCTCAGGTCCGTACGACCTCGTCTTCTCGGACCCGCCCTACGACCTCGAGGACGACGCGATGACCGCGGATCTCATCGCGCTCGCACCGTGTCTCGCCCCTGACGCCCTCGTGATCATCGAGCGTGCGCGTCGCTCCACGCCTCCCGATCTGCAGGCCGCCGGCCTGGAGCTGATCCGTGAGAAGGCATACGGCGACACCGCTCTCTGGTGGGCCGAGCCGGCTCTCGTCTCAGAGACGCCTCAGCCCGAGGCCGAATCCCAGTCGCGATAGGGGTCCCAGCCGCTCACGTCTGCGGGTGCGTCGTCGACCAGCAGATCGTGCTCGCCCTGCGGGGCCACAGTCCCGATGACGCGGAACCCCGACGGCAGCGTCCCCGGAGGGAAGGTGGCGAGCAGCGCATGATCCTCGCCACCGGCGAGGGCACGCTGCGGAGAGTCTCCGAGCGTCGCGCTGTCGAGGGCGATCGTGACGGCCGAGGCCGCCGCCATCCGTCGCGCATCGAGGGCGAGACCATCCGAGATGTCCATCATCGCGGTCGCTCCGGCTGTGGCGGCGAAGGGTCCGAGGCCGATCGGGGGCGAGGGACGGAGCTGGGCGGCCAGCGCCGCGCTCTCACCCCGTCCGAGCGCGGATGGATCGACGGCGACCGGTGTGTCACCATCACGGAACCTGCCGAAGAGGACGGAGAGTCCGTGGGCGGCGTGTCCGAGCTCTCCGGCCACCGCGACCACATCACCGACCCGCGCACCCGATCGCGTCACCGGCGCCCGGCCCTCGAGATCGCCGAGAGCGGTGACGGCCACGGTGAGGACATCCGAGACGGTGAGATCGCCACCGACCACGGCGCAGCCCGGCGCCAGAGCCGCGCACGCCTCACGGAATCCGTCGGCGAGGCGTTCGACGAAAGAGAGCCTCAGATCGCGCGGAACAGCCAGCGCGACGAGCAGCGCGGTCGGGCGCGCACCCATGGCGGCCACGTCGGCGAGGTTGACTGCGGCAGCCTTCCACCCGAGGTCATAGCCCGACGACCACGCGAGTCGGAAGTCAGGACCGTGCACGAGGGTGTCCGTCGTGGCGACCACGGACCCAGACGGAGCCGCGATCACCGCCGCATCGTCGCCGGGTCCGATGATCGTATGACTGGCCCGCGCAGTCCTCGCCAGGATGGCCCGCAGGATCTCCCCCTCCGAAAGGTCGCCGAGGGTCGGATCATCGTCGCGAGGTCGGGAGGGCATGCAGTCAAAGGTAGCCTGGATGCATGCCCCGCTCTCGTCGTCTCGCCGTCATCGCGGGGTCGCTGGTCCTCGTCGCAGCGCTCTCCGGATGCTCGACCACGATCCATCTGGAGCCGGCCGACGATGCGAACAATCCGGCGTGCGCGGAGGTCTCCGTGCTGCTTCCGGATGCCGTCGGCGATCTGGACCGCGTCTGGACCGATGCCCAGGCCACCGGCGCCTGGGGCGACCCGACGGTCGTGTTGCGCTGCGGCGTCGAACCGCCGGCGCCCTCGACCGAAGTCTGCACCACGATCGGCAGCGTCGACTGGCTCGTGCTCGACCAGGAGGAAGAACGACAGCGTCTGGTGACCTACGGTCGTGACCCTGCCGTCGAGGTAATCATCCGCCGGGGCGAGGAGATCGACTTCCGCACGGTGGTCGAGAGTCTCTCGACGAGCATCCAGTCCGGCCTCGAACCGGCGACGGCTCGGTGCACCGACCGGGTGCGCACCGAGGAATCCCCTGACGCGGGATCGGCCGAAGGCTGAGCGGACGCCGCCCGATCAGCGGCGCAGGCCCGCCTCGATCAGCTCTGAGATCAGGTCGCCGTAGCTGAGTCCGGATGCCACCCAGCACTTGGGGAACATCGAGATCGGCGTGAATCCGGGCATCGTGTTGAGCTCATTGACGACGAGCTCTCCCTCGGCAGTGAGGAACATGTCGACACGGGCGAGGCCACGGCCGTCGACAGCCTCGAACGCTCGGATGGCGGCGTCCTGGATGGCCGCGATCTCGGAATCCTCGAGCTGCGCGGGGCACACCACGTCGACGCCGTCGCCACCGAGGTACTTGCCCTCGAAGTCGTAGAACCCGCGGGACGTCAGCACGATCTCGCCGGGCAGCGACGCGCGTACGCCGTCGGCGCTCTCGAGAACCGCGACCTCGATCTCGCGACCGACCACTCCGCTCTCGATGAGGACCTTGTCGTCCTCCGCGAAGGCGATGGCCAGCGCGGCGTCGAGCTCGTCGGGCCTTTCGACCTTCGAGACGCCCACGCTGGAACCCGCGCGCGCCGGCTTGACGAACAGCGGCATCCCGAGATCGACGGCGGAGGCGCGAACCGACGCGGCATCCCGCTCCCACTCCCGCGAGCGGACCGTGATCCCCGGTGCCACCGAGAGGCCGGCCGCGCGCAGCGCGATCTTCATGAAGTGCTTGTCCATGCAGAGCGCCGAATCGAGAACTCCACCACCCGCATAAGGCACTTCGAGAGTGTCGAAGTAGCCCTGGATCGTCCCGTCCTCGCCGTGAGTGCCGTGCAGGATCGGGAGCACGATGTCGATCTCGCCGAAGCCCTCGACAGTCCCGTCCTGACGCACGACACGGAGCGTCCGGTCGCCGCCGGGCTCGGGCCACAGCACCCTGGTGCCGTTGTCGGCGACCTCGGGCAGATGTGCGGCATCCAGCGGGAACTTCGACGGGTCGTCGTCCTCGAGGACGAAGGCTCCCTCGCGGGTGATTCCGACCGGGATCACCGCATAGCGGTCGCGGTCAATCGCGCCCAGGACTCCGCCCGCCGTTGCGGAACTGATCGAATGCTCGCTGGAGCGCCCGCCGAAGAGCACCACCACCGTCTGCTTGTCCATGGTTGGTCCTCTCACCCTGCGGGGTGTCGTCGTCCGTCGTCAGGTGGGGTGCGATGTCACGCGGGTTCATCTTGCCGTCGAGCACCATCTTCACCTGCTCGACGATGGGCATGTGCACTTCGGACTCGCGGGCGAGCTGAAGCACCGGCGCGACGGACGCGAGGCCCTCGGCTGTCTGCTGCATCTGCTTGACGACGTCCTGGAAGCTGTATCCCTGGCCGAGCAGGCGCCCGGCCGTGTTGTTGCGGCTCAGCGGAGACTGGCACGTCGCGATGAGGTCTCCCAGTCCCGCGAGTCCTTGGAGCGTTTCGGGGTGGGCGCCGTTCGCTACCGCGAAGTCGGTCATCTCGACGAGTCCGCGGGTGATGATCGACGCCTTGGTGTTCTCGCCGTATCCGACGCCGTCGACGATGCCGATCGCCACCGCGATGAGATTCTTCAGCACTCCCCCGAACTCCGTGCCGATCACGTCGGTGTTCACGAACGTCCGGAAGTACGAGTTGCGCGCGGCGCGTGCGACCTCCTCGGCCGTCTCCTGACTGCGTGAGGAGATCACGGCAGCCGTCGGCTGCTCACGGGCGATCTCGAGCGCGAGGTTCGGCCCCGACGCGACAGCGATGCGATCGGGATCGCACCGCAGCTCCTGCTCGATGACCTGACTCATCCGCAGCCCTGAGGTGCGTTCGACGCCCTTCATGAGGCTGACGATCTTCGCGTCGTTGTCGGACAGGAGCGGTCGCAGCGCCTTGAGGTTCTCGCGCAGCGACTGGCTCGGCACCGAGAGGTAGACCTGGTCGACATCACGCAATGCGATCGCCAGCTCATGCGTCGCGGCCATCGTGCGCGGCAGGTTGATGCCGGGCAGGTAGCGCGAGTTGCGCTTGGCCTCGTCGATCTCGTGCGCGAGTTCGGCTCGGCGGGCCCACATCGTGACCTGCGCACCGCCGTCCGCGAGGATCTTCCCGAACGTGGTGCCCCAGCTGCCTGCGCCGATCACGGCGACTCTGGGGCCCGCGGGCGTGCTGCGCTTAGGAGTCAAGGCGACCCGTCTCCTTCTGTCCGTGCGAGGCGGGGTTCCAGCGCACGGCCGGCGCCTTCTCACCGCGCAGCTCTTCGAGCAACGCGGTGATCGCGTTCATCAGCCGGTCGGTGGCCTCGTTCAGCGCCGCAGACTCGCCGGCGCGAGCGCGCAGGTCGGACACGTCGACCGGGTCGCCGATGATGACGTCCACGCGCTTGCGCAGTGGCCACAGGCTCAGACCCTTCTGGTAACGACCCATGATGTTCTGGGTGCCCCACTGGGCCATCGGGATCAGCGGGATGCCGTCGGTCAGTGCCAGCCGCACAGCGCCCGACTTGCCGCGCATCGGCCACATGTCGGGGTCACGCGTCAGAGTCCCCTCGGGGTACACGATCACTCCGCGTCCGTGTTCCACCAGCTCGGCCGACTGCTTCAGCGTCTGCTTCGCAGCGGATGCCGACGACGAACGAGCCACCGGGATCATTCCGGTGCGGCGCAGAATCCATCCGAGCACAGGGACCTTGAACAGGCTCTCCTTCGCCATGAATCGGGGCGCGCGTCCGATCCGCCACACCGCGAGTGCCACGATGAGCGGATCGAACTCCGAGTAGTGGTTGGGAGCCAGCACATAGGCACCCTCACGAGGAAGCTTCTCGGCACCGGTGATGCGGATCTTCGCGAGCAGCGAGATCAACGGCACGGCGATCGCCGCGAGCGGCCAGAACACGCTGGGCCGCGTCGTCTCGCGCGATCGGGAACCCATCGGGCTCACCGGATGACGTCGAAGTCGGCGCCCACGGCATCGAGCTTGGCGAGGAACTTCTCGTAGCCGCGGCTGAGGATGTCGACTCCCGACACCTTCGACTCGCCTTCGGCCGTCAGCGCCGCGATCACGTGGCTGTACCCGCCGCGCAGGTCGGGCACGACGATGTCTGCGGCGTGCAGCGGAGTCGGCCCGGTGATGACGGCCGCCTGCTCGAGGTCACGACGCGGCACGCGCCGCGGCCCGTCCTGCAGCCCTCGCGGGTGCACGACGATGTCGGCGCCCATCTTGACGAGTGCATCGGTGAAGCCGAGACGGTTCTCGTAGACCGTCTCGTGCACGACCGAGCGGCCGTTCGCCTGCGTCAGCGCCACGACGAGCGGCTGCTGCCAGTCGGTCATGAAGCCGGGGTGCACGTCGGTCTCGACGACGACGGGCTTGAGCTCGCCTTCGCGGCGGAAGAGGATGCCGTCCTCCTGGATGTCGAACCAGCCGCCCGCCTTGCGGAAGATGTTGAGGAAGGTGAGCATCTCCTGCTGCTTGGCTCCGCCGACGAAGATCTCGCCGTCGGTGGCCAGCGCCGCGGATGCCCACGAGGCCGCCTCGTTGCGGTCGAAGATCGACCGGTGGTCGTAGCCGCGCAGTGTCTCGACGCCCTCGATGAGGATGACGCGGTTCGGCTCGTACGAGATGATCGCGCCCATCTTCTGCAGCACGGCGATCAGATCCATGATCTCGGGCTCGATGGCGGCGTTGCGCAGCTCGGTCGTCCCCTCGGCCCTGACCGCGGTCAGCAGCACCTGCTCGGTGGCACCCACGCTCGGGTACGGCAGGTGGATGTTGGCGCCGTGCAGGCGGGCTCCGCCCCTGGAGAGACGGATGCCGCTCGGCAGCTTCTCGACGATGGCGCCGAACTTGCGCAGTGCGTCGAGGTGGAAGTCGATCGGCCGGTCGCCGATGCGGCATCCGCCGAGGTCCGGGATGAATGCCTGACCGAGACGGTGCAGGAGCGGTCCGCAGAACAGGATCGGAATGCGGGAGGCACCGGCGTGGGCGTCGATCTCCTCGAAGTGGGCCGACTCGACATCGCTCGGGTCGAAGACGAGTGCACCCGGCTCATCGCCGTCGGAGACCCGGACACCGTGCACCTCGAGCAGCGAGCGCACCACCGCGACATCGCTGATGGCCGGGACGTCGCGCAGCACGCTGACGGTCTCACCGAGCAGCGAGGCGACCATCGCCTTGGTCGCGAGGTTCTTCGCTCCCTTGACGTCGACGCGGCCGCGCAGCGGGCGGCCTCCACGAATGGCGAGGACGTCACCGGTGAGTGGGGGGACTCCGTCCGGAAGAGCGTCGCGCACAGGTGTCGTCATTCGGAGCCTCACTTCATTCAACGGAAATCGGGGCGGGGTCGCCCTCGGCTCCCCCGCCCCGCCGTTCAGTGAACGGGAAGGGTCCGGGGCCGCCACGACTCGCGACGGGCCTCGAACTGCGCGATCTTGTCTTCGTTGCGCAGCGTGAGCCCGATGTCATCGAGCCCTTCAAGGAGCCGCCATCTAGTGTAATCGTCGATCCCGAGGTCAGCCTGGATCTCACCGATCGACGCGACCCGCGCCTCGATGTCCACCGTGATGGAAGCCCCGGGATTCCGGTCGATCTCGGCCCAGATCCGCTCGAGATCCTCTTCCGAGATGGTCGCCGCGACGAGCCCCTGCTTGCCTGAGTTGCCCCGGAAGATGTCGGCGAAGCGCGGGCTCAGGACGACCGCGAACCCGAAGTCGCGCAGCGCCCAGACGGCGTGCTCTCGGCTCGATCCGGTGCCGAAGTCCGGTCCGGCGACGAGCACCGACGCCCCCTGGAAGGCGGGCTGGTTGAGCACGAACTCGGGGTCCTGGCGCCAGCCGTGGAACAGCGCGTCCTCGAAGCCGGTCTTGGTGACCCGCTTGAGGAAGACGGCGGGGATGATCTGGTCGGTGTCGACGTTCGAGCGCTTCAGCGGAGCGGCGATACCGGTGTGGGTGACGAACTTCTCCATGGTCAGACCTCCGCCATCTCGTTCAGGTCGCTGGGACTCGACAGCGTGCCGCGGATCGCGGTCGCCGCGGCGACCAGCGGCGACACCAGGTGTGTGCGACCACCCTTGCCCTGCCGACCCTCGAAGTTGCGATTCGACGTCGACGCACAGCGCTCGCCCGGAGCGAGCTGATCGGGGTTCATACCGAGGCACATCGAGCAGCCGGCGAACCGCCATTCGGCTCCGAAGTCCTTGATGATCTTGTCGAGGCCTTCCGCCTCGGCCTCCAGCCGGACGCGGGCCGAACCGGGTACGACCATGACACGCACGCCGTCGGCCTTCTTCTTGCCTTCGATGATCGACGCGAACGCGCGGAGGTCCTCGATGCGGCTGTTCGTGCACGAGCCCATGAAGACCGCATCGACCGGCACCTCCTTGAGCGGCGTACCAGGGGTCAGATCCATGTACTCGAGGGCGCGCTCTGCGGCGGCGCGCTCGTTGGCGTCGGCGATCTGAGCCGGGTCGGGAACCGACGCCGACAGCGAGCTGCCCTGACCGGGGTTGGTTCCCCATGTCACGAAGGGCTCGAGATCGTCGGCGTCGATGAAGACCTCGGCATCGAAGGTCGCACCCTCGTCGGTCGGCAGGGTGCGCCAGTAGGCGACGGCGTCGTCCCAGTCCTGGCCCTGGGGAGCGTGCGGACGCCCCTTCAGGTAGTCGAACGTCGTCTCGTCGGGGGCGACCATACCCGCACGGGCACCGGCCTCGATCGACATGTTGCAGATGGTCATCCGGCCCTCCATGGACAGCGAGCGGATCGCGCTGCCGCGGAACTCCAGGACATAGCCCTGCCCGCCACCGGTCGTGATCTTCGCGATCACTGCGAGGATGATGTCCTTCGCGGTGACTCCGGGGCGCAGCGTGCCCTCGACGGTGATGGCCATCGTCTTGAAGGGCTTGAGCGGAAGCGTCTGGGTCGCCATCACGTGCTCGACCTCGCTGGTGCCGATGCCGAAGGCCATGGCGCCGAAGGCCCCGTGAGTCGACGTGTGCGAGTCTCCGCAGACCACGGTGATCCCCGGCATGGTGAGCCCGAGCTGCGGGCCGACGACGTGCACGATGCCCTGTTCGGCATCGCCCAGAGAGTGCAGACGGACGCCGAACTCGGCGGCGTTGCGGCGCAGCGTCTCGATCTGAGTGCGGCTCGTGAGGTCGGCGATGGGCTTGTCGATGTCCCACGTGGGCGTGTTGTGGTCTTCGGTGGCGATCGTCAGGTCGAGGCGACGCAGCGGACGGCCCTCCGATCGCAGTCCGTCGAACGCCTGAGGGCTCGTGACCTCGTGCACCAGGTGCAGATCGATGTAGATGAGGTCGGGCTCGCCGTTCTCGCCCTTGACGACGAGGTGGTCGTCCCAGACCTTCTCAGCGAGGGTCCTCGGACGTGCGGGAGCAGTGTCTGCTGCGGGGATGTTCATTGCGTCTCTCCTGAAGCTGGCGGTTCGGCCCACGATGGACTCCGCGACGAGGAGGGGCTCAGAACGAGGTCTCGTCGCGGCCGCTAAGAAGGAGCACGATCCGCATGACGTCAGATTACCACCGCTTCAGCGACCGGAGTCGCCGCGTGACACGCTACTGTCACCCGCACATTCGAGAGGCATCCGCATGACCGACGACACGACCGGCTTCGCCACCAGAGCGGTCCACGCCGCCCGGAATCAGGGCGCCGCGTCGTCGAGGGCGACGCCGATCTATCTGACTGCGGGCTTCGAGTTCGATGACTTCGATCACGCCGCAGACCACTTCGGCACCGGCGCCGGCTTCGGCTACACCCGCACGGGCAACCCGACGGTGAGCGCCGTCGAGCGACAGCTCGCAGCCCTCGAATCCGCCGCGGACGCGGTGCTCGTCGCGAGCGGACAGGCCGCGGTCGTCACCGCTTTGCTGACCGTGGCCGGAGCCGGAGACCACATCGTGGCATCGACGCACATCTACGAGGGCACCCGAGGGCTCCTGCTCGACAACCTCGCACGGCTCGGCATCGAGACGACGTTCATCGACGAGATCGCCGACCCTGCTGCGTGGCAGGCAGCGATCCGCCCGACCACGCGCGCGCTGTTCGCGGAGTCGATCGCGAACGCCCGGAACGACATCTTCGACATCGCCGCTGTGAGCGCGGTCGCGGATGAGTTCGCCATCCCGCTCATCGTCGACAACACGCTCGCGACGCCCTTCCTGCTGCGTCCGATCGAGCACGGTGCCGCCATGGTCGTGCACTCCGCATCGAAGTTCCTCGCGGGTCACGGGTCCGTGCTCGGCGGTGTGATCCTCGATGACGGTCGTTTCGACGCGGATAGGGCCGGTCACAACGCACCGCACCTGGTGCTCCCCGGCCGCGGGGGCTTCCCGAGCGTCTTCGCCCGCCACGGCGGCAACGCTCGGATCGCCTACGCCCGCGAGTCGGTGGCTCCCCGCTTCGGCGCCTCGCCGTCTCCTCTCAACGCGTTCCTGATCGGACAGGGCGCCGAGACCCTCGGCCTCCGGGTCGAGCGCCAGTCCCGGAACGCGCTCGAGGTGGCCCGTTGGCTGGCCGCTCAGGATGCGGTCGAGAGCGTCGATCACGTGGGCCTCGAGACTCACCCCGACCATGCTCTCGCGCAGCGGTATCTCCACGGCGGGTACGGGTCGATCTTCACGTTCACCCTCCGCGGAGGGCTCGACGCCGCACGCGACTTCGTCGAGAGCGTGGAAGTCTTCACGCACATGACCCACATCGGCGACGTGCGCTCGCTGGTGCTGCACCCCGCGACCACCAGCCACTCGCACAGGACACCCGAAGAGCGCGACATCCTCGGTGTGCAGCCGGGAACCCTTCGGCTGTCGGTCGGCATAGAAGACGTCTCCGATCTGATCGCCGACCTCGCTCGGGTGCTCGAGCCGGCGCGAGAGGCCGTCGCATGACCAGGCCCCAGCACTTCGGCTGGTTCCTCGCCCGCGGTTTCGGTCCGCAGGGGTGGGGATACCCGTCTCTGGACTGGGACTACGACTGGACGCGTCCCGAGATCTATCAGGAGGCGGCGCGGACGCTCGAGCAGGCAGGCTTCGACCTCGTGATCATCGAGGACGCGCCGTCTCTCGGCTCGCCGGACACGATCGACCTCCGCGTACGCCATGCCTTCGGCGGGCCCAAGCACGACCCGCTGCTCCTCGCTCCCTACCTGTTCCAGGCGACACGGCACCTCGGAGTCGTGCCCACCGTGAATCCCGCGGCGTACCTGCCCTATACGGCGGCGCGGCAGTTCTCCACCCTTCAGCATCTCAGCGGTCACCGTCTCGGGCTCAACGTGGTGACCGACACCGGCAGCGCGCGTCACTTCTCGGCCGCGGCGCAGCTCGGACACGATGCCGCCTACGACCGGGCCGAGGAATGGCTCTCAGGCATCCGCTCGCTCTGGCGCAGCTGGGGCGACGGAGCGCTGGTCGGCGACCGCGAAACGGATGTCTTCGCGGACGGATCGAAGCTGAGCACCGTCCGGCATCGCGGAGAGCACTACTCTTTCGACGGCCCTCTGAACGCCGTGCCGTTCACCGACGGCGAGCCGGCGATCGTCTCCCCCGGCGGGTCGGGTCGCGGCCTCGGATTCGCCGGCGCCAACTCCGATGTCCAACTCGCCCTCGCTCCGCTGGACGAAGCATCCGTGCGCGCCTACCGCGCGAAGATCCACGACGCGGCGATCGCCGCCGGGCGCTCAGCCGACGACATCAAGATCCTGTTCGCGATCCAGCCCGTGATCACGGCATCCGCCGAAGAGGCCGACCGGATCGTCGCTGCGTCCGCGCACCCCGATGATGCGGCTCTCGTGCAGATCGCGCGCAAGCAGTCGAGCGATCTCGAGACCGACCTCACCGCACTCGACCTCGAGCGGCCGCTCGATGTGTCGATCTTCGGGGAGCACGTCTCGCGCGGAAGCATCCAGCGCCTGATCGGCGACCGTGGCGAGGATGCTCCGCTGCGCGCCCACCTCACCGCCCTCGCCCGCGCCGGCCGCATCGCCGACCGTTCGGGCTTCGTCGGGACGGCCGACGAGTTCGCCGATCTGATCGAGGAACTCGGAGAGTGGGGCAACGACGGCGTGCTGCTGTGGGGCGACTTCCACCCCGTCACGCTGCACCGCACACTCGACGAGCTCGTGCCGGTGCTGCGTCGCCGTGGGATCCTCCGCCGCGACCACGTCGATGGCGGCCTGCAGGCCAACCTCCGCGCGTTCTGACAGGAACGGCGGGGCCGGGCCCTACCAGCCCATGGAACCCGGCACGCCCTTGAAGGGCCCGACGACCGACGACGTGACCCAGCCGCCGTAGAATCCTCCCGGCTGCGGAACGACGACCTCGTCGCCGACTGTGCACGCGTCCATCGGCCCCGCGTACACGGCCACCCGGTCGCGCAGCAGCTCGAAACCGGGCGAAGGATGCGGGTAGTTCCATGCCGCGCCCGCGGCCGTCAGGCCGCCGCCACGCACATCGAGATAGCGCGCGGCACCCTTGAACTCGCAGAACGATGAACCCGGGGCATCCGAGAGCGCGCCCTCGATGAAGTCGGCGATCGGCAGATAGTACACAGGAGGGTGACTCGTCTCGAGCACCCGCACGGCATCGCGCGTATCGGCGACCAGAACGCCGCCGAGGCGGATGGTGACGCGCTCGGGCACCGGCTCGACCCTCGGTGGCCGCGGATAGTCCCATACGGATTCCTGACCGGGCGAGGGGACGATCGGCTGAGGTCTGCGCATCTGTTCACTGTACGTCGCGCGGTGTTGACTGGGGTCATGGCTCAACTACCGATGTTCCCGCTCGGCTCGGTGCTGTTTCCCTACACCCCGCTTCCGCTTCGCGTCTTCGAGCCGAGGTACCTCACGATGATCGGACACCTGCTCGACGACGACGACCCGCAGTTCGGCGTCGTGCTCATCGAGCGCGGTCACGAGGTCGGCGGCGGCGACCGACGCAGCAGGGTCGGCACGATGGCCCGGCTGGTGAGCGTCGCGGCGGACGCCCAGGTGCTGCACACCCTCGCGGTCGGCACGGCCCGCTTCACCGTCGATCAGTGGCTCGACGACGCGCCCTTTCCTCGCGCCGAGGTCACGCAGCTGCCTGAGCTGACGTGGCACGACGCGCTGACCCCTCTGCGGACCGAAGCAGAGGCGATCGTGCGGCGAGTCCTCGCACGCGTGGACTCGCCGTGGGATGCCGACACCGAACTGTCAGACGATCCGCTCGCCGCAGCCTGGCAGCTCGCCGCGATCGCACCGCTGGGCGAGTACGACCAGTTCGCCCTGCTGCAGTCCAACTCGCTCGGCGCCCTGCTGGGCCAGGTCATCGATCTCACCCTCGAAGCGGAGCTCCTCTGGTCAGCCGAGTGAGCGGGCTGCGCTCACTCGACGATCGCTGCCTTCTTCGCCGCCGACTTCTCGCGCGACGACGCGATGAGGCTGGCGACCGTCGCGACGGTCATCGACACGACGATGACGCCCAGCGACACCATGTTGTCGATGTCTGGCACCCATTCGACGTGCTCGCCGCCGTTGATGAAGGGCAGCTCGTTCTCATGCAGCGCGTGCAGGATGAGCTTGATGCCGATGAAACCGAGGATCACGGCGATGCCGTAATGCAGGTACCGCAGGCGATCGAGCAGATCGCCGAGCAGGAAGTAGAGCTGACGCAGGCCCATGAGCGCGAAGATGTTCGCGGCGAAGACGAGGAACCCGTTGGTGGTGATCTCGAAGATCGCGGGAATCGAGTCGATCGCGAAGATCAGGTCGGTGACACCGATCGTGATGAACACGATGACCATCGGCGTCCACATGCGCTTGCCGTCGACCGTGGTGCGGAGCTTGGAGCCGTCGTAGGTCTCGCTGATGTCGATCCGGCGCCGGAGCAGGCGCACGATGAAGTTCTCCTTCTTCACGTCGTCTTCGTGCTCGCCCTCGGGCATCGCCTGCTTGATCGCGGTGTAGATGAGGAACGCGCCGAAGACGTAGAAGATCGGCGAGAAGTGCTCGACGACCGCCACTCCCACGAGGATGAACGCCCCGCGCAGGACGAGCGCGATGATGATGCCGACCATCAGCACCTGCTGCTGCAGGCGTCGCGGGACGGCGAACTGCGCCATGATCAGCACGAAGACGAAGAGATTGTCGATGGACAGGCTGTATTCGAGCGCCCAGCCGGTGATGAAGTCGCCCGCGTTGCGCCAACCGGCCACGTTGCCGAGGAGCACAGCGAAGAGAAGCGCGAGGGCGACGTAGAACACGACCCACAGGGTCGACTCCTTCGTCGAGGGGATGTGGGGGCGAAGGCGGATCAGAAGCAGGTCGCCGATCAGAATGATCGAGAGGACGATCATCGAGGTGATCTCGAACCAGACGGGGATTTCCAAGGGCGTACAGCCTTTCGGGAGGGTAGGAAGAACGCCGAAAGTCTCTCCCACGCACAGAGTGCGTCGCACGACCGGAGCAGCGATGTCGGTGCTCGTGATGACGGTGGATGCGCTTGCGGGATACTCCCTCTCGCGTCACCAATGCTAGCGGAGCGGAAGGGCCGTGGTGGCATGGTCGACGTGACCTCGAACTCGCACCCGGACACCGCCGCGAACGTCCTCCCTCGGCGTCCTCCGGCAGCGGACGCTCGCGAAGGTGCGCGCGCAGCCCGCACACTGATCTGAGACGATGGGGCATCTTCCGACACCTCCCAGGTGAGAGACACCGAACGGAATCGGGATGCCAGTGCAGACGAGTGATCAGAAATGGGCGGCACAGGCCGCGGCAGGTGACGAGAGCGCCTTCCGCGAGCTGTACCGCTCGTATGTCCGCCCGGTCTACTGGATCGCGCATGGAATGCTCGGCTCCCCCGCCGATGCCGAGGATGTGACCCAGGAGACCTTCGTCACGGCTTGGCGCAAGCTTCCGGGGTTCGAGCTTCAGGGAGAATCGATCCTCCCGTGGCTCGCGACGATCTGCCGCTTCCAGGCCGCGAATCGCCTTCGTCAGCGCAGGCGCGACCAGGCCCACACGACGGAAGCGGTGGACGAGACCCTGCCTTCGACGATCAGCGTAGAGGAGCAGGTGATCACCGCAGACCTCGCGGAGCGGATCGCCGCCGAGGTCGGCACGCTGAGCGACCTCGACCGCGCGATCTTGCGACTCTGCGCCGCCGAAGGCTATGCCTACCAGGCCGCGGCCGAGGAGCTCGGCGTGAGCCATGCCATCGTCCGGAACCGTCTCTCACGAGTCCGCACCCGACTTCGCGGTGCCGTGAAGGAAGCGAGCGACGCATGAACGACAAGACCAGCACCGAGCGACTGCCCGAGCTCACCGATGCCGCAGTGGCGCGCATCGAGACAGCCGTGT
Organism: Microbacterium forte; assembly: GCF_031885415.1. NCBI lineage: Bacteria > Bacillati > Actinomycetota > Actinomycetes > Micrococcales > Microbacteriaceae > Microbacterium > Microbacterium forte. The sequence continues at coordinate 815,308 of NZ_CP116871.1, forward strand.
TCGACCACATCGCCGCCGAGCGGCCACGACGGGCGCCAGCCGCAGCAGGGGCTCGACACCGCCGGCGTCGGTGGATGACGGGTGCCGGGATCGCGGCGGCGTTCGTCGTCGGCGTCCTCGTCACTCCTCCGATCCTCACTGCGGTGGGCGGGTCGGCGACGAGCTCGGCCGAGGGCGGAGACATGGTCGTCACGGAGGAGTCACGCTCCGGCTCCGCCGACCAGGGCGCACCTGGGGCCGCGACGGACTCGGCCGAGTCTGCACCGGCGGTCGGAGATGTCGCAGTCACTGATCGCGAGATCATCGCGACCGCCAACGCGACAGTGGAGGTGAAGGACATCGCGGACGCCGCCGACACGATCGGCGCCCTGGCCGAGTCGCGCGGCGGGTATGTCGAGAGCACTGAGATCGGCAAGAGCGTCGCCGTCGACGGCACTTCGGAGCCGGCGCCTTCCGACCCCGGGTACGGCTGGATCAGCATCCGCGTACCCTCCGCCGACCTCGCCGCCGTCATCGATGAGCTCGCCACCTCGGGCGAAGTGCTCTCCTCATCGATCTCGAAGCAGGATGTCACCTCGACGGCGATCGATCTGCGTGCGCGCGTGGATGCCACCAGGGCATCGGTGCAGCGGCTCACCGAGCTGATGTCGCAGACCGGCACGGTCGCTGAGCTCATCGAGGCAGAGGTCGCGCTCACCGATCGCCAGGGGCAGCTCGAGTCGTACGAGCAGCAGCTCGCATCGCTCGAGGACCAGGTCGCGATGTCGAGTCTCACTGTTCAGCTGACCCGTACGACGCCGCCGACGACCGCCGACCCGGCCGGGTTCTCGGACGGGCTCCTCGCCGGCTGGAACGGCCTCGTCGTCTCAGTGAACGCGCTGGTGATCGCCGTCGGATTCATCCTGCCGTGGATCGCGGTGGCCGGAGTGGTGGTGCTGGTGATCTGGCTCATCCGGCGCGCACGGCGCACTCGTATGGCAGCCGGCGAGCCGCCTGCCGAGAGTTGAGTCGCATCTGCGAAAGGCCCGCCGCTCTCTGCGAGAGGCGGGCCTCATCGTTGTTTTTCCGCGGTATACAAGAAGTCTTGTGAGAACTCAGCACCGGTTCTACGGTTACGTCCATGGAAGACATCTCGGTGATCACGGCGGTGCACCATCCGCTGCGCCGCCGCATCTACGACTATCTGCTTCTCTACGGCACCTCGCAGGTCACCACGCTCGCGCGCTCGCTCGGGAGCCAGGTCGGGAGCATCAGCCACCACCTGAGGATGCTCGAACGAGCCGGGCTCGTCGAACGCGACGAAGACCCCTCCGGCGACCGTCGCACCAGCTGGTGGAAGCCCGCTCGACGTGGGCTCACCTGGTCGGCGGAGGACTTCGCCGACTCCCCCGCCGACGCTCTGCTCGCACGGGAGGCGCAGCGCCAGGGCATCCGGATGCAGATCGAGCGTCTTCAGCGATGGCAGCGCCGCCATGATGACCCTGCCTATGCCGCGTACGACGCCTCGAACACCGAGACGACCGCCTGGGCTTCTCCGGACGAACTCCGTGATCTGAGTGCGCGCCTTCTGCGCACGATGGAGGAATGGCGGGCGTCCGTCGACCTCGAGGACGGACAGGAGCGCACGCCGATCTTCTTCTTCGCCCACGCGTTCCCGACGACGCCATGAGCACCGCGGTCGAACCCGTGCAGCTGTCGGAGCCACCGACGTTCAGACGAGACCGTCGTGTGCACGCGTGGATCGCCGTCAAGGCGCTCTCGGATGCCGGGGATGCCCTCTGGACCATCACCCTCGCCTGGACGGCCGTGCAGACTGCCTCTCCCGCTATCGCCGGGCTCATCGTCGCGGCAGGGACGATCCCTCGGGCGATCGTGCTCCTCTTCGGCGGTGTGATCGCCGACCGCTCCGATGCGCGGCGGGTGATGATGCTGTTCAACGTGCTGCGTGTCGGCGTGCTCGTGGCCGTGGCCCTCTGGGTCCTCGCGACCCCACCGACGGTGGGCGTCCTGCTGTTCGCGGCGATCGCCTTCGGAATCTGCGATGCGTTCTATGAGCCGTCTGCAGGAACCGTCGCCCGCCAGCTCGTGCACCCGGGGGATCTCCCCTCCTATGGTGCGCTGGCCCAGACCGCGTCGCGCCTCGGAACCATGGCGGGCGCGGCGATCGGCGGCGTGCTCGTCGCGTACGCGGGACTGGTGGGCAGCGCGGCGGTCAACGCCCTCACGTTCAGTCTGGTCGTCGCCTTCATCGCGATCTGGCTCCGGCCACGCTTCCTTCTCGCCCGCGCGGCGAGGGAGTCCGTGCTGCACGGCATCGCCCGTGGATTCGCCCACCTCGGCACTCACCCGACCACCCGCACCCTCGTCATCGCGCTCTCAGGCCTCAACCTCGCGGTCGGACCGGCGGTCGGGATCGGGCTCGCCCTGCGCGCGCACGACGAGGGATGGGGCGCTCAGTCGCTGGGGTTGTTCGAGGCGCTGCTCGGACTGGGCGCGGCACTCGGTGCCGTCTCGGTCGTCAAATGGCGACCGCGAAGAGAAGCACTCGCCGGCTTCTGGGCGCTCGTCGTCCAGGGCGTCGGGATCATCGCACTCGGCTGGGGCCCGGCGTGGACGGTCGCGACTGCGGCCTTCGTCATCGGCGCAACCGCGGGCTACGCCTCGGTCCTCCTGAGCGCCACCTTCTCCGCCACCGTCGACACCGCCTACCTCGGCCGGATGGGCTCGATCACCCGTCTCGGTGACGACTGTCTCATGCCCGTCGCCATGGCGGGGTTCGGTCTGCTCGCCTCGATCACGGCAGTCTGGGTGCCGTTCGCCCTCTTCGGCGGCACGATGATCGCACTCATGGTTCTGCCGCTGAGCAACCGCACGTTCCGGCGGCTCGCCCTCGTGCCGAAGACCTGACTCCCGCTGACCTCCGTGAGGGGTGCGATGCGCCCGCACAAACGACGAAAGCCCTCGGAGAACCGAGGGCTTTCGCTTGTTGTGACCCCAGCGGGATTCGAACCCGCGTTACCGCCGTGAGAGGGCAGCGTACTAGGCCGCTATACGATGGGGCCGTCTGGCGGAACGTTTCCGTGCCGCGACAACTCAACAAGTATGCCATGACGATTCTCGCGCCGCCAAATCGAGCCGAGCCCTCGTCGATTCCCGGGCGTGGCGCGCTGGATCGGCGGTTTGCCAGAGACGCCGTGAAGGAGTTGACTCACCTCATGCGCATCACGAAATTCGAACATGCCGCTCTTCGCATTCAGCAGGGCGATGACACCCTCCTCATCGACCCGGGTTCGTTCACCGCTCCCCTGAACGACCTCTCGGGTCTCGTCGCCGTAGTGATCACCCACGAGCACCCCGACCACTGGACGCCCGAGCACCTGGATCGGATCCTCCGCGCCGCCCCCGGCACTCCGATCTACGCCCCTGCAGGCGTCGCACGTGCGGCCGAGGGCTATGACATCTCGGAGGTCGCTCCGGGCGACACCGTGGAGGTGGGAGCGTTCACGCTCCGTTTCTTCGGCGGCACGCACGAGGTGATCCACTCCTCACTCCCCGCTGTCGAGAATGTCGGCGTGCTGGTCAATGAGGTCTTCTACTACCCCGGCGACTCCTACGCGGTTCCGGAGGGTGTCGAGGTCGGCACGCTCGCCGCTCCACTCGGTGCGCCATGGCTGAAGATCGGCGAGGCGATGGACTACGTTCTCGCCGTGCGCCCGCGTCGGGCGTTCGGCACTCACGACATGACCCTGTCGGTCGCAGGCAAGACGATGCACCGGCAGCGGCTGCAGTGGGCGACCGAGCAGGGTGGCGGAGAGTTCTCGGTCCTCGAGCCGGGCGACTCGCTCGACATCTGACCGTGGCGGACTCCCCCTCCGCCGAATACTCGCTCGATGAGAGCGGCGTACGAGACCTTCTCCGGCGGACGAGCCCTGATCTCGCCGGTCTGCCACTGAGGCTGTTCGCCGACGGCTGGGACAACTCGATGTGGAGGCTCGGGTCGGAGCTCCTCGTGCGACTGCCTCGCCGCGACCTCGCCGTGCCGCTCATCGCGAACGAGCAGCGTGCGCTCCCCGCGATCGGACCGGCGCTGGCGGCCATCGGCATCCGCACCCCGGTGCCGCTGATCTCCGGCGAACCGAGCGAGCTGTTTCCGCGGCCCTGGTCGGTCGTCCCCTGGATCTCCGGAACGACGGCGCTCGCCTCCTCCCGATCGGACAACGCGGCGTGGGCACCACGACTCGCCGATGCCCTGAGGGCGCTGCACGCCCCCGGCCCCGCGGATGCTCCGCGCAACCCGGTGCGCGGACGCGCCCTGGCCACTCGAGACGACGCGATGCGACCGCGGCTCGACGCGTTCAGGCACCGCACGGCGCTGCGTGACGCCTGGGTCGCAGGTCTCGCCGCACCGGTCGGCGCGGAGCAGGTCTGGATCCACGGCGATCTCCACCCGGGCAACATGCTGGTGGAGGATGGCACGCTCGCTGCGCTCATCGACTTCGGCGACGTCACGGTCGGTGACCCCGCCTACGATCTCGCCTCGTCGTGGATGCTCTTCGACGCCTCAGGTCGCGAGGCGTTCCGCAGAGCGACCAGATCTCGGTATGACGATGCCACCTGGGTCCGCGCGCGAGCGTGGGCGGCGTACATCGCCCTGATTCTCGTGACCCAGAGCGACGACCGACCCGAGTACTTCACCGTGGGGGCGAGCACCGCCGACGAGCTCGACGCCGACTAGCCCTGCGCAGCCCGAACGCGCAGCGCTCGGGCCAGGTGATCACGCTGCTCGATGACGATCCGGCGCAGCGCGGCGGGCGCCGAGCTGTTGCCGGCAAGCCACGCATCCACGAGATCGAGCGTCGGCGAGGCGGGGAACAGCCCCACGACCAGGCGCTGAGCCAGCTCGATGCTCCGCGTGCCCCACGCGTCGCCGATCCTCTCGAAGTACTCGGCATCGAACCCCGCGATGAGATCACGGCGTCCGCCTGCGCGGAAGCCCGCGATCTCGGCATCGAGATGGTCGTTGCTCAGCGAGCCGTCGTTCCACGCCGCGTCCCACGCTGCAGCCCGCACCGCGGAATCAGGTTGCGACGCGAGTGCCCTGCGAGCGGCCGTCCGACCGCTGCCGGTGTCGTCGGACTCGAGCTGGGCTGCGACGTCATCGGTCCCCGCGTGCCCTGTCGTGACGAGAGCCGTGAGCAGCTGCCACCGCAGATCAGGGTCGACGGTGAGACCCTCCGGGACATCACCGTGCAGGAGCGCGCGGACCTCGGCGGCGTGCACGTCGTCGAACGCCGACGCCGCCGCGAGGGCCCGCGCCCACGAGAGCCGGGCATCGCTTCCGGCATCCGATGCCTGCAGCGCAGCCCACGCCGTCTCCACCCAGGCCCGCTGCTCGGCCTGTCGCTCGCCGTCGCTCGCGTAGTGCCGGATCGCGAAGAGGGCATTCGAGAGAATGCCGACGAGAAGACCGATGTTCGACTCGTGTGGGGCATGCGCGCGCACGATCGAGGTGTATCGCGCCACTGTCAGCTCGCCGTCGCGCGTGGCGTTCCACAGCGACGACCACACGACGGCCCTCGCGAGGGGATCGTCGATGGAGGACAGTGATTCCTGCACCGTCGTCAATGATGCCTCGTCGAGCCGCACCTTGGCGTAGGTGAGGTCGTCGTCGTTGAGAAGCACGAGATCGGCGGAGGGGACCTCGATGGGCGTCCGCTCGTCGTGGATGTCCAGGGCGAGCTGGTCGCGACGCACCACGCGCCCGTCGATGCGGTGATAGAGCCCGACGCGCAGGCGATGCGGCCGAGGATCGCTCTGCACGAGCGTGGCGCTGCCGTCGGCCTCTCGTTCGAGCCGCAGCGTGGACACCCCCGTCGTCTGCAGCCATGCCTGCGACCACTCGGTCATGTCGCGGCCGGAGACCGCGCTCAGCTGCACGAGGAAGTCGTCGAGAGTCGTGTTGCCGAACGCGTTGGCCGCGAAGTATCTGCGGGCACCTTCGAAGAACGCCTCATCGCCGACGAAGGCCACGAGCTGCTTCAGCACCGCGGCGCCCTTGGCATAGGTGATGCCGTCGAAGTTGAGCTTCGCGGCCTCGAGGTCGGTGATGTCGGCGACGATCGGGTGGGTGGTCGGCAGCTGGTCCTGCTGGTACGCCCATGCCTTGCGGTTGGCGGCGAACTTGACCCACGCGTCATGGAAGCGCGTCGCCACCGCTGATGCGTGCGAGCCCATGTAGTCCGCGAAGGACTCCTTGAGCCACAGGTCGTCCCACCACTTCATGGTCACGAGGTCGCCGAACCACATGTGCGCCATCTCGTGCAGAATCGTGTTCGCGCGTGCGGCACGCTGCGCGTCGGTGGCCGCACCCCGCGAGAGATACGACTCGGTGAAAGTCACGAGTCCCGGGTTCTCCATCGCACCGAGGTTGTACTCGGGAACGAAGATCTGGTCGTACTTGCCCCAGGGATAGGGGTAGGCGAAGGCATCCGTGAAGAAGTCCAGACCCTGGCGCGTGATCTCGAGGATCTCCTCGGACTCCAGATACTGCGCGAGCGACTGCCGCGCGAACACACCGAGTGCGACGCGCTGATCATCGCGCGCCCACTCGCCGTCGACACGGGCATACGGCCCGGCCGCGACCGAGGTGATGTAGCTCGAGATCGGGAGCGTCGGGGCGAACTCGACACGCTGCACCCCGACTCCGGCGTCGACCGTCGCCGCGACCTGGTTCGAGAGCACCTCCCAGCCCGCAGGAGCATCGATCACGAAGGTGTACGGCGCCTTGATGTCCGGCTGCTCGAAACACGCCATCACCCGCCGCGAGTCGGCCGGTTCGTATTGCGTGTAGAGGTAGGTGCGATCGTCGACGGGGTCGTGGAACCGGTGCAGCCCCTCGCCGGACCGGCTGTAGCTTCCGACCGCCTCGACACGCACCACGTTCGTGTCGGCGAGGTCGTGCAGCTCGATGCGCGCACCGTCGTAGATCACGTCGCGCTCGACGCCGTTCACGACGACTCGTTCGACGCTCTCCCCGATGAAGTCCAACCAGGTCGAGTGCGCCGTCGTGGTGAACTCCAGCGTGGTGGTCGTGGAGAACCCGCTGCGCGCCCGCTCGGGTGCACCCGTCAGGTCGAGTTCGACGCGGATGCTGCGCACGGAGACGGCGGCGGATCGCGTCGCGGTCTCCTCTCGCGAGAGGTTGGCTGTGTCCATGCCTCCATCCTTCCATCTGGCGTGCTCAGAGGCGGACCCCTTGCGTTGCATCACGCAACAGAACGGCGTAGAGTTGCATTATGCAACAACAGGAGGACTCCGGCGGACGTCGCGGCGACAGCGCCGACGTGCTTCGTTCCCTTGTCGCCATCACGCGTCGAGGTCTCATCGACGCACGCGCGGAAGAACCGAGGCTGTCGATCACCGATCAGTCCATCGTCATGGCGATCGCCGACGAGCCGGGGATCCGTTCGACGGACATCGCACGCATGTTCCGCCTCAACCGATCGACCGTGTCGCGTCAGCTCTCGACGCTCGTCTCTCTCGGCCTCGTGCAGGAGACGCCGTCGGTCTCCGGGCGCGGCCGTCCGCTCGAGCTGACCGCCGAGGGCGAAGAAGCCTTCCGCAACACGCTGCGATCGCTGCAGGGCGTGATCGACGTGCATCTCGCTCAGTGGACGGATGCCGAGGTGCATCGCTTCGCGCACGACCTCCGGCGTTTCGACAGAGGCCACGAACCCGCTTGACCACGGCCCACAAGGCCATCAGAGGAAGAAGAGAAAATGAAGAACATCACTGTTCTCGGCACCGGCGTGCTCGGATCGCAGATCGCGTTCCAGACCGCCTTCCACGGTTTCGACGTCGTCGCCTACGACATCGATCAGCCTGCGCTCGACCGCGCGGCCGAGCGGTTCGAGGGTCTCGCCGCGCGTTACGTCGCCGACGGTGTCGAGAACGCCGCAGACGGCGCCGCCCAGGCGGCGATCGGCCGCATCCGGCTCACGTCCGACCTCGCGGAAGCCGCAGCCTCTGCCGACCTGATCATCGAGGCCGTGCCGGAGAACCTCGAGCTCAAGCAGGGCATCTACCGGACTCTCGCAGACGCCGCGCCGGCGACGACCATCTTCGCGACGAACTCGTCGACTCTGCTCCCCAGTGCGCTCGCGGAGTCGACGGGGCGCCCCGACCGTTTCCTCGCCCTGCACTTCGCGAACGAGATCTGGTCGCACAACACCGCGGAGATCATGGGCACGCCGGCCACCGACCCGGCGGTCTACGACGCCGTGGTGGAATTCGCCACCCGGATCGGCATGGTGCCGATCCAGATCAAGAAGGAGAAGGCCGGATACCTGCTGAACTCGCTGCTCGTGCCCTTCCTCCAGGCCGGAGCCGAGCTGCTGGTCGACGGGATCGCCGAACCCGAGGCGATCGATGCGACATGGCGGATCGGCACGGGCTCCCCGGCCGGCCCGTTCGAGATCTACGACATCGTCGGACTGACCACGGCATACAACATCTCCCGCATGGGAGGCGAGAAGCAGCAGCGCTTCGCCGAGCTGCTCAAAGAGCAGTACATCGACAAGGGCAAGCTGGGCGTGGCGACGAGCGAGGGTTTCTACAGCTACCCGCGAGAGAGCTGAATCCCCTCAGCGCCCGAGGAGCTTGCGGATCGCCGTCTCAGGCGACACCGTGAGATCGAGAGTGCGACCGCGCGCGTAGAGCCGGAACACGCGCGGATCGATGTAGCTACCCCTGGCCACCGCGAGGGTGTTGCCGAGCGCTGACGCCGTCGCCTGCACGGCGAGGCGCTCGGCACGCCGCCGCTCGTTCTTCGTCTCGAGTCGGCCGATCCGCGCGAGGGCGTCAGCCGCGAGGATCGTGCCGTGCAGCGTGCGGAAGTCCTTCGCAGTGAACGATGCCCCGGCCACCTGCCGGAGATAGTCGTTGACCTCGGTCGACGTGAGTCGGACGCGGCGGCGACCCTTGCGGTACGCGAGCAGAGGCGCACGCGGCGAGCCGACGGCGAACTCCGACAGCGCCTCGGCGAGGGCGGCGTCGGAGATCTCGATCGCGGCGAGCTGCTTGCTCTTCGCGGGGAAGCTCAGGGACACGTCGCTGCCGTCGATGCGCACGTCCCGTCGCCGGAGGGTGCTCAGCCCCCGACTGCCGTGCTTCACGAGGTAGCGCTCGGAGCCGATGCGCAGCGCGGCGTCATCGAGGAGCCGGAAGGAGACCGCGAGTGCTCGCTCTCGTGTCAGACCCGGCTCGCCGATGGCGCGCGTGACCTTGGCCCTGGCCGCAGGCAGCGCCGCAGCGAGCTTGAGCGCCCGCGCGAACTTGCGCTGATCCCTCCCCGTGCGCCAGAGCGGGTGGTAGAGGTACTGACGTCGTCCCGCATCGTCGGTGCCGACCGCCTGGATATGAGCGAGCGGATCGGCGGCGATCCACACGTCCTTCCACGCCGGGGGTATCGCGAGGTCGCGGATGCGCTCCCTGTCGGCCTCGACGACGGGGGTGTTGCCCGCGTCGACGTATCGGAACCCTGACCCGGATCGCACACGGCGGATTCCTGGTGTCTCGCCCGGAACGACTCTCGTGAGCGCCATTCTCGTCCTCTCGGTCATGCCTCGTCGGGCATCGGGTGTTTCCCGCTCACGATGGCCGACGAAGAGCGAGGCGTGAAGGGCATGGCGCGACGCACGGGCGACCTGCTAGGCGACGCAGGCTCCTTCAGGCGGTGCAGGGAGGGTGCGGCCGCTGCCCAGGGATCCGATTGTCGGGGCACACCGAGGTCTGCCATCCTCTTGACTATGGCCATGTCTTTCGAGGAATTCCGCACATCCCTGACCAGTGCAGAGCTGCGGGCCGGCCTGGGGGTGCAGCTCACCGACCTCGAAGCGCAGCAGGTCGCCGATGATCCGGCCTCCGCTCAGAGCTGGTACGCGTACTGGCTCTCGACCCAGCCGACGTCTCCCCCGCCACCCGCGGGCCCCGCATTCGATGCACCGCCGCCCGCCTACGACGCGCCACCGCCCGCGTTCGGTGCCCCGCCACCCGCCTACGAGGCGCCACAGCCTGTCTACACCGCGGCTCCCGGCTACCCCTCGCAGGGCGACGTCTCCGTCGGTTCTCCCGCCTATCCGGGGTACGCGCCCGTTCCCGACGGCCGACCCGGCAAGAAGAAGAGGGTAGGACTGTGGGTGACCCTGTCGATCCTCGGCGCCCTGCTGGTGATCGCCGCCATCGTCGTGATCTTCGCCTTCGCCACAGCACGCCATTGGACCAGGACCGATGTTCCTGAGCAGCCCGAGACCTTCCGCAGCGAGGAGTACGAGACCGGTCGCGTCGACGTCACGATGGACGACGTCAACCCGTGCTCGGTGAACCAGGATTGGACCGACTGCACGAACCTGATGGTCGCGACCTATACGGCCGCCTGCGTCGATGTCGAGCTCACCGAGACCGCGACCCTCCTGTGCGCCGAGTACAGCTCCGCGATAGACGAGATGAAGGCGCAGGACGGCGAGGGCTATTACGTCGCGACGCTCGGCAGCTACGGGAGCCTGCATCAGACGCCTGAGATCGACACCCGCCAGGTCTCGAACGACGACTACGAGCCCGCCGTCACCCACGAGGCGGTGTGCTACCTCGGATTCATCGGAGAGTGCGAGTGAGACACTGGACCGGAAACGACAAAACCCCCGCCTGAGCGGGGGTTTTCGTCTTGCTGGGGTACCTGGACTCGAACCAAGAACAACGGAACCAGAAACCGCCGTGTTGCCAATTACACCATACCCCAAGGGCGAAACCGGAGTCTCGCACCGAGAGTCAAGCTTACCCGAGCCGTGGCCCTAATGCCAAAACGACTCGGTCCGTCCGGGCGCGTCGCCCGGTGATCGCTGCGGGTGCGTGACCTCGGCAGCGGGCAGGAGCTCATCGAAGCGATGCTCCCCCGCCCGTCTGCCTCGTCAGTTCGCGAGGAACGCCGACAGCGACCGGAGGCGCCGCAGCGACTCGTCCTTGCCCAGGAGCTCCATGGACTCGAACAGCGGCGGCGAGATCCGACGACCGGTGATCGCGACGCGCGGAGGGCCGTAGGCGATGCGGGGCTTGAGCTCGAGCTTCTCGACGAGCGCCTCCGCGAGAGCCTCCTGGATCTTCTCTGGAGTGAACTCGGTCACCGGCTCGAGGGCGACGACGCAGGCGTCGAGGACCTCGGCGGCGTTCGCGGGCAGCCCCTTGAGCGCGTCGGCATCATACGAGACGTCGTCGGTGAACAGGAACCCCACCATGCCGGGCACATCGCCGAGCAACTGCACGCGCTCCTGCACGAGCGGTGCGACGCGGAAGGCGAGCACGAGCTGCTCGTGCGTCGGCTCATCGAAGAGGCCGGCGGCAGCGAGGTAGGGGATCGTCCTCTCGGCGAAGTCCTTCTCGTCGAGCTTGCGGATGTGGTCGCCGTTGATCGACTCGGCCTTCTTCTGGTCGAAGCGTGCCGGGTTCGGATTCACGTCGACGATGTCGAACGCCTCGGTGAACTCCTCGAGCGAGAACACGTCGCGGTCGTGACCGATCGACCAGCCGAGGAGCGCGAGGTAGTTCAGCAGTCCCTCGTGGATGAAGCCGCGATCCCGATGCAGGAACAGATCGGCCTGCGGGTCGCGCTTGGAAAGCTTCTTGTTGCCGGTCTCGCCGAGCACCAGAGGCATGTGGGCGAAGCGGGGCACGAAGGTGGTGACCTCCGCATCGATGAGCGCCGCGTAGAGCGCCAGCTGGCGAGCCGTCGAGGGCATCAGGTCTTCGCCGCGCAGGACGTGCGTGATGCCCATCAGCGCGTCGTCGACCGGGTTCACGAAGGTGTACAGCGGGATGCCGTTCGGACGCACCACCACGAAGTCCGGGAAGGAACCTGCGGGGAATGTCACCTCGCCCCGGATCAGGTCGACGTAGGTGAGGTCCTCGTCCGGCACACGCAGGCGGAGTGCGGGCTGACGCCCTTCGGCCCGGAAGGCGTCCTTCTGCTCCGCCGTGAGGTCGCGGTCATGGTTGTCGTACCCGAGCTGCTTCGCCCGCCCGGCAGCCTCGTTGCGAGCGTCGATCTCCTCCGCGGTCGAGAAGCTCTCATACAGAGCGCCGGATGCGAGGAGCTTGTCGATCACGCCGCGATAGATGTCGTGGCGCTCGGACTGACGGTAGGGAGCGTGGGGTCCACCGACCTCGACACCCTCATCCCAGTCGATCTTCAGCCAGGTCAGAGCGTCGACCAGCTGCCGGAAGCTCTCCTCGCTGTCTCGGGCGGCGTCGGTGTCCTCGATGCGGAACACCATCTTGCCGCCGTTGTGGCGGGCGTACGCCCAGTTGAAGAGGGCCGTGCGGACCATGCCGACGTGCGGCAGTCCGGTCGGAGAGGGGCAGAAGCGGACGCGGACGTCGGCGCCACTGGCGGTCGTGGTGAGGGGGTGCGGGGTAGCCATATCCCCTCGATTCTAGTTGCCGGGCGGCGTCTCGACCTCCCCGATCCGCCCACGATCGGGGCCGGTGAGAGGGGTCACCGTGGGTAACAGTCACTCACCGTGGGTAACAACCCGCATGCGACCTCGTCGCGCTCCTATCGTTGCCGCATCGACCAATCGGAAGGGTGACGACGTGACAATCACGGATGCAGTGACGACAGGCCTCAGCGATCGCTGGCTGAGCGCACCGAGACCTCAGACCAGCCTCGAATGGATCGAGCGCGCCGAGGAGGTTGCGGACATCCTCGCGGTGGACGCCGTCGAGAGGGACCGCGCGAACGCGACACCTCGTGCAGAGGTGCAGCTGCTCAAGGACTCGGGTCTGGTCACTCTGCTCGGCCCGCGCGTCCATGGCGGCGCGGGCGAGAGCTGGGAGACCGCGTACCGGGTGATCAGAGCGGTGGCCCGCGGCGACGGCTCGATCGGGCAGGTCCTCGGGTACCACTACCTCTGGGCATGGGCGGCGCGTCTCGTCGGAACCGACGAGCAGATCGCCGCGATCGAGGAGCTGTACACCGCGAACGACTACGTCTTCGGCGGCGCGGTGAACCCGCGCGACTCCGATCTGGTGATCCGCGAAGACGGCGACGACCTCGTGTTCTCCGGCCGGAAGTCCTTCTCCACCGGTGGTCGGATCTCGGACCTGACGGTCCTCGAAGGGGTCCTCGAAGGCACCGAGACGCACATCTTCGCGATCGTGCCCACGGCGCAGGAGGGAATCGTCTTCGGGAACGACTGGGACAACCTGGGCCAGCGGCTCACCGAATCAGGGTCCGTCGAGATCCGCGACGTGCGCGTCCCCTGGGCAGCGGCAGCCGGTTTCGTCGACCGGGTGTTCCAGCCTCTGACCTACAACACGCTGAACGTGCCGACCATCCAGCTCGTGTTCGCGAACTTCTACCTCGGCATCGCACAGGGTGCACTCGAGACGGCATCCGCCTACACCCGATCGACCACTCGACCGTGGCCGTACGGCGGCGACGACAAGCAGCACGCGACGGACGAGTGGTACCTGCTCGAGGGCTACGGCGAACTGGCCTCGAAGCTGTGGGCGGATGAGGCGCTGCTGGATGCCGTGGGCTCCGAGATCAGCGCGGTGCTGCATGCTCCACGAGAAGACCTCACTGCACGCCGACGCGGCGAGATCGCCGTGCGCATCGCAGCGGGGAAGCTGCGCATCGTCGACGACGGCCTGGAGGTCGCCACGAAGATCTACGAGCTCACCGGTGCCAGAGCGTCGGCCAACTCTGTCGGCCTCGACATCTTCTGGCGCAACCTGCGCACGCACAGCCTGCACGACCCGATCGCGTACAAGAAGCGGGAGGTCGGCGACTACGTGCTGCGCAACGAGGTGCCTGAGCCGACCTGGTACACCTGATCGCCGCGATGCAGGTGGTCCTCGGTGCCGCACCGACACGGGCGGTCGCGGCACCGAGCGACCGCGGGGCACTCCGGCCGAGGGCGGCCTCAGCCGCGCGACGCCACGGCAACCGCGGCAGAATGCACCAGCGGCAGGCGGCCGGCGATCGATCGCTCGGCGCACACCGACTCGAAGGCAGCACGGAACGAGCGCCGACCGGTGTCGTCGAGCGCTCGGTAGAACTGGCCCGCTCCCCCGACGCCTCCTTCGGCTGACACCCACAGCGCAGTCGCATCCGCCGACCACGTCCAGGTGATCTCCGACACCCGCGGGCGCATCCAGCCCGCATCGTCGAGCATCCTCGCGAAGCCGTCGACGGTCCGCTCGAAGTCCTTCTCCGGCGGAAGCCGCTCGCCCTCGGTCGGGACGAGCGCCGCGCGCTGGCACACCTCTCGCCAGAGCCAGGTCGGCGAGTTCGTCCAGATCGTGGCCGCCACGCGGCCGGCAGAGACGCGGAGAAGCTCTCCGGCCGATGCGCGGGGGTCGGCGACGTGGTTCAACACGAAGTTCGCCACGACCGCATCGAACTCCGCGTCCTCGAACGGCAGCGACGGCAGCGCTCCGTCGCGCACCCGCATCGCCGGGTGCTGCCGCAGCGCGACCTCCCGCATCGTCGGCTCGGGCTCGCACCCTGTCGTATCCCATCCGGCATCCGTGAATGCGGCCGTGAGGAGACCGGTTCCGGAACCGACATCGAGCAGCGAGCGACCCGCAGGGTCTCCGAGCCGCCCGAGCAGAGTCCCCGCCGTGCCGACGCACAGCGAGGCATAGGAATCGGCGTATGCCCGCCCCGTGCCCGCCCAGTCCTTCATCGCCTCGGACGCCCGAGAGGAGAGAGCGCGACGATGGCGACGACGATGACAGACGCGGCGATGCCCAGTCCGGCATAGTCGAAGTTCGAGAGCACCACGCCCGCGAGCACCGCGCCGGCAGCTGCCGAGAGGCTCATGAGCGAGTCGCTGCGACCCTGCCTGCGTGTGCGGATCTCGGGGGCGCTCGACTCGGTCAGCAGCGCGGCCCCTGCGACGGTCGCCGCGCTCCATCCGAGCCCCAACAGGATCAGAGCCACGATCACGCCCCACTCCCGATCATTCGCGAACACGCCGAACGCCAGGGCTGCCCCGAGGAGCACCTGCCCCAGCAGGACCACACGCAGCCGCCCCCACCGGTCGGCGAGGATGCCGAAGAGCGGCGACAGCGCATACATGCCGCCGACATGCAGGGCGATGGTGATGCCGACGAGAGCCGAGACATCGGCCGGTGTGGGAGCCATTCCGTGCGCGCCGTGCGCCATGTGCGCGAGATGCACAGGAGTCATCGCCATGACGGACGCCATCACGACGTGCGAACCGGCGACTGCGAACATCGCGTAGCGAGCCACCACCGGCCTGTCGGCGAACGCCTTGCCTGTAGCCCCCGCAGCAGC
This sequence comes from Microbacterium forte, assembly GCF_031885415.1. Lineage (NCBI taxonomy): Bacteria > Bacillati > Actinomycetota > Actinomycetes > Micrococcales > Microbacteriaceae > Microbacterium > Microbacterium forte. The sequence continues at coordinate 830,663 of NZ_CP116871.1, forward strand.
CGCTGAGGCGAGCCTCTGCGCGGCCAGAAGAGGATCTGGCCGCAGCGCCACGAGATACAGGATGAGCGCGGCGCATTGAGCGACGAACGAGAAGACGTAGGAACCGGTCTGAGGCGGCATGCCGATCGCGGCACCCACGATCTCACCCGGTCCGAGCAGCAGGGGGCCCGCGACCCCGCCGATGGTGGTCGCCCACACGACGATCGAGAGGTCCCGCCCTCGGTGCTGCGGCGCGGCGAGGTCGGTGGCGGCGAATCGCGACTGCAGATTGCCCGCGTTCCCGGCGCCGATCATGAGGATGCCGACCAGCAGCAGCGGGAACACCCGCAGCGACGCCGCGAGGATCACGACGGCGATCCCCACGAGCGCGAACAGATTGCCGAGCGTCAGTGCACGGCGACGCCCCACCCTGGCGGCGAGGCGAGCGAGAGGGATCGCGCACACTGCGGCGCCCAGCGTGACCGATGCGGTCGCGAGTCCCGACAAAGCGTCGCTGCCGGAGATGTCGGCGGCGAGCAGCGCGCCGAGCGACACGGTCGCCCCGAACGCGATGCCGCCGAGCACCTGGCCAGACGAGAGAACCAGCACGGTTCTCCGCTGGACCGCTGCCTGCTGAGCCGCCGTCAGGGCGACCACGGTCATGATGGGCGCACGGCGTCGCGCACGGTGTTGCGCAGAATACCCAGACCGGTGATCTCGACCTCGACGGTGTCGCCGGCGACGAACTCCCCCACACCAGCCGGCGTGCCGGTCAGGATGGCGTCACCCGGCAGCAGGGTGAAGGCCTCGGATGCATGCTCGATGATCGCCTCGACGGAGTGGATCATGTTGGTCAGAGGCGCCTTCTGACGGACCTCGCCGTTGACCCGGGTCTCGATCGTCGCCACCGACGGATCGAACTCCGTGCTGATGGTCGGACCGAGAGGGCAGAACGTGTCGAAGCCCTTGGCCCGAGCCCACTGGCCGTCCTTGCGCTGAAGGTCGCGCGCCGTGACATCGTTGGCGATCGTGTAGCCGAGCACGTGGTCGAGGGCATCCGCCGCCTTCACGTTCTTCGCGACCCGTCCGATCACGACCGCCAGCTCGCCCTCGTATTCGGTCTGCCCTGAGATCGACGGGCGCACGATCGCGTCGCCCGGGCCGATGACGGCGGTGTTGGGCTTGAGGAACAGCAGCGGCTCCTCGGGGGCGACTCCCCCCATCTCAGCGGCGTGGTCGTGGTAGTTCTTGCCGACGCACACGATCTTGGATCGAGGGATGACCGGCGCCAGGATCACCGCGTCCGCGATCGGGACTCGGTCTCCGGTGGGTTCGTACCCGGCGAAGAGCGGATCGCCCGCGAGGACGACCAGGTCGGTGTCGTCGACGATCCCGAAGAGGATGGCGTCGTCATGGCTGAATCGGGCGATCTTCATGCCACCAGCCTAGCCAGAGCGCCGGACGACGAGACCCCGCTGCGCAGGTCGCGCGGCGGGGTCCCGGGGAGTTCCTGCGAAGATCAGGCGTCGAGGCGCAGGAGCCAGCCGTGCTTGTCTTCGCGGCGGCCGTACTGGATGTCGGTGAGTTCTTCGCGGAGCGACAGCGCGAGTTCGCCGAGCGGCTGCGGCTCATCGAAGCCTTCGCCGACGAGTGCGCCGATCGGCGTCACGACTGCGGCCGTGCCGCAGGCGAACACCTCGACGATGTCGCCGGAAGCCACGCCCTCGTGCCACTCGTCGATCGAGATCGGCCGCTTCTCGACCGTGTAGCCGCGATCCTCGGCGAGCTGGAGCAGCGAGTCGCGCGTGATCCCCTCGAGGATGCTGTCGGACTCGGGCGTGACGACACGGCCGTCCTTGAACACGAACACGACGTTCATCCCGCCGAGCTCCTCGACGTTGCGCTGCTCATCGAGGAACACGACCTGGTCGCATCCCTTCGACGAGGCCTCGCTCTGTGCGAGCAGGCTCGACGCGTAGTTGCCGCCCGTCTTGGCCTTGCCCGTGCCCCCCTTGCCGGCGCGTGCGTAGTCCTCGGAGAGCCAGATGCGCACGGGCTTCACGCCGCCGCTGAAATATGCGCCGGCCGGGCTTGCGATCACGTAATAGGCGACCTTCTGCGCGGCTCGGACACCGAGGAACGCCTCTTTGGCGAACATGAACGGGCGCAGGTAGAGGCTCTGGTCGGCGCCGGACGGCACCCAGCGCCCGTCGACCGCGATGATCTCGCGAAGCGACTGGATGAAGTACTCGGTGGGCAGCTCCGGCAGCGCGAGTCGACGGGCGCTGGCCTGGAGTCGTGCGGCGTTGCGGTCAGGGCGGAAGGTGTGGATCGACCCGTCTGCGTGACGGTAGGCCTTGATGCCCTCGAAGATCTCCTGCGCATAGTGCAGCACGGAGGCGGCGGGGTCGAGCGGGATCGGTCCGTACGGCTGCACGCGCGGGCGGTGCCATCCGCCCTTCGCCGACCAGCAGATGTCGACCATGTGATCGGTGAAGACCACGCCGAAGCCGGGGTTCTCATGAACCTCGGCGACACGGCCGGCCGTCGCGGCGGCCAGGTTCTTGGTCACAGCGAACTCCAGTGGAGCCACGGTGGTCTCGGCGTCGATGGTCGTCATCTCGTCATCCATTCCTCGTGTGGCGCGCATCCTCGCGCCGTCTCAGCCTACGCCTGTCGTTCAGAGCAGAGCAGTGATCGCGGAGCCGATCTCCGCCGTGCTGCGCGCCCCCGTGCGGGACGCGATGTCGGACTCCACGGCGGCACTCACGCGAGCGGCCTCCGCGCCGAGCCCGAGATGGTCGAGCAACAGCGCCACCGAGAGGATCGCCGCGGTGGGGTCGGCCTTCTGCTGGCCGGCGATGTCGGGGGCGGATCCGTGGACCGGCTCGAACATCGACGGGAACGCGCCATCGGGGTTGATGTTGCCCGAGGCGGCCAGTCCGATGCCTCCGGTGACCGCGCCGGCGAGGTCGGTGAGGATGTCGCCGAACAGGTTGTCGGTGACGATCACGTCGAAGCGCGCGGGGTCGGTCACGAGGAAGATCGTCGCTGCGTCGACGTGCAGGTAGTCGACCGTCACCTGGGGATGCTCCGCAGCGACCTCGTTCACGACACGCTGCCAGATGGCACCGGCGTGCACGAGCACGTTGGTCTTGTGAACGAGTGTGACCTTCTTGCCGCGCCGCTCGGCGAGGTCGAAGGCGTACCTCACGACGCGCTCGACGCCGAACGCCGTGTTCACCGAGGTCTCGTTGGCGACCTCCTGAGGTGTGCCCTTGCGGATCGCGCCCCCGTTGCCGACGTACGGACCCTCGGTGCCCTCACGCACGACGACGAAGTCGATGGCGCCCGGATTCGCGAGCGGTCCCGGAGCACCCGCGAACAGCTTCGACGGGCGCAGGTTCACGTAGTGGTCGAGCGTGAAACGCAGCTTCAGGAGCAGCCCGCGCTCGATGTTCGCATCCTTGAGCCGGGGGTCGCCCGGCGTGCCGCCGACGGCACCCAGCAGGATCGCGTCGTGAGCCGCGATCGCCTGCAGGTCGTCGTCCGTCAGCGTGTCGCCGGTCTCGAGGAAACGAGCGGCGCCGAGCGAGAAGCGGGTCTTGTCGAACGTCACTCCGCTGGAGGCGGTGACCGCATCGAGGACCTTCTCCGCCTCGGCGACGACCTCTGGGCCGATTCCGTCACCGGGGATGACGGCCAGCTTCACGACACGCGACATGACACTCCTTGCATCGGGATGAACCGGCCAGCGCTCGGGCGGATGCCGAGCGGGCCGGTTCTCCCAGCGTACTGGTCAGTGCGCGGGGGCCTTGCGCAGTGTGACGGCCGCGATCACTCCGGCGAGAACGACCAGCCCTGCGCCGATCAGCGAGGTGACCATGACGCCCGAGCCGAATGCCGCGGATGCCGCGTCCCACAGCGCGTCTCCGAGCTGTGCGGGAAGCTCCTGCGCGGCGGTGTAGGCGCCCGCGAGGGTCTCGGTCGCTGCATGCGCGGCCTCGGCAGGAATGCCCTCCGGGACCACGAGCGCACCCCGGTAGAACGCGGTGATGAGGCCACCGAGCACTGCCGTGCCGAGCACCGCACCGAGTTCGTACGCCGTCTCGGACACGGCGCTCGCGGCTCCGGCCTTCTCAGCCGGCGCGCTCGAGAGGATGAGCTCGTTCGAGATCGTCTCGGCACCGCCGATGCCGATCCCGAGCACCACGAACGCGATGACGAGGGGCGCGATGCCGTGATCGGACGTCGTGAACGCCACGAGCAGATAGCCGGCGACCGAGAAGACGAGTCCCACCGGCACCAGGATGTGGGGTGGCACCCTGCGGGAGATCGGCACCACGGAGAGTCCGGCCACGATCATCGCGAGCATGCCGGGCACGAGTGCCGCGCCCGCCGTCATCGGCGAGAGGCCGAGCACGAGCTGCAGGTGCTGCGAGACGAAGTAGAGGAACCCGACGAGCGCGACCACGCTGAGGAGGTTGACCAGGATCGCCCCCGAGAACGAGCCCCGGCGGAAGAGGCCCATGTCGAGCATGGGCACTTCAGCGGTGAGCTGGCGACGCACGAAGAGATAGCCCATGGCGACGCCGAGCAGCGCCCAGGCGCCGGCGGTGAGACTCGGCCCGTCGACGGCGAGCGACTTGATCGCATAGACGACGGGGATCATCGCGGCCATCGAGAGCACGATGCTGACGATGTCGATGCGTCCCGGATTCGGATCGCGACTCTCGGGCACGAGCAGCGGCGCCGCGATCAGCAGCGGGATGAGCACGGGGACGGCGATCAGGAACACCGAGCCCCAGTCGAAGTGCTCGAGCAGGAACCCTCCCACGATCGGACCGAGCGCCGAACCTGCGGAGAAGGCCGACGCCCACACCGCGATCGCGAGGCGACGCTGATCGCGGTTCTGGAAGATCGAACGCAGGAGCGACAGCGTCGACGGCATGAGCATCGCGCCGAACAAGCCGAGCAGCGCGCGTGCGGCGATCAGCAGCCCGGCGGTCGGGGCGAAGGCGGCGAGAGCCGACACGGCCGCGAAGCCGGAGGCACCGATCAGCAGCATCCGGCGACGTCCGAAGCGGTCGCCGAGGGTTCCCATGGTCACCAGGAGTCCTGCGAGCACGAGCGGGTACACGTCGATGATCCACAGCTGCTCCGCCCCGGTGGGCGCGAGCGCGATGGATATCTCGGGGAGCGCGAAGCTCAGCACCGTGTTGTCCACCGACACCAGGAGCACCGGCAGCATGAGGACGACGAGCGCCGCCCAGCCACGGGCTCCGACGCGGGGAGCATCCGTCTCTGTCGTCGGGATCGACGCAGTACGGGTCATGGAACACCTCTCAGGATCACGACGGCATCGTAACTAAACCGTCCAGCTGGTATAGTAACAGAATCGTCATCTGTCGGCGTTACGGTGATGAGAGACGAACAGAGGAACCCCGATGCCCCGACCTCCCCTGGCCCGCGAGCGCGTGCTCGACGCGTTCGAGTCGATCGTCATCAATGACGGCGAGCGAGCGGCGACGCTCGACGCGACGGCGAAAGCCGCCGGCGTCTCTAAGGGCGGGCTGCTCTACCATTTCGGTTCGAAAGAGGACCTCGCGGCGGGACTCCTCGATCGTCTCGACGCACTCACCACGGCAGACCTCGAGCGCATGGCCGCGGCAGACGAGGGTCCGGTGGCGTACTACGTGCGCACGTCCGTCATGGAGGACGACGCCTTGGATCGCGCGCTCATCGCCGCATCGCGTCTGGCACAGGGCGGCTCTCTGCCGGCGGGCGAGGCGCTGCGCACAGTGCGGCGCCGCTGGGAGGACATGATCCGTCCGCACGTGCGCGATCGGGCGAGCCTCAACCTCGTGATGCTGCTCAGCGACGGGCTCTACTTCAACAACTCACTCGACGTGAACGGCGAGGAGCACCTCGTCCCCCATCGCGACGAGCTCGACGATCTGATCGCCCTCGTGCTCCGCACCACGGCTCCCTGAGACGGGCGAGAGACAGAGCGGGAGGGACGGCCGCTCGGCCACCCCTCCCGCTCTCTTCGTGCGTCTGGATCAGATGTCGGTGATCTCGATCTGACGGAACAGGTCGGCGTCGATCTCGGTGCGCAGGTCCTCGAGCAGGTCGTCGGACACCGGCGAGTCCAGCGTCAGCACGCTGAGCGCCTGGTCACCGGCGCCGAGCCGCGAGATCTGCATACCGGCGATGTTGATGCCTGCCTCGCCGAACTTCTGGCCGTAGACCGCGACGATGCCGGGGCGGTCGGTGTAGAGCATCACGACGTGGTGCTTCTCGATCGGCAGCTCGAGCGCGTGGTCGTTGATGGCGACCAGCTTCTCTGCCTGCTTCGGACCGGTGAGGGTGCCCGACACCGAGAGCTGCGAGCCGTCGGAGAGAGCGCCGCTCAGAGTGATCACGTTGCGGTACTCGTCGCTCACGTCGTCCGCGAGAAGGCGAACCGCGATGCCGCGCTGGTCGGCGAGCAGCGGCGCGTTGACGTACGAGACCGTCTCGCTGACGATGTTGGTGAAGATGCCCTTGAGCGCCGCGAGCTTCAGCACGCTGACGTCGTAGTCGTTCAGCTCCCCGTGGACCTCGACGTCGAGGCTCGTGAGAGGCGACGTCGCCAGGGCGGCGAAGATCTGACCGAGCTTCTCGACGAGCGAGATTCCGGGGCGCACGTAAGGGTCGATGACTCCCCCGGCGACGTTGACCGCGTCGGGGACGAGGTCGCCGCCGAGCGCGAGGCGCACGGAGCGCGCGACCGAGACACCGGCCTTCTCCTGCGCCTCCTCGGTGCTGGCACCGAGGTGGGGGGTCACGACGACGTTGGGGAGGTCGAGCAGCGGACGAGCGGTTCCGCCCTCGGCGGGCGGCTCGGAGGTGAAGACGTCGAGTCCTGCGCCGGCGATCTCACCGGCGACGAGCGCGGCGTGAAGCGCTTCCTCATCGATGAGGCCACCGCGGGCGACGTTCACGACGAAGGCGGTCGGCTTCATGGCCTTGAACTGCTCGGCGCCGATCATGCCGGTCGTCTCGGGCGTCTTGGGCATGTGGATCGTGAGGAAGTCGGCCTCGGCGACGAGCTCGTCGAGCGAGAGGAGCTGCACACCGAGCTGCTGCGCACGAGCCGAGGTGACGTAGGGATCGTACGCGACGACGCGCATGTCGAACGCGGCGAGGCGGGCGGCGACGAGAGCGCCGATGCGACCGAGGCCGACGATGCCGACGGTCTTCTCGAAGAGTTCCGCGCCCGTGAACGAGCTGCGCTTCCACTGGCCGGCGGCGAGGGAGGCATGGGCCGCGGGGATGCGACGGGCGAGGCTGAGGATGTGTCCGACCGTGAGCTCGGCGGCCGAGATGATGTTCGACGTCGGAGCGTTGACGACCATGACGCCGGCCGCGGTGGCCGCCTTGATGTCGACGTTGTCGAGTCCGACGCCCGCGCGGGCGACGACCTTCAGCTTCGGCGCGTGCGTCAGCGCCTCTTCGTCGATGTGCGTCGCCGAGCGGATCAGCACCGCATCGGCCTCTGCGAGCGAGGCGAAGAGCGCCTCGCGGTCAGTGCCGTCGACGTTGCGGACGTCGAAGTCGGGACCGAGGGCCTCGATCGTGGCGGGAGAGAGAACTTCGGCGATGAGCACGACGGGCTTCGGCACAGGGATCCTTCGGGGCAGCGCGACAGGGGGCCGATGCGCCGCACACCATGGGGGCGCGATCACCTCAACTGTACCCGAGCGCTCCTGCTGCTCCGTGCCGTGTGACGCCGTGGATCAGACCACGGCCGTCACGAGATCCGACATGTTGAGGATGCTGTATCCGATCAGGCTCAACCAGAACACCGCCACGATGCCGAGGCCGGCCAGCAGCACCAGCGCGAGCTCGCCGGCGCGACGGCGTCGTCCGATCGCATACGCGAAGACGAACACGATGGCGGGGAAGACGACGCCGAAGAGCAGCGTCACCCATCCGATCCCCGTGAGGCCGTTCTGCGCCATCGAGATCACATGCGCGACGGCATTCCAGATGGCGTAGGCGTAGAAGAGACCTGCGAGGCCGAGAACGACCGCGCTCAGCCACCGAGGAGAACCGGAGGCTGCGGGAGAAGCCGACTGCGTCCCGGTCATGATCCGATCACCCCCACCGTCACGAAGGGCCATGGCACGAGAAGAACCACTCCGAGCAGGAGCAGCCCGATGCGGATCCAGGCCGCCTTGGCCCGGGTGAGCACCCACACCGCGAGGAACCACAGAGCGGGTGCCGCCACCGCGAGCACGAACCACGGCACGTACATGGCATCGGCCACGATCAGATTGGCGAGCGGCTTGAGCCGGAGGCCACCGACGACCCAGCCGATGCTGTACAGCAGATAGACGCCGCCGACGATCCCGAGTGTCAGGAGCATCGCCGTGCTCAGATGCGCCGGTTCCTGCTCATCGGGCATCGTGACCGTGCCGTCGGCATCGACGTGCCCGACGGCCTCGCTGCCCCGGCCGACGGCGTTCCACCCGTCCGGCAGGGCTGCGTCGTCGGAGGCGTCGCCATGGGGCGCGGACGCCTCTCTGTCAGAGCCCTTCGGTGCGGGCGTCTTCGGCGCGACGCCGTCGTCACCGTCCCAGGTCAGGGCGTCGTCGGAATCGGAAGTCATGTCCTCAGCGTAGGACACGTCGTCCACTATGCTCGGGGGCATCTGGGCCACCGGGGCCCTTTCCGGAAGGAAGATCGTGGCCGAGCAGAACAAGAGCGCCGACCAGAGCCCCTCTGGCGGTTCCGTCGACGAACCCGCAGCCGGGTGGAAGCCGACGGCCGCAGCCAAGTCCAGGGCCACCACGTTCCGCTGGATCGCCGCCGTGCTGTGGGCGCTCGCGATCATCGGCGAGGGCGTCTCGATCTTCTGGCTCCTGCGCCAGCGCGAGTACGTCGGCGAGGACGGAGCCCTCGTCCGCGATCCGGACACCGGCCTGCTCGAAGACCGCGGCGTCACCGTGGTGTTCCCGCAGTGGGCGTTCGTCACCCTCCTCGTGCTGCTCGTGGTGATCGCAGCCCTTGCCATCACCGGTTCGATCCTGTGGAAGAAGGCGAACCGTCTCGATCCCGCCCGCAGGTCCGAGACGGTGCGCTTCTTCGTGCAGAACCAGCTCGGCGCGATCATCGCGATCGTCGCGTTCCTGCCCCTGGTGATCCTCATCTTCCTCAACAAGGACATGAGCAAGGGCCAGAAGACCACCGCCGGGATCGTCGGAGTGGTCCTCGCTCTGCTCGCCACGGTGATCGGAGTGGACTTCAACCCGCCCTCCGTCGAGAAGTACACCGCCGACCAGTCAGCCGTGATCCAGCTCCTCGGCAAAGACGAGGTCGTGTGGGTCGACGGCGGCGCGGTCTACCACGTCTGCGAAGACGTGTCGGACATCCAGACGGGCAGCGAGAAGCGCATCGGCACCACGGCAGAAGCCGTGGAGGCAGGCAAATCCCGCCTCACGCTGAAGTTCGCGTCCGAGTTGAATGCCTGCGGTCTGTCCGTCCCTCAGAACGCCGACGAGATCGAAGACGCGCTGCGCGAGATCCAGGCCGGCGCGGTCGACACCGCTCTCCCGGCTCCTGTCTGGACCAACGGCGACGACGCCCCGCCCGTGATCGAGGACGCACCGTCCGAGTGACGGACGACCGCACGCCGAGAGGGGCCCGGTGCGATGCGCACCGGGCCCCTTCGCGCGAACGGGTTACGGGGCCGGTCAGACTCCGGAAGCGGTGAGCACGGCGACCGCCTCTGCGCGCAGCGCCGAGGGGATGGTCGCTGTGCGCACGCCCGACGCATCGGACGTGGATTCGACCGCTGAGCCGTCCACCCAGCGCAGCGCGCTCTCGTCGAACTCCGCCGGCAGCTCGGCCGTGCCCGTCGTGGGATCGAGCACGTGCATGTGCACTCCGGCTGCGGAGCGCGTGTACCGACGCGGAGACCCGGTCGGCTCCCCCATCCTGATCCAGGGGCGAGTGCCGTAGATCGCGTCGCCATTCGCCCGCAGCCACCCTCCGAGCTCGCGCATCGCACTGCGCTGCAGGGCGGGGATGGAACCGTCGGCGGCAGGGCCGACGTTGATGAGGAGATTGCCGTTCTTGGCCACGACGTCGACGAGGAGTCTGATGAGCGCAGCGCCCGACAGCGAGTGGCGCGAGTCCTCGTCCTGGTTGAAGCCGAAAGAGTAGCCGAGTCCGCGGGTCGACTCCCACGGCTCAGGGATGATCTCGGGAATGTCCGTGTATTCACGGGTGAGGAAGCCGTGGTACGGCACTCCCCACCGATCGTTCACGACGCCGTCGGGCACGGCATCGAAGTAGCGCCGGAGCAGCGCGGCGACCGCATAGTCGTCCCCGGCCTTCCCGCCGTCCGGCCACTCGATGTCGTTCCAGAGCAGGTCCGGCGAGAACCGCTCGATCAGCTCGTCGAGCTGTGCCGCCGAGTAGCGGGCGAAGTGCTCATCGTTGCGGCGGTAGCGGAACAGGTCCGTGTCGGACTCGATCGGCGGAAAATCGCTCACGTGCCAGTCGAGCGCGCCCGAGTAGTACACGCCGAACTTCGCTCCCGCCCTGCGGGTCGCGGCCTGGAACTCCGCGATCAGATCACGACGGGGCCCGCGGGCGACCGCGTTGAATCCTGTCGTCTCGGTGCCCCACAGGCAGAACCCCTCGTGGTGCTTCGTGGTCGGCACGATGTACCGAGCCCCCGCATCCACGAGCTCTCCGACGAAGGAGTCCGCATCGAATGCCGACGCATCCCATCGATCGGCGAGGTCCTCGTACGAGGTTCCGGGGCCGAAGAGTCGCTGGTGCCGTTCCCAGGTGGGGCTTCCCGCGATTCGCACCGTGTTGCCGTACCACTCGGCGTACTGGTGCCACGCGTAGGCGTCTTCCGTGGGGATGTTCACGCCGTCGCCGTGCTGCACCGCCCATGCCGGCACGGAGTAGAGACCCCAGTGCACGAAGAAGCCCAGCTTCGCGTCGCGGTACCAGTCGGGCACGCCGTTCGTCGGATACACAGGCGCCGCAGTGCCGAAATCGGGGCCTGTGCGCTTCTCGAAGTTCATCATGCGATGGTCTCCTCACGGTCGCCGCGGCGTCCGACCACGGCGGTCAGGTCCGGCGTGCCGGACGGGTCGAACGGGTACACGCCCGGCTGCAGCCGATGATGACCGAGCCGCAGAAGGTCCTGGTCGACGCCACCGGGCGTGAGCGCGAGCGTCCAGCCGCGAGCGAGGTCGTACAGCTCGGGCTCCAGATAGCCGATCTTGACGACCACCATGTCGGCGGTCGTGGGTTCCAGCCCCAGCATCCGGAAGTCGGCCAGATGATGGAAGGGCTTGCGGCGCTCGGTGATGATCGCATGCAGACCGCCGACGGCGATCACGACCTGCGTGCCGGCGTCCGGATCACCCTCGGTGATCGAGAAGACGGTGCCGGTGATCTCGACGGGCCCATGCGGGCCGTCGTCCACTCGGGCTCCGGCCGACAGCGACACCGTGGCGCCGGCTCCCGCAGCGACCGCCTGGGCGACCGCGTCGGCATCGAACACCGAGGCGACCAGAGCGGTGTGCGAGCCGTCCGTCAGCTCGCGGCGGTCGAGCAGGTGCGCAAGAGTCCAGGTGACATCGCCCGCGCCCCCGGCCGTGGGGTTGTCTCCCGAGTCGGAGATCAGGTACGGACGCGCGGCATCCGGCGCGAGAGCCTTGGCGAGGGCCTCCTCGAGCGACCCCGTCTCGGCGACGAAGACGAAGTCCTCGCGCGCCTCCCAGAACATCCGGGCGATGCGCTCCGCTTCGCGGGTGATGACCTCGCGATCGTCACCGGTGACCACGACGTACGCCTGGCAACGTGGTTCATCCGCCCAGGCGTAGCCGATCCACACCGAGGCGTCGACGACACCGGGAAGTGCGTCGATCAGCGGGAGTTCGGCGTAGATCCCCCTGGCGGGTTCCAGTCGGGTGCTCGTCTTCTCACCCGGCAGCAGCACCGGCACTGGTACCCACGCGGTATACGGGCGCCGGCGCTGCGGATCGGCACCGCACTCCCCCCGCAGCCGGGCGAGGAGTTTCCACACGGCTCGTTCCTTGGTGTTCAGCCAGTCCTCGTGCGGTGCCATGCGGTAGCAGGTGAGCAGGTCCACGGCGTCGCGCAGCGTCTCCGAGACGTTGCCGTGCAGATCCATCGACGTCGACACCAGCGTGTCGTCCCCGAGCGCCTCCCGCACAGCGAGCGCGAGATCCCCCTCGGCGTCGTCCATGCCGACGACGCTCATGGCGCCGTGGATGTCGAAGAAGAACCCGTCGAATGGCCCGTGCGCGCGGATGCCGTCGACGATGGCCGTCTTCATGCGGCTGTAGGTGTCAGCATCCACGGCACCACCGGGAAGCGATCGGCCGTGGGTCAGCGGCACCCAGTCCGCGGCCTCCGCGAGCTCACGCCCCTCGTCGAGGAAGGGATAGTAGGCGCGCAGCTCCGCACCCGTGCGAACGGTGAACGCCTCGTCGCCGGAGATGTGCGGCGAGAATGTACTCGATTCGATCGAGATCCCGGCGATCCCGATCCTCGGTCGCTCGAGCCCGCCCGTCTCGACGCCAGGAAGCGCGCCCATCCAGATCTCGCTGGCCTCGGGTCGTGCGGTCACTGCTGTCTCCTCTGTCATGTTCGTCATGATCTCTCTCCCGCCGTCACGAGGGTCCGGCGCGCCGCTTCGATGGCGCCGAGCGCGACGGCATCCGCACCCAGCCGCGCCGGTGCGATGACGAGCGGCAGGCCGGAGACGGGAGAATCGGTCCGCAGCGTCTGCTCGATCGCCGGTGCCAGCAGATCCCAGGCCTCTGAGACTCCTCCTCCGACGATGGCGCGAGGGAGATCGAGCAGGGTCGCCGCGCTCGCGCACGCCAATGCGACCGCGCGGCCGGCCGACGCGAACACCTCGACGGCGATGGGGTCACCCGAGCGTGCTCGCTCGGCGACGGTGCGCGCGTCTTCGACGGCATCTCCGACGCGCTCGGAGTATCGGCGTGCGATCGAGGTCCCGGAGGCCAGGGTCTCGAGGTGACCGACCTGGCCGCAGGTGCAGACGAGGTCGCTGTACCCGGGGGTATGGCCGATCTCACCCGCTGCTCCGTGCGGACCATGCCGCAGCCGTCCGTCGATGATCACGGCGCCGCCGACTCCGGTGCCCAGCATCACGCCGAGCACGTCGTCGGCACGGCGATCGGCAGCCACCTCGCCGAGGAGGAAGGCGTTGACGTCGTTCTCGACGCTCACGGGCACCGAGAGCCGCGAGGACAGCGCATGGGCCAGAGGGAAGCCCGCCCACCCGACGAAGGTCGCCGAAGCCGCGCGGATGGTGCCGGTCGCATGATCGACGACCCCTGCCGCTCCCACGCCGACCGCGACGAGCTGCGCCGAGGCGCGGGCGACGAGATCACGCACGAGCGTCGCCGCGGCATCGGCCATCGCGTCGCCGCCCTCGCTCGCGGGCGCCGCGACGCTGGCGCGCGTGACGATCGTTCCCGATTCGTCGACGAGGAGACCCGCGATCTTGGTGCCTCCGATATCGATCCCGACGATGCCCTGCGATGCCCCGGGCGGTCGTGCATCCGGCGTCACCGCCATCTGTTCCTGATCGGTGACCGTCATCGTCCGCCGAGCCCCGCCATCGCGATGCCCTTGACCAGGTGCTTCTGCAGCACGATCACGAGCAGAGTCGTCGGGATCATCGAGATGATCGCCGCTGCCATCTGCAGATCCCACCGGGTGCCGGTGAGCCCCGCGAAGCTCGCGAGACCGACCGGAAGCGTGCCGTGCGCGTCGTAGTCGACTGTGACGATCAGCGGCCACAGGTAGCTGTTCCAGAACGTCAGGAAGGTGAAGACCGCCAGCACCGCGACGGCCGACTTCGACAGGGGCAGGATGATCTGCAGGAACGTGCGGACGGGACCCGCGCCGTCGACGCGGGCGGCCTCTTCGAGCTCATACGGGATACCGCGGAAGAACTGCCGCATCAGGAAGGTTCCGAAGGCGCCGAATGCGAAAGGCAGCACGAGCGCCTGATAGGTGTCGACCCAGTCGAACCACTGCATCACCTGGAACATCGGGATGACGAGCACCTCGGCCGGAACCATCAGAGTCGCGAGGAACAGGATGAAGACGGCATCCCTGCCCTTCCAGCGGAGGCGCCCGAACGCGTAGCCGGCTGTGGTCGAGACGACCAGCACCACGAGGGTTCCGAGGATAGCGACGATGAACGAGTTCGCGATGTACGTGACGAAGGGGCCGTAGGCGAAGACGTCCACGAAGTTGCTCCACCGCAGCTCGGAGCCGACGAGCGTGGGCGGCATCGAGAACATCTCGGTGTTCGGTTTCAGCGCCGAGAAGAACGCGTAGACGATGGGCGAGACGAAGATCAGCGCGGCGATGTAGATGCACACGTGCGCGATGACGAGGCGGACACGGGCCGCCGGCGTCGTCGCTGCACCACGTGCGCGCCGCAGCTCTCGGGGTGTGCGCATGGCCGCGGTGGGCGTGGTGAGGGTCTCAGTGCTCATAGTGCACCCACTTCTTCTGTGCGGCGAACTGCAGGCCGGTGATCGCGATGATGATCGCGAAGAGGATCCAGGCGGCCGCGGCGGCGAGGCCGAGGTCGCCGAACGTGAAGCCCTGCTCCCAGATGAACATGACGAGCGGCTTGGTGGCGTTCCCGGGCCCGCCGCCGGTGAGCAGCTGGGGCTGGACGAACACCTGGAGGGAGGTGATCATCGTCATGATCGTCGCGAAGAAGATCGCCGGCGAGATCATCGGGATGATGATGCTCCAGACGCGGCGGAACCCCTGCGCACCGTCGATGCTCGCCGCCTCGAGGACACTCTCGGGGAGCTGCTCGAGAGCGGCGGAGAAGATCAGCATGTTGTACCCGAGTCCCTGCCAGACGCTCATCGCGACGACCATGATCATGGCCCACGAGGGGTCGGCGAGGAAGTTGGGCAACTGGATCCCGAACCAGGTCTCCGAGAGACCGTTGAACAGGCCCTGGGGCTGCAGCATCATCTTCCACACCAGGACGTTCGCGACCATCGGGGTCACGACCGGGATGAAGAAGAGCACACGCAGGGCTCCGCGTCCGCGGATGCGCGGACCGAGGCCGAGGGCGAGCACGAGCGAGAGAGCGACGCTCAGCGGCACGTAGAGCAGCGTGTACACCGCCGAGTTGCGCAGCGCCGGCCAGAAGTCGGGGCTGCTGGTGAACAGCCTGATGTAGTTGTCCGCACCGTTGAAGGTCCGCTCGCCGAAGGTCGGCCAATCGAAGACGCTCATCACGATCGACAGCCCCACGGGCACGATCGTGAACAGGGCGAGCCCCACCAGGGCTGGGCTGGCAAATCCCAGCGCCTGGCGGGCCTCGACCTTGGCGAGCGATCCTCGACGTCTCGTCGTGATCGTCATCTCAGTTTCTTTCGTTGATTAGTGCAGCAGAGAGCGGAGTCGACTCACTCGCCGAACTGCGCCTGAGCGTTCGACAGCAGCTCTTCCATCGTCATCTGGCCGTTGTAGACGCTGACGAGGTTGGGCTGGATGTAGCTGTCGAGCTTCTGCCAGTTCTGCGTCATGTAGAGCGGCACGGTGTCGCCGAAGGCCGCCTCGAACACCGACTGCACCTGACCGCGGTACTCCTCGTCGATGGACTCGAAGTACAGCGGCTGCGACGAGATGCGAGCGGGGTACGAACGACCAGACGACGCGATGTAGTCCTGCGCATCCTCACCGAGGAGCGAGCCCATCACCTTAAGGGCGGCTTCGGGGTTCTCGCAGTTCGCGGAGATCCCGTAGCCCGAGCCGAGGATCGGCCCCGGGTTGCCGTCGACGCCCGCGGGCAGCGGAGCCATTCCGGCGGCGAAGCCGGACTCGTTGTTCAAGTAGGTCACCGCGTTCCAGGTGCCGTCGACGGCCATCGCCGCGTTGCCGCCCGAGTACTGGTTCTCACCCCAGCCTGTGTCGGAGGCGGACGCCACGGGCGCGGCGACCTTCTTCTCGTCGACGAGCCCGGCGTACCAGGACGCCGCGTCGACGAAAGCCTTCTCGTCGATGTGAAGCGAGCCGTCCTCCGACGCGGGCTGCGTCGCCGAGTAGGCGATCGGCATCGACATCCACTGGTAGCCGCCCATGCCCATGGCGAACCCGTACTTGCCGTCCTTGGTGGCGTCGGCCGCGATCTTGTCGAAGTCGTCGAACGTCCAGCCGATCTCCGGGGTGGCGGCGCCCGCTGACGTCAGCATGTCCTGGTTGTAGTAGACGAGCATCGTGGCGACGTCGAAGGGCACGCCGTAGACCTTGCCCTCGAAGCTCAGGATGCCGTCGGCGCTCGGGTTGAACTCCGACCAGTCGATGCCTGCCGTCTCGAGGTCATCCGCACTCAGCTCTCGGAAGCCCTGGGTGTAACCGCCGAGCTGTGCTCCGCTCATGCCCGTGACACAGGCCATGTTGCCACTCGCCATGTTCGTCGTGAGCTTGGTGAAGAAGTCGCTCCAGGGCGACGTCTGCAGCTTGATCTTGATGTCGGGGTTCTGCTCCTGGGCGAAGGCGACCTGCGCCTCCAAGGCGTCCACATCGGATTCGCTGCCGGCCCACATGTCGACGACGATCGTGTCGCCGTCGGCCGAACCGCCGGCGTCTCCACTCGCACAGCCGGTCATCGCCACAGCGACGCCGGCGACAGCGACGGCTGCCCCCACACGCAACTTCTTCATTGAATGCCTCCTCGGGAAGGATCAGGTTATTTCGAAGATCGAAGCAACCTAGTAGGATTTCGTATGAAGTGAGGCTGTCACACTTCACAATCCCTTGCAAGCCGAACATCCGATGTTTATCGGAGCTTGATAATTCGTAACGAGTCAGAAACGCAGGCTTGGACCGCTACGCTGACCTTGCTTCGATCACGAAGGAGCCTCATGCCCGACACCTCGCCCCTCGCCGTCGAGGATCAGCACTCTCGACGCATCCTCGATCTCGTCGCGCGCGGGGAGGCGCACTCCCGCAGCGAGATCGCCGCGCTGCTCGGCGTCGCGGCGTCGACCGTCGGGCTCAGGGTGCAGTCGCTCCTCGATGCGGGCGTGCTGGAGGAGGCAGGCGACGGCACCTCACGCGGGGGAAGACGACCACGCGTCCTGCAGATCGCCGGCGACGGCATCGTGCTGTCCGCCGACCTGGGCGGCCAGCACGCTCGGATCGGAAGGCACTCGCTGAGCGGCGCGCTGCTCGGCGTCGAGTCGATCGCGATCGATCTCACCGACGGCCCGGAGGCCACCCTCGGGCGCATCGCCGAGGTCTTCGAGCGCCTCGGCGCAGACACGCGGATCCACGCGATCGGCGTCAGCCTTCCCGGGCCTGTGGACACGCTCACCGGATCCGTCGATCAGCCTTCTCGCATGCCCGGCTGGCCGGGCTTTCGGGTCGGCGAGCACCTGGCTGGTCGCTTCGGAACGCATGTCACGGTCGACAACGACGCGAACCTCGCCGCGCTCGGCGAGCACCGCGCGCAGTTCGGCCACACGCACCACAGCATCACGGTGAAAGCGGGCACTGCCATCGGCAGCGGGGTGATCGTCGACGGGCACATCCACCGAGGCGCCACGAGCGCTGCCGGCGACATCACGCACACCCGCATCGACGGCAGCGGTGACATCCCCTGCTCGTGCGGCAACACCGGATGCCTCGAGACGGTCGCCAGCGGCGCGAGCCTCGTGCGTCAGATGCGCGAGCGCGGCGACGACACCGTGCGCACGACCGCCGATGTGCTGACGCTGGCGAGGGATGCCGATCCGCTCGCGACCTCGCTCGTACGGACTGCGGGCACGCACCTCGGCCAGGCACTGTCGGGGGTCGTGAACTTCTTCAACCCGCACGCGGTCTTCCTGACCGGGGGCATGAGCGCCTCCGAGCCGTTCATCGCCGCAGTCCGCAGTCGCGTCTACGAGGCGTGCCATCCCCTGGCGACGCAGCGACTGCGCATCGAGGCCGCGACGACGGGAGCGGATGCGATCCTGCACGGCGCCGCCCGCCTCGCGCTCGAGGGCATGGACGTGGCGGCGGGCTGATCCGCCGCCACTCCCCGCCTCACGCCGAGAGCGTCAGCTCGATCACCGGCAGCAGCACGTCGGGGCGCCTGACGGGCAGATGGACGGTGAGCGTCCCCTCGGCCTCTCCTGCCGGGGTCATCAGGTCAGCCTGCTGCTCAGGGTCGGATGCGCTCGTCTTGAGCCACGACCCGTCATGCAGCAGCCGCGCATATGTCACTCGTCCGGCGAGATCCGGAAGGTGGACGAATCCCATCGGCCAGGAGAACAGGCTCAGGTACAGACGATCGCCCTTGCGGGTGTACACGCCTTCACGAGGAGGCGTGAACTCGGCGTGCCCCGCCCCGATCACCGCACCTCCGTGCAGCCGCATCCATTCGCCGATCTCGCCGAGCGTCGCGGCGTCCCGCGGAGCGATGGCCCCGCGCCCGTCCGGACCGATGTTGAGAAGCATGTTGCCGCCCATCGAGACCGAATCGACCAGCATCTGCGTCAGCATCGTCGACGACTTCTGGTCGGTGTTGTCCCTGTCATACCCCCACGACCCGTTGAGCGTCTGGCACGCCTCCCACGTCAGGGCGACACCGTCTCGGACGATCGGCGCGGTGGGCTGATACTGCTCGGGGGTCACGAAGTCCGCGGGGATCCCGAGGCGGTCGTTCACCAGCATGTTCGGCTGGAGCTCGCGGCACAGTGCGAGCAGACCGGGGGCATCCCAGTCGTCGGGCCCCTTGCCGGACCAGCCGTCCTTGGCCTCGGGGTAGGTGAAGTCGAAGAACAGGTAGTCGATCTCGCCGTAGGCGGTCAGCAGTTCACGCACCTGAGCATGCAGGTACTCCCGGTAGATCGCCATGTCCCTGCCCACGTTCAGTTCGTGCGCGTCGGCATCGTCTCGACGAGGGTGGTTCCAGTCGATCGTGAAGTGGGGATGATGCCAGTCGATCACCGAGTGGTAGAGCCCCACCTTGAGACCCTCGGCGCGGAGTGCGTCGACGTACTCGCGCACCAGATCGCGCCCTGTCGCCGCGACGGAGGTGAAGTCGGTGCGCTGAGAGTCCCACAGGCAGAATCCATCGTGGTGCTTGGTGGTCAGCACGACATAGCCCATCCCCGTGTCCTTCGCGGTGCGCGCGAGGGCGCGAGCATCGAACAGATCAGGATCGAAGTGCTCGAAGTAGGGGCGGTAGTCCTCGTCGGTCAGGCGTTCGTAGTTCTGCACCCACTCATGCCGGGCGGCGCCGCTGTAGAGGCCGAAGTGCACGAACATGCCGAAGCGGGCGTGATCAAACCATTCCTGTCGCATACCTCCATCCTGGCACAGACATCCGATGTCTAGCGAGGTGAACGGTGCAGACGCAGAAGAACGGGCACCCCCGGAGGGATGCCCGTTCTTTCGAAGATCGAATCAGCGTCAGCGCGCAGCGCTGCCGTCGACGTAGTCCTCGTCCTGCTGCTTCCATGCGAAGAGCGAGCGCAGCTCCTTGCCGGTGGCCTCGATGGGGTGCGTCTCCTCCTTGGCCCGCAGCGCGAGGAACTCCTCGCCGCCGTTGTCCTGGTCGTCGATGAAGCGCTTCGCGAACGCACCGCTCTGGATGTCGGCGAGGATCGCCTTCATCGACTCCTTGACCTCGGGGGTCACGACGCGGGGGCCCGACACGTAGTCGCCGTACTCGGCGGTGTCGGAGACCGACCAGCGCTGCTTGGCGATGCCGCCCTCCCACATCAGGTCGACGATGAGCTTCAGCTCGTGCAGCACCTCGAAATAGGCGATCTGCGGCTGGTAGCCAGCCTCGGTGAGCGTCTCGAAGCCGGCCTGGACGAGGTGGCTGACGCCACCGCACAGAACGGCCTGCTCACCGAACAGGTCGGTCTCGGTCTCCTCGGTGAAGGTCGTCTTGATGACGCCGGCACGGGTGCCGCCGATGGCCTTTGCGTACGACAGCGCGGTCGCCCAGGCGTTGCCCGACGCGTCGCGCTCGACGGCGATGATGTCGGGGATGCCACGACCGGCGACGAACTCGCGACGCACGGTGTGGCCCGGTGCCTTGGGTGCGACGAGGATGACGTCGACGCCCTCGGGAGCGTCGATGTAGCCGAAGCGGATGTTGAAGCCGTGCGCGAAGGCGAGCGTCTTGCCCTCGGTGAGGTTCGGGGCGATCGACTCGCTGTAGATCGTGCGCTGGTGCTGGTCCGGCGCCAGGATCATGATGAGGTCGGCCCACTGAGTCGCCTCAGCGACGGTCTTGACCGCGAATCCGGCTTCCTCCGCCTTCGGCGCCGACTTCGAGCCCTCCTTGAGCGCGATCGCGACCTCGACACCGGAGTCGCGAAGGTTCTGCGCGTGCGCGTGACCCTGCGAGCCGTAGCCGACGATGGCGACCTTCTTGCCCTGGATGATCGACAGATCGGCGTCTGCGTCGTAGAAGATCTCGGTGCTCACTGGTTTTCTCCTTGATTGGTGTTCGTGTACGTGTAGGAAATCTGGTCAGCCGCGCAGGACGCGCTCGGTGATGCTCTTGCCGCCGCGGCCGATGGCGAGGAGACCCGACTGCGCGATCTCCTTGATGCCGAACGGCTCGAGGGCACGGAGCATGGCGTCGACCTTGCCCCGATCACCGGTGACCTCGATCACCAGCGCGTCGGACGCATAGTCCACGACCGAGGCGCGGAACAGGTTGGCGACCTCGATGACGTTCGACCGGTTCGCGTTGTCGGTGCGGACCTTGACGAGCATGTGCTCGCGCTGCACCGAGGTCGGGAAGTCGAGCTCCACGATCTTGATGACGTTGATCAGCTTGTTGAGCTGCTTGGTCACCTGTTCGAGAGGCAGGTCCTCGAGGTCGACGACGACGGTGATGCGCGAGATGCCCGGCACCTCGGTCACGCCCACCGCGAGCGAGTCGATGTTGAAACCGCGGCGCGCGAACAGACCTGCGACGCGGGTCAGCAGACCGGGGGTGTTCTCCACAAGGAGGCTCAGCACGTGAGTCGACATGGTCAGTCCTCCTCGTCGAATGCGGGCGCGTGCTCGCGGGCGTACTGGACGTAGCTGTTGCTCACGCCCTGGGGAACCATCGGCCACACCATGGAGTCGGCGCTGACGACGAAGTCGATGACGACGGGGCGGTCGTTGGTCTCGAGAGCGAGCTTGATCGCCGCGTCCACCTCCTCCTCCTTCTCGACACGGATCGCGAGGCAGCCGTAGGCCTCGGCGAGCTTCACGAAGTCGGGGATGCGCACAGTGCCGTGACCGGTGTTCAGGTCGGTGTTCGAGTGGCGGCCGTCGTAGAACAGCGTCTGCCACTGGCGGACCATGCCCAGCGACGAGTTGTTGATAATCGCGACCTTGATCGGGATGTTGTTGATCGTGCAGGTCGCGAGCTCCTGATTGGTCATCTGGAAGCATCCGTCGCCGTCGATCGCCCACACCACGCGGTCGGGCTCGGCGACCTTGGCGCCCATGGCAGCGGGGACGGAGTAGCCCATCGTGCCCGCTCCCCCGGAGTTCAGCCAGGCGTTGGGTCGCTCGTACTTGATGAACTGCGCAGCCCACATCTGGTGCTGTCCGACTCCGGCGGCGTAGATGCCCTCCGGGCCGGTCAGCTCACCGATCCGCTGGATCACGTACTGCGGCGCGAGGAGCCCGTCGGTCGTCGGCGCGTATCCGAGGGGGAACTCGGTGCGCAGGCCGTCGAGGTACGACCACCACTCCTCCGTGTCGGGAGTTGTCGTGTTGACGGCCGAGCGGAACGCGGATTCGAGGTCGACCAGCACGTCGCGGACGTCTCCGACGATCGGCACATCGGCCGTGCGGATCTTCGAGATCTCCGCCGGGTCGATGTCGACGTGCACGACCTTGGCGTTCGGCGCGAAGAGCGCAGCCTTGCCGGTCACACGGTCGTCGAACCTCGCGCCGAGCGACACGATCAGGTCGGCCTCCTGCAGCGCAAGCACCGCAGGGACGGTGCCGTGCATGCCCGGCATGCCCAGGTGCTGCTGGTGCGAGTCGGGGAACGCGCCGCGAGCCATGAGCGTCGTCACGACCGGTGCGTTCGTCGTCTCGGCCAGGGCGAGCAGCTCGGCCGACGCACGACCACGGATCACACCGCCACCGACGTAGAGCACCGGCTTCTTGGCCTCGGCCAGAAGGGCGGCTGCCGCATGGATCTGCTTGCCATGGGCCTTCGTCACGGGGCGGTACCCCGGCAGATCGTACTTGGGCGGCCAGACGAACGGCGCCATGGCCTGCTGTGCATCCTTGGTGATGTCGACGAGCACCGGACCGGGGCGGCCCGTCGATGCGATCTCGTACGCCGCCGCGATGGCGCCGGGGATCTCGGATGCGTCCTTCACGAGGAACGAGTGCTTCGTCACCGGCATCGTGATTCCCACGATGTCGGCCTCCTGGAACGCGTCGGTGCCCATGAGCGTCGAGAACACCTGGCCGGTGATCGCGAGCAGCGGCACCGAGTCCATGTAGGCGTCAGCGATCGCTGTCACGAGGTTGGTCGCACCGGGGCCAGAGGTCGCGATGCAGACACCGACCTTGCCCGACGACGATGCGTAGCCCTCGGCGGCGTGGCCCGCTCCCTGCTCGTGCCGCACCAGAATGTGCCGAAGGTCGGCCGCATCCATGAGCGGGTCGTAGACGGGGAGGATCGCGCCGCCGGGGAGGCCGAAGACATCCCTGACGCCGAGGAGCTCGAGCGTGCGGACGACAGCCTCTGCTCCGGAGATCTCCGGTGCGGCGGATTTGGGTGCGGGCGGCCTCGGCACAGCCGAGACGGTGTCAGCAGTCATGACACTCCTTCTGATGGTCTGTAGGCGACGTCGGAGGCTGGATGCCGGATTCGACGCGGATCAGCCGGTCGTCGCGCCCTCGGCGGCTGACCGCACGAGACGCGAGTACTTGGCAAGAACGCCACGGGTATAGCGCGGGGGTAGCGGCTCCCAGCCAGAGCGGCGGGAGGCGAGCTCCGCCTCGTCGACGAGTAGGTCGAGAGAGCGAGCTGCGATATCGACCCGTATCAGATCACCATCGCGCACGAAGGCGATGGGACCTGCGTCCACCGCTTCGGGTGCTATGTGGCCGATGCACAGGCCGGTTGTGCCGCCTGAGAATCGTCCGTCAGTCAAGAGTAGTACATCTTTTCCGAGCCCCGCGCCCTTGATGGCCGCGGTGATGGCCAGCATCTCGCGCATACCCGGTCCGCCCTTCGGACCCTCGTAGCGGATCACGATGACGGTGCCCGCCTCGATCTCGCCGTTGGCCACGGCGTCCATGGCCGCACGCTCGCGCTCGAACACGCGGGCGGGGCCCTCGAACACGGCGGCGTCGAAGCCGGCCGTCTTCACGACCGCGCCCTCGGGCGCGAGCGAGCCGTGCAGGATCGTCAGGCCGCCGGTCGCGTGGATCGGGTTGTCGAACGTGTGGATGACCTCGCCGTCGATCGGCTGCGGGTCGAGATCCGCGAGGTTCTCGGCGAGCGTCTTGCCCGTCACGGTGAGCGCGTCACCGTGCAGCAGCCCCTCGTCGAGCATCGCCTTCATGATCACGGGGATGCCGCCGTGGCGGTCGACGTCGTTCATGACGTACTTGCCGAACGGCTTCATGTCCGCCACGTGCGGCACCTTGTCGCCGATGCGGTTGAAGTCGTGCAGGCTCAGCTCGACATCGGCCTCTCGCGCGATGGCGAGCAGGTGCAGCACGACGTTCGTCGAACCGCCGAGGGCCATCGCGAGCGCGATGGCATTCTCGAACGCCTCCTTGGTGAGGATGTCGCGGGTCGTGATGCCCTGACGGAGCAGGTTCACGACGGCCTCGCCGGATCGGTGCGCGAAGTAGTCGCGGCGGCGATCCGCGGCGGGCGGGGCGGCCGAACCGGGAAGGCTCAAGCCGAGGGCTTCGGCCACCGACGCCATGGTGTTGGCCGTGTACATGCCTCCACAGGCACCTTCACCCGGGGCGATCGCGCATTCGATGCGCTTGAGGTCCTCTTCGCTCATGAGACCGGCGCGGCACGCGCCGACGGCCTCGAACGAGTCGATGATCGTGACGTCCTTCTCGGTGCCGTCGGAGAGCTTGACCCATCCGGGGGCGATCGAGCCGGCGTAGAGGAAGACGCTGGAGAGGTCGAGTCGGGCGCTGGCCATGAGCATGCCGGGGATCGACTTGTCGCAGCCGGCGAGCAGCACCGAGCCGTCGAGCCGCTCGGCCATCATCACGGTCTCGACCGAGTCGGCGATGACCTCGCGCGACACCAGCGAGAAGTGCATGCCCTCGTGGCCCATCGAGATGCCGTCGGACACCGAGATCGTGCCGAACTGCAGCGGGTAGCCACCACCCGAATGCACGCCCTCTTTCGCCCCCTGCGCGAGACGGTCGAGGCTCAGGTTGCAGGGCGTGATCTCGTTCCAGCTGGACGCGATGCCGATCTGGGGCTTGTCCCAGTCGGCGTCGCCCATGCCGACGGCACGGAGCATGCCTCGGGAGGTCGTCGCCTCGATGCCGTCTGTGACGACGCGGCTGCGGGGCTTGATGTCGATGGGCGCGCTGGTGGAGGGATCATGCGAGGACATGACGGAAGTCTATTCCCGCCGAGAGGTGCGCTCGTCCGCGAGCGCCTCCAGAAGCAGCGCGATCTGTTGTGGGTTCTCCACACGAAGCTCGGCGGCGCTCTCCCCCGGGCCCACACGCACGCCCAGATCATCGCCGGTGAGCACCCGCATCGCGTCCTCGTCCGTGACGTCGTCACCGGCGAAGAGGATCGCGGTCGCATCGAAATGCTCGCGAAGGGCGGCCATCGCGGCGTCCTTCCCCTCGTTCCGAGAGGAGAACTCCAGGACTCGGTGTCCTGCGCGTCGCCGCCAGTGGGGGAAGCGCTCCGCCACCAGCGCGTCGATCTCGGCGAACACGGCCTTCTCGACCTCGGGAGTGGCAGTGCGCGTGTGCACGCCCATCCCGAAGGTCTTCGGTTCGAGCTCGGCACCCTCGTAGCGATCGATGATCGGTCGTGCCGCCTCCCACAGCTCCTCACGGGAGCCCTCGGCGGACTCGGCGCCGTCGGTCGCGGCATCGCCGACACCCGGGTACCAGTACTGGGCACCGTGCGAACCGGCCAGAGCGATCAGCGAATCATCCGTGTGCTCGGTGATGACTCTCAGGTCGTGCATGCTGCGCCCCGACACGTAGGCGACCACCGTGTCCGGCAGAGCGGCGAGCCGCGTGACCTGCGTCGCGACCTCGGGCAGCGCCCTGGCCGCCATCGGGTCGGGGATGAGCGGAGACGCCGTGCCGTCGAAGTCCAGTGCGACGACCAGCCTGGGCGTCGCGGCGATGGCGCTCAGCGCCGGGTCTGCTTCTCCGGGGGTCCAGCTACGGGTCACAGGGTCTCCAATCGAGGCGGTGTCCTCCCAGTATGACCCGGCGGATCAGCGTCGGCGGACCTCCGCGAGCGCGCGGAGGAACGACGACGACCAGGCGTTCACATCGTTCTCCAGCACACGGCGCCGCAACGACCGCATCCGCTTGCCCTGCTCGGCCGGCGTCATGGAGACCGCCGTCATGATCGCGTCCTTCAACCCGGCGATGTCGTGCGGGTTGACCCGCACCGCCTGTCGCAGCTCATCGGCGGCTCCCGTGAACTCGCTGAGCACGAGCACACCGCGGTTGTCGGCTCGGGTCGCCACGTACTCCTTCGCCACGAGGTTCATGCCGTCGCGCAGGGCGGTCACGAGCATGACGTCGGCGGCGAGGTACAGCGCGACCATCTCCTCGCGCGGATAGCCCTGGTGCAGATACCGGATCGCCGTGTGACCCATCGTGTCGTGGTCGCCGTTGATGCGCCCGACCGCGAGCTCGATCTCGTCCCGCAGGTGCACGTAGGCATCGACGCGCTCGCGACTCGGACTCGCGACCTGCACGAAGGTGACGTCGTCGACGCTCAGCTGGCCGTCTTCGAGCAGCTCGCCATACGCCTTGATGCGGTGTCTGATGCCCTTGGTGTAATCGAGCCGGTCGACGCCGAGAAGGATCTTCTTGGGATTGCCGAGGCTCGCTCTGATCTCCGCCGCCCGTGCCCGCACCTCGGGGCGGGCAGCGAGCTCGAGATACGGAGCCGTGTCGATGGAGATCGGGAACGCCCGGGCGACCGCGGTGCGTGTGCGTCCGTCGTCCGTCGGGATCGCCACTGCTGATCCCTTGACCTCATAGCGCAGGCGACGGCGCACCGCCGTCAGGAAGTACGTGGCGTCCTGCGCGCGCTGGAATCCGATGACGTCGGCGCCGAGCAGACCCTTCAGCACCTGATCACGCCAGGGCAGCTGGGCGTAGAGACCGTGCGCCGGGAACGGGATGTGATGGAAATAGCCGATCGTGACGTCGGGTCTCAGCTCCCGGATCATCTGCGGCACCAGCTGCAGCTGGTAGTCGTGCACCCAGACCGTGCCGTCGGGCGCGACGACATCGGCGGCGGCCTCTGCGAACCGGCGGTTGACCTTGACGTACGCCTCCCACCACTCGCGGTGATACTGCGGCGGCGCGATCACGTCGTGGTACAGCGGCCAGATCGTGTCGTTGGCGAAGCCCTCGTAGTAGTCGGCGACCTCTTCGGCACTGAGCGGCACGGGAATCAGGTCGATGCCGTTGATCTCGAATCGGTCCAGCTCGAGGTCGGCCTGGCCCGGCCACCCGACCCAGGCCCCCCGCGCGCTGCGCATCATCGGCTCGAGGGCGGCGACCAGACCGCCCGGGGAGGTCCGCCACTCCTCGTCTCCGTCAGGACCCACAACCCGGTCGACGGGAAGTCGGTTGGCGACGACGACGAAATCTGCGACTGACATGTGTGGATGCTCCTGACGATGCAGTGGGGGTGCTCCTCAGGCTACAGAAGCTCAGACCGAGGCTACGCGAGGTCGAGTGGCACTGAGGGGCCAATTGACAAGGGCGGCCGTGAACGCTACGCCGGCGGCGATGATCGGCAGGACGAGGGCGCTTCCTGTGCCCACGTTCTCGGCGAGCTCCCCTGCCACCGCCGCGCCGAGGGACTGACCGACGACGATGCCCGAACCGAGCATCGTCATCACCGTGGCCGAGCGTCCGAGCGGGCTGCGCGCGGCGCCGAAGCTGTACTGGGTCACCAGGGTCGGTCCGATTCCGATTCCCATGATCGCCAGCGCGACCATCATCATCGCTGGCGAGTCGACGAGCAGCAGCAGCAGGCTGCCTCCGAGCAGGATGCCCGAGAACAGCAGCCAGCGCGCCCGCAGCGAGAACCGCACCGGAAGCCAGGCGACACCGAGGGCGAGGATCGCCGAGCCGACGCCCATGACGCCGTAGAGGAGTCCCGCCTGCTCGGGGGCGCCTCGATCGGCCATGAAAGACGTGAGCGCCGTGAGCATCGTGCCGAAGAACATCCCCACACCGAGGATTCCGACGACGACGATCAGCAGATGCGGGCTAAAGAGCTCCGACACCTTGGACGGGGCCCTGCCGTCTTCATCTCGGTGCACGGACACGGCGCGCGCACTCGGATGCAGGGCGAATGCGCCGACGAACACCACCGTGAGCACGGCCGCTCCGATCAGCGGTGCCCAAGGAGCGAGCGCCGACGCGAGGATGCCGACGATGAAGGGGCCGAACACGAACACGGTCTCATCGGCGGCGGACTCGTACGCCATGGTGCCCGAGACGGTGCGGGTGCGGAGCGCCTCCGGCATCCGGTCGGCGATCATCGTGACGAGCCTCGATCGAGACATGGGGGCGACCTGCGGGGCTGTCGCACCGATGCCGAAGGCGGCGATCAGCACCAGGGCATCCGCTCCGCCGGTGTAGACGACGAGGGTGAAGATGACCAGCATCGCTCCGTTGGCGATCGCCAGGATGAGCAGCACCGTGCGCTGGCCGAAGCGATCAGCCGCGGCGCCCAGCAGAGGCCCGAAGCACGCCGTGCCCAAGCCGACCGCTGCGGAGGTGAGTCCGCCGAGCGAGAGCGAGCCGCGCGCCGAGACGACGACGGTGAGGACTCCGACGACCATCATCGCGAACGGCAGTCGGGCGATGAACGCGATGATGAAGTACGGCAGGCCCGCGATGCGGAGCAGTCCTGGTGTCTCCGGCGTGGGCGTGGGGGCGTGGTGCTGAGGCGTGGGTGTTGCGTGTGTCATGGGCTCTCGCGCGTCCGCAGACGCGGGGTCGGGTGCCGCCGCTGTCCGCCGGAAAGCCGACGGCCGGTAGATACACGGATTGCGGCCGCGGCCGAGCCGCGACTCCCCCATTGTACCGCGCGGGTCAGAACCGTCTCTGGATGCCCTCGGTCGACGAGTCTTCGTCCTGACAGAATTCGCGCCGGATTGTCAAGGCTGAGCGCCGTGAGGCGGTCGGAAGGTAGCGTGAAGGCATGAACTACCTCTCGGGAACCGGACTCCTCGGCGCGATCATGACGGGAACCACCCTGCTCCGCGGCTCCCGCGACACGCAGCTCACGTGGCGATCTGCGCTCGCGTGGGTGAGCTGGGGCATCAGCCTGGCCCTCGCGATCGGCGCGGTCGTCGACACCCGGCGGGCGAAGCAGGGACGCCCCGTCTCGCCGGACTCGCCCGTCTACGCGAAGCAGCAGCGGGAGCACGAGAAGCAGGCCAAGAAGGAGTCGAAGGGCATCAAGCCCCTCAAGCGCTGACTTCTCAGCGTGTGAGGATCAGCGCCTCACCCTGACCACCGCCGCCGCACAGCCCGACGGCAGCGGTGCCCGAACCGCGGCGCGCGAGCTCATGAGCGACGTGGACGACGAGCCGCGTGCCGGATGCTCCGATCGGATGGCCGATCGCGATGCCGCCGCCGTGGATGTTGACGACGTCGCTGCTCAGACCGAGCTCGACCTGCGATCGTGCGACCACGGCTCCGAACGCCTCGTTGATCTCGACGACATCCAGATCCGCCGGTGCGATCCCCTGCTTCTCGCAGGCCCGCTCGATCGCGCGGGCGGGCTGGGCCTGCAAGGAGTTGTCCGGGCCCGCAGTCTGACCACTCGCTCCGACGGTGACGAGCACCGGCCATCCCTTGGCCTCCGCGGTGCCGCGAGTGGTGACGACGACCGCCGAGGCCCCGTCGGAGATCTGAGACGAGTTGCCCGCCGTGATCGAGCCGCCGTCGGCGAACGCCGCCCGAAGACCTGCGAGCGACTCGACGGTGGTGTCGGGTCTGATCCCCTCGTCGGCGGTGACGAGCACCGGCTCTCCGCGACGCTGTGGCACCGCCACCGGCACGATCTCGTCGTCGAACATCGCGGCCGCCTGCGCCGCCGCGGCGCGCTGATGCGACAGTGCGGCGACCTGGTCCTGCGCGTCCCTGGTCAGGTCGTAGCGGGCGTTGTGGCGTTCCGTCGACGCGCCCATGCTCTCTTTGTCGTAGGCGTCTGTGAGGCCGTCGAAAGCCATATGGTCGAGCACCTCGACGCTGCCGTACGTCCATCCGTCGCGCGAACCCATGAGCAGGTGCGGAGCTCTGGTCATCGATTCCATCCCGGCCGCGACGACGACCTTCGCGTCGCCCGTGCGGATCATCCGAGACGCGTCGATGATCGCGGTGAGACCGGACAGGCAGACCTTGTTCACGGAGTGAGCCGGAACGTCCCAGCCGATGCCGGCGCCGATCGCCGCCTGTCGAGCGGCGTTCTGGCCGGACCCGGCCGCCAGGACCTGACCCACGATCACCGCGTCGACGTCAGAGGGATCGATGGATCCCTGTTCGAGCGCGCCTCTGATCGCGAACGCACCGAGCTGCGGGGCGGTGAAGCTCGCCAGCTGGCCTTTGAGCCGCCCCTGCGGGGTGCGCGCGGCGGCGACGATGACGACGTCCTGGTCTTTCGGGTGGTCGTGGGCGCTCATCTCAGCCCCTCCGTTCTCTGGGTTCATCGGTCGAGCATCTCTGCGGGAATGGCGAGCGGCGGCTCGGTCGAGTCGACGACCTGTTCCACTGTCACGCCCGGTGCGAGCTCGACCAGCGCGAGACCATCGGGTGTGACGTCGATGACCGCCAGGTCGGTGATGATCCTGTCGACCACGCCGCGTCCGGTGAGGGGAAGCGAGCAGTCGTGCACGATCTTCGCCGATCCGTCTCTCGCGACATGCTCCATCAGGACGATGACGCGCGCGGCGCCATGCACGAGGTCCATCGCGCCACCCGGGCCCTTCACCATCTTTCCAGGGATCATCCAGTTCGCGAGGTCTCCCGTCGCGGACACCTGCATGGCGCCGAGGATCGCGGCGTCGATCTTTCCGCCTCGGATCATGCCGAAGCTCGTCGCCGAATCGAAGAACGCCGCACCGGCGAGCACCGTGACCGTCTCCTTGCCCGCATTGATCAGATCAGGGTCCACCGCATCCTCGGACGGGTACGGCCCGACCCCGAGGATGCCGTTCTCGGACTGCAGCACGACGGTCACGCCGTCCGGCACGTGGTTGGGCACGAGCGTCGGCAGCCCGATCCCGAGGTTGACGTACGACCCGTCCCGCAGCTCGGCGGCAGCGCGTGCTGCCATCTCATCGCGCGTGAGTGCCATGTCAGACTCCTTCCGCAGCGACGGTGCGTCGCTCGATGCGCTTCGGGATGTCAGTGCCGACCTCGACGACGCGATGCACGAAGACACCGGGCAGATGGATGCGGTCCGGGTCCAGCTCGCCCGGTTCCACGAGCTGCTCGACCTGCGCGATGCAGACTCGTCCGGCCATCGCCGCGAGCGGATTGAAGTTGCGGGCCGCCTTGTTGAAGATCAGATTGCCGTGCCTGTCCCCCGCCAGCGCGTGCACCAGTGCGAAGTCGGTGGTGATGGCCTCCTCGAGCACATGGTCACGTGGGCCTGCCGGCGTGTCGAAGGAGCGCACGTCCTTGGGCGGGGACCCCACCGCAACGCTGCCGTCGGGGTTGTAGCGCCGAGGAAGCCCACCCTCGGCAACCTGCGTGCCGACACCGGTCTGCGTGAAGAACGCCGCGATCCCCGATCCTCCCGCACGAAGCTTCTCGGCCAGCGTTCCCTGCGGCGTCAGCTCGAGTTCGAGCTCGCCCGAGAGGAACTGCCGCTCGAACTCCTTGTTCTCGCCGACGTACGAGGACGTCATCTTGCGGATGCGTCCGGCAGCGAGCAGGATGCCGAGACCCCAGTCGTCGACTCCGCAGTTGTTGCTGACGACACTGAGTCCTGCCGTGCCCTGAGCGAGCAGCGCCTCGATCAGTGCGATCGGGTTGCCGGAGAGTCCGAAACCTCCGACGGCGAGGGAAGCACCGTCTCCGATGTCTGCGACCGCCTCCGCGGCATTCGCCCACTGCTTGTCGATCACGCATTCTCCTTCGAAAGACGTACCTGTTCAGCATCCGCCTCTCCGGCCCCGGAAGATAGGCGGCTCTTGCGATGTGGACGCATCAGGGCCTAGCGTCCACATTATGGAATCCGCCGTCGTCGTTCCGGGAACGCAAGCGATCGCCCGCGCCGCGAAGCTCCTCCGACTGGTCACCTCCAGCGGGCATGACGGTGCGTCGCTGCAAGACCTCGCACGAGCCGCTGAGCTGTCTCGCTCCACCGCCCATCGGCTCCTGTCCGCGCTGCGCGCGGAAGGCCTGGTCGACCGTGATGAGTCCACCGCTCGCTGGATGCCGGGCCCGGAGCTGTTCCTCATGGGATCGGTCGCGGCCGCGCGCTACGACGTGACCGCCCTCGCTCGGGACATCGTTCGATCACTCGCGGTCAAGACGGAGGAGAGCGCCTTCCTCTCCGTGCGCAGGGCAGACGAGACTGTATGCCTGCTCCGCGAGGAAGGGTCCTTCCCGATCCGGTCGTTCGTGCTGAGCGAGGGCGTCCGGTTCCCTCTCGGCGTGGCAAGCGCCGGCCTCGCCATCCTGGCCTTCCTGCCTGACCACGATGTGGACGCCTATCTCGAACGGCATCCCGACCTGGAGACGGCGTGGGGCCGGTCACACGGCGCTCGCCCCCTGCGTACACGCCTCGCGGAGACGAAGGAGCGGGGTTACGCGGTGAATGCCGGTCTCATCGTCGAGGGCAGCTGGGGCATCGGTGCAGCGGTCTTCGATCGGTCGGGGAGGCCTGAATGGGCCCTCAGCCTGACCGGCGTGGGGTTCCGCTTCGAACCCGATCGGATCGGCGACCTCGGCAGGACGCTCCTCGCCCACGCGCACCAGCTCTCCGCGCGGATCGCAGGGGCACGGCGCTGACCTGATCTGACCTGACCCGACCTGACCTGACCTCAGTACATACCAACGGGTATATACTCGGTGGTATGAATCGTCAGGATGTCATTCCCTCACTCGTGCTCTCGGGGTACGCGCTCGGCCGCATCGCCGCGCAGGACGCCGGCAACGACGCACCTGCCGCACAGTGGCGGGTGCTGAGCCTGCTCGAGCAGGCGGGGCCGAAGAGGGTCGGAGAGCTCGCGGCCGCGGCGCGCACGACCCAACCCGGGATGACCCGGCTGATAGGGAATCTGGAGCGCGAGGGACTCGTGCTCCGCTCCCCCGACGCCGAGGACTCGCGCGCGATCGCCGTCGCCATCACCGACCCAGGCTCCCGAGCGCTGCAGGCATGGCGCGAAGAGTTCCGCGACACTCTCGCTCCGCGCTTCGCCGACCTCGACGCCGACGAATGGGGCGTCCTGACCCGCGCTGCCGAGATCCTTGCAGCGCACACCACCACAGAGTCGACAGGAGCTACAGTGTGAACACCCCCGCCACCTCCGTGTGGAAGCAGCCAGCCCAGGTGTGGGCCGTCGCATTCGCGTGCGTCGTCGCCTTCATGGGCATCGGACTGGTCGACCCGATCCTCCCGGCGATCGCTGAATCGCTCCAGGCGAGCCCGGTCCAGACCGAACTGCTGTTCACGAGCTACCTCGCGGTGACCGGACTGGCCATGCTCGTCACCAGCTGGATCTCGAGCCGCATCGGCGCGAAGAAGACACTGCTGATCGGACTGGCGCTGATCGTCGTGTTCGCTCTCTTCTGCGCGCTCAGCGGCAGTGTCGACGCGATCATCGGCTTCCGCGCAGGGTGGGGTCTCGGCAACGCCCTGTTCATCTCCACCGCACTGGCGACGATCGTCGGATCGGCGACCGGAGGCAGCTCCGCGGCCATCGTCCTGTATGAGGCGGCTCTCGGCCTCGGCATCGCGATCGGCCCGCTCTTGGGCGGCCTCCTCGGCGAGCAGAGCTGGCGCGCACCGTTCTTCGGCGTCGTGGTGCTGATGGCGATCGCGTTCCTCGCGGTCCTCGTCCTTCTGCGCGGCCCCGCTGAGAAGCGCACACCGGTGCCGTTCTCGGCGCCTTTCAAGGCCCTCGGCCGCCCCGCCCTCGCCGTGCTCGCCACGGCGGCGTTCTTCTACAACATCGGGTTCTTCATCCTGCTCGCGTTCTCGCCGTTCCCCCTCGGCTTCGGAGCGATGGGGATCGGCTTCACCTTCTTCGGGTGGGGCATCGCGCTCGCGGTCACGAGCGTGTGGGTCGCACCGCTGCTCATGCGCCGGATGTCACGCACCCGTGTGATCCTCACGGTTCTCCCGCTTCTCGCCGTCGATCTGATCGTCGCCGGGTTCCTGGTGGAGTCGTCAACGGCACTCGTCGTCTGCATCGTCGTCGGCGGACTGCTGCTCGGAGTGATGAACACCGTGCTCACTGAGGCTGTCATGGAGGCGACGGACCTGCCCCGATCGGTGGCCTCCTCGGCGTACTCCTCGGTGCGATTCCTCGGCGGAGCGATCGCTCCGCCGCTCGCGGCAGCCCTGTGGCACGCGTTCGACGCGACGGTCCCGTATCTCGTCGCAGCCGCCGCAGTGCTGGTCGCCGCGCTGACGATCTTCCTCGGACGCAGAATCCTCGCGCACATCGACGAAGAGCCGGATGACGCCACCGTCGAAGACGCCGAAGCGATCCTGCTGGGCGACGCCGCGTGAGACTCGAGCCTGCTGCTTTCGATACCGTGGGGTCATGAACGACCTCCCCGAGCGCAGCAGGCTCGTGCAGCAGCACCTCGTCGACGCCGGTGTCGCGGCAGAGATCCGCATCCTGCCGGATTCCGCGCGGACTGCCCCCGAGGCTGCCGCCGCGATCGGATGCGATGTCTCCGCGATCGCGAACAGTCTCGTTTTCGTCGCCGACGGGACGCCGGTTCTCGTGATGACGAGCGGCGGTCACCGGGTCGACCTCGACGTCCTGGCGCGCAGCACCGGCGCGGCCACTATCGCGATGGCACCGGCATCCGTCGTGCGCGAGGCCACGGGCCAGGCGATCGGCGGAGTCGCCCCGGTCGGGCATCCGACGCGGCTGCGCACCTACATCGACGAGGATCTTCGCGAGCACGGAGAGATCTGGGCCGCAGCCGGGCACCCGCATACGGTGATGCCGCTGACCTTCGAGACCCTTCAGCACCTCACCGACGGAGACGTCATAGCGGTCGACTGAGCGACCACTACTTCACGGTCACCGTGATCTCGGCGGTCTGCTGATCGTCTGCGTCTTCGGGAACCGCCCCGCGGAACTCGTATTCGAACTGGATCACCGTCGTGCCGTCGCCGACCGGTGCGAACCGATACGAGACCTCGCTCGGAGCACCGGTCTCGCCGTCCTGGCCGAGGTAGCGGGATCGCTCATCGCCAGGCCCGAGCACGGCCGGGTCTGGCTCGCGAGTGATCACCCACGCATCGCCGACTGTCGGATTGATCTCACCGAAGTCGACCACGAGGGCTTCTCCGGGCGCGAGCGTGACCGATGAGGTCGTGTAGGCGACCGTCTTCTCGGCCGCAGAACAGCCCGTCAGTCCCAGACCGAGAGATGCTGCGACCGCCACGACGGCGCAGGCCTTCACCAGTCTGCCCATGGCCATCCCCCTAGCGTTTGCATCACGCTAGCGCACCGAGTGCATGATTCCCGGCATCTCCGTGGGTGCAGAAAAGCCCCGATGACTGGCGAGAGTCATCGAGGCTGATCCGTGCACCCCCTCGGACTTGAACCGAGAACCCACTGATTAAGAGTCAGTTGCTCTGCCGATTGAGCTAGAGGTGCGTGGCCCGGGAATTCCCCGGCCGAGGAATTACATTACCAGCGGATCGCCGCCGGACGAAATCGAGTCGGGTCGTCCGCGTCCGCCGCGCGTGTCGCCCCATGTCAAGCCCTCTCAGACTCCCTTGTTCAGGCGGTTATCCTGGATTCGTGACCGCCTCCCCCCGCGTCGACGACTTCTCTCGCGACCTCGCACTCGCCCTCCGACTCGCCGATGCCGCCGACGCGCAATCCCTCCCCCGGTTCGACAGTCCCGACCTCGAGGTCTCGACCAAGGCCGACAACTCGCATGTCACGGACGCCGACCTCGCGACCGAGCGGGCGATCCGCTCGCTCCTGGCGACCGAGCGGCCCGACGACGGCATCTTCGGCGAGGAGTTCGGCGCCGAGGGCAGCACCCACCGGCAGTGGATCATCGACCCGATCGACGGCACCGCCAACTTCCTCCGCGGAGTGCCGCTGTGGGGCACCATGATCGCCCTCGCGGTCGACGGAATCCCGCAGGTCGGCGTCGTCAGCATGCCTGCCATCGGACGCCGCTGGTGGGCCGCTGCAGGTTCAGGAGCGTGGACCGCCACGGACGCCGAGCCGCGCCGCATCCGAGCGTCCGCCGTGTCGTCTCTCGACGACGCCAGCGTCAGCTTCCAGAGCATCGCCCAGTGGGCTGAGTCCGGGCACATCGACCAGTTGCTGACGCTCGCCGATCGCGTGTGGCGCGATCGTGCGTACGGTGACATCTACGCATACATGCTCCTCGCCGAGGGGCGGATCGACATGGTCGCAGAGTTCGGCGTCAAGGAGTACGACGTCGCCGCCGCTGTGCCGATCGTGCGGGAAGCCGGCGGTCGGATGACCGGGTTCGACGGTGCGGAGACGATCTCGGATCTCTCGACACTCGCCACCAACGGCATCCTCCACGAGGCCTTCCTCGACCTCCTGCACGACTGACCCCCCGATGAAGGCTCGCGCGATGAACCGCTTCACCTCCGCCGCACTGGGCGCTCTGCTGCTCGCTGTCGCGCTCACCTCCTGTGCCGGGACGCCGGAGGGATCCGCCTCGCCCACTCCGGACGCGCCGAAACCCTCCCCCTCAGCCACAGCCGAGCCCGTGGCGTCTCCGAGCCCCACATCCGCGGCGGAGCCCACCTGCGACACGATCGTGTCGGCCGGCACGGTGAAGGTGCTCACCGATCAGGGGTGGACGTTCGAGGAGAAGGAATTCGTGGTCGGCGGCGTGACGCTCGCCGATGGTCTCCTCTGCTTCTGGGCCGACTACAGCGTCGCCTCCGACCATGGCCAGCTCTACGGATGGTCGACGATCAGCGCAGAGGATGCCGCCTCCGCGCAGTCCTCCCTGCTGACAGAAGGCTGGACCCGGGAAGACGGCCCCGACGGCATCTACATCACCGAGAACCCGCAGTTCGCGATGGGCACCGACGAAGACGGATACGGCATGACCTATCTGTTCGGCGACGGATGGGTCAAGTTCGCGGATACCCGCCAGGGTCTGATCCTGATCGAATGGGCCGGCTGACGGCACTCCAGTCCGCCCGTTTCGGTGCGCTCATCGCACCGGCGCGTCGATCACCTCGTCCACGAGGAGGATGCCGCCGGTGGAGTTCACCGACTGCATGAGATCGTCGATCCAGCGTGGGTTCAGCTGCGGCTGCTCCGGCTCGTCGAAGGTGAAGCGCAGCGGGATCGACGGGTGGATCCAGATGGTGGACCGCCCGCCGGGCTCTCCCTCGGGGTGGCGCCACGACAGCGTGAAGCTCTCCTGTCGGCGGAGCTTGGTCGCGATGACGATCTTCAGATGCGCGAGTGCTCGATCCTCGATGTGGATCGGAACGTCGGACGCGCCATAGAACAGCGTTGCCATGCCAACCAGAATACTGATCGGACGGCGATTGGTGCGCACGCGCCGCGGCCCCGAAGAGCCGATCATGAGCGGTGTATCGTCGCTCGCATGGATTCGGAGCTCGCTGACATCGCGGTGACGCTCTACACCGGTTCGCCGACCGAGTTCATCACCGCACGAAACGCCCGCGCCGCCGACACCGACGACCCCGCTCTCGCGGCCCGAATCCGAGCCTTGAAGAAGCCGTCGGTCGCGGCCTGGGTGGTGAACGTCTTCGCGCACGAACGCAGCTCGCAACTCGGAGAGGCGTTGCTACTCGCCGAAGAACTGCGCGAAGCGCAGGCGGATCTGGACGCTCGCGCTCTCGCACAGCTCGGACGCGACCGGCGCGCCCTCACCAACAGGCTCGCCGCGGACGCCGCCGAACTCGCCGAAGCGCGCGGACAGCGCATCACGGCGTCGACGAGAGAGGCGGTGCAGCAGACCATCAGCGCCGCCTTCTTCGATCCGACCGCTGCGGCCGCCGTCGCGTCCGCTCGGTTGGTGCGGGAATTGGAACCCGCCGGCACGTTCGCAGACATCGCCGACAGCATCGTCGGCGGGGGCGCTCCCGACGCCCCCGCGGTCGCCGCCAAGCCTCTCGATGAGGTCAAGGCGCGCAGAGAACGACGGGACGCGGAACGGACCGTCAGAGAAGCGGAGAGGACGCACGATCGCGTGGTCCGCGAGGCGGCCACAACGGACCGGGCGCTCAGGGATGCATCCGTGCGTGTCGACGAGCTCGCACATCGCGAGCAGGAACTCGAGGCAGAACTGGCGAAGGTGCGGCGCGATGCGAAACGTGCACGAGGTGAGGCCGAGAAGGCGGAGACCGAGCAGGAAGCACTCGCGCAGCGCGTACGAGACGCGGAGGACGATCTCCGCGCTGCACGGGAAGCCCTCGACGGGCTCGCCAACGCCTGATGTCAGCCTCTGATAGCCCGCCGGCGGAGACACGCGACGCAGAGCCCGCTCGTCAGTCAACCGATATTCTGTGTGTATCCTGAGCGCGGGACTCCACCGGCGGAGCCGAATTCACAAGGAGTGGCATGCGCAATCGGGTTCTCGTGGCCGCTCTCGTCACCGCCATCGTCACCGCAGCGCTCACACCATCGGTGGCACTGGCAGCGCCTCCGACGTCGGCGGAATGGGTACCCGTGGCCACGCTGCTGGATCAGTTGCGTGTCGAGGCTCCTTCCACCGTCAAGTACAACCGCGACCAGTTCTTCGAAGGCGCAGATCTCGACGGGGACGGCTGCCGCACCCGTCAGGAGGTTCTCCTCGAGGAGACCGACATCCCCGCGACCGTCACCGGCGTGTGCACCGTCACTGCGGGTCAATGGTTCTCCTACTACGACAACGTCATACACATCGACCCCGCCGCAGTCGAAATGGATCACCTCGTCGCGCTCAAAGAAGCGTGGGGGTCCGGAGCGTGGGCATGGACCGACGCACAGCGACAGGGATACTCCAACGATGTCGACGACTACCGCACGCTGACAACGGTCACCGCGGCCGTCAACACCGCGAAAGCCGACAAGGATCCTGCGTCCTGGCTGCCCTCCTACGGTCCCATGCGGTGCACTTACGTCTCCGAGTGGGTCGCGGTGAAATGGCGTTGGAACCTGTCCGTCGACCCCGCCGAGAAGAACGCCATCCAGACGCTCCTCACTGAGTGCAGCTGGCGGGACACCCCCCTCCCGGCTGTTCCCGCTGTGGGGCGGCCATCCGCGCCGCCGTTGCCAGAACCCGTCGCCGTCTACCGATTCTGGAGTCCCGTCTACCAGGGTCACTTCTACACCACTGACCCGACAGAGCGCGATCAGATCATCGCGCGCTGGCCCGGTGTGTGGACATATGAGGGACAGCGATACACCGCGTTCACGACCCAGGTCGCAGGCACCATTCCGCTGTACCGATTCTGGAGCACTCAGTATTCGGGGCACTTCTACACCGCAGACCCGGCAGAGCGCGCCGCGGTGATCGCCAAGTGGCCGAGCATCTGGAAGGACGAAGGGGTCGCCTACTACGTGTACCCGGCGAACTCCGCTCAGCCTGACACTGTTCCGGTGGCACGATTCTGGTCGAGCTCGGCGGCCCACCACTTCTACACCGCCGACGCGGCAGAACGCGACGCAGTCCTCGCCAAGTGGTGGAGGGTGTGGTCGCACGAGGGCGATGAGTTCCGTGTGCCGTCCTCGGGTGTCCCCAACCCTCATGAGTAGCGACCGGAGCGGCCGCGCTCACGGTCGCGCAAAGAAGGCCCGCCTCCCGGGTTGATCACCAGGGAGGCGGGCCTTCTTGCTTGTGACAGCGACGTGGTGGAGCTGGGGGGAATCGAACCCCCGTCCAACGCTGAGTCTCCACGCCTTCTCCGGGCGCAGTCTGTGAAGACGTTCTACTCGGCTCCGACCTTTGTCACAGACACCTAAGTCGACGAGCCCAGCCTGGGAAGAGTCCCACGTGACGTCCAGACGCCATCACGCAGCAAGATTCCTAGATGACGCCAGGATCCGTATCGGAATCACATACGGCCTGACGGACTATCGGGCTCGCTTATGCAGCGAGGGCGAAGTCGTTGCGCTTGGTTTCGGCAACTATTGTTTTGCAGAGAGCGTTTACGAGATAACTCTGCATCCTCGGCCCGCTTCTCGTGGATTCACAGGCGCTGTCGAAACCGATCAGCCCCGTGGTCCTTCTCTCGAAGGAGCCGCTGTCACACTGTTGATTTTTCACCTCGGGAACCGGAGTCCCCGAGCCTCATAGACTACAACGTTCGCAGCGGCTGCGCCATTCCTGGGCTCCTCAGTGCGCTGGCGTAGAGTCGCGACATGAGCGAAGTCACCGTCACCGTCCGGGGCGAGCATGAGGCGCGGATCGCGCCCGAGCGCGCCACCATCCGCGTCAGCGTCCGCGCCGAAGGCGCCGAGCGAGCAGCAGTCGTCGACCGCGTCATGCGTCTCACCGAGCCTGTGCGCGAGAGCATCGTCGCACGACATGACACCGGTGTCGTCGTCGAATGGTCGAGCAAGCGACTGTCCGTGCGCGCCGAACGTCCGTGGAACAACGAAGGCAAGCGTCTCGCCCCCGTGCACTACGCCAGCATCGATCTGACTGCGACCTTCGCCGAGGCGTCCGAGCTCTCACTCTGGGTATCGGACGTCTCGCCGTGGGACGGAGTCGAGGTCGGATGGGTCGACTGGCATCTCACGACCGAGACGCGCTCCCGGATCGAGCGCGAGGTCGCGGCAGCGGCAGTCGGAGTGGCTGTCACACGCGCGCAGGCGTACGCGACGGCGCTCGGACTCGGCACCGTCGTGCCTGTCGAGATCGCCGATGTCGGGCTGATCGCGCCGACACCCGTCCAGCCGTTCTCCGGCATGGCGAAGGTGCGCGGCGCCATGATGCAGGAATCCGACACAGGCGGTGCGTCGATGGAGTACGAGCCTGACGAGATCGTCATCTCGGCCACCGTGGAGGCGCGCTTCCTCGCTCGCTGATCCGGGCCGTCAGGCGCTCACGGCGAACGGTGCGAGATCGGCCGCGAGCCGCTCCGACACACGCGCATGCACGACCGTGCCCTGCTCGCTGTGGTCCACCGACAGGAGCATCCCCGTCTCGTGGATCGCCGCGACCAGATCGCCGCGGTCATACGGAACCACCGCGTGAACCTCGACAGCGGGCTTCGGAAGCGCCTCTTCGATGGCTGCTCGAAGCTCCTCGATGCCCTCACCCGAACGCGACGAGACGAAATGCGCTTTGGGCTCGAGGCCCTGCAGCACGAGACGCTCATCGTCGGCGATGAGATCCGCCTTGTTGAAGACGACGATCTCCGGCATGTCACGCACGCCGACGTCGCCCATCACGTCACGCACGGTCTGCAGCTGACCGGCGGGATCGGGGTGCGATCCGTCGACCACATGCAGCACGACATCCGCCTCGCCGACCTCTTCGAGCGTCGAACGGAACGCCTCCACGAGCTGGTGCGGAAGGTTGCGAACGAACCCGACGGTGTCGGTCAGCGTGTACACACGTCCGTCTGAGGTCTCCGACCGGCGCACCGTCGCGTCCAGCGTCGCGAACAGCGCGTTCTCCACGAGCACCCCGGCGCTCGTCAGAGCGTTGAGCAGGCTCGACTTGCCGGCGTTGGTGTAGCCCGCGATCGCGACGGACGGAATCGTGTTGCGCTTCCGCTCGGCCCGCTTCGCCTCTCGCGCCGGGCCGTAGTCGCGGATCTGTCGGCGCAGCAGCGCCATCTTGGTGCGGATCCGGCGACGGTCGAGCTCGATCTTCGTCTCACCGGGGCCGCGCGAGCCCATACCGGCGCCGCCGGCACCGACCTGGCCACCCGCCTGACGGCTCATCGAGTCACCCCAGCCGCGCAGACGCGGCAGCAGGTATTCGAGCTGCGCCAGTTCGACCTGCGCCTTGCCCTCCCGACTCTTGGCGTGCTGACTGAAGATGTCGAGGATCACGGTGGTGCGATCGATGACCTTGACCTTGACGACGTCCTCGAGGGCTCGTCGCTGGCTGGGGGCGAGTTCGGTGTCGGCGATCACGGTGTCGGCGCCGGTGGCTGCGACGATGCCCTTCAACTCCTGCGCCTTGCCTCGGCCGATGTAGGTCGCGGCGTCCGGATGCGGTCGTCGCTGCAGAACGCCGTCGAGCACGACCGCGCCCGCGGTCTCAGCGAGGGCCGCCAGCTCACGAAGCGAGTTCTCCGCATCGTCCTGGGCCCCCTGCGGGTACACGCCGACCAGCACCACGTTCTCGAGGCGCAGCTGCCGGTACTCGACCTCTGTGACATCTTCGAGTTCGGTGGAGAGACCGCCGACGCGCCGCAGCGCATGACGATCCTCGAGGTCCCACTGGTCGCCGTCCGACGAGGCGTGCGAGGCCGTCGACTGGTCTTGCAGCGCCTGCGCGGCGCCGAAGACACGAGCCTCCGTCCGCTTCTCCGCATTCGCGAGTACGCGATCGACTGCTTCGTCACCTGTGGAGTGTGTGGTGGTCTCCGTCATCCGTCCCTAATCTCTGGGTTTTGTTGCGAGCCTTAACCTTAGCCCGCGCTGTCCGCTACGCTCACGGTATGGGGTCCGACCATTACTTCACCGCGGCCCCGGCAAGCCCCGAGAACCTGCGATCGATCCGTGTGACGCTCGCAGGCCGAGAGCTGGACGTCACCACTGCTGGCGGCGTCTTCAGCCCGGATCGGCTGGATGCCGGTACAGCCGTCCTTCTCGCAA
Source organism: Microbacterium forte (assembly GCF_031885415.1). Taxonomy (NCBI): domain Bacteria; kingdom Bacillati; phylum Actinomycetota; class Actinomycetes; order Micrococcales; family Microbacteriaceae; genus Microbacterium; species Microbacterium forte. The sequence continues at coordinate 872,938 of NZ_CP116871.1, forward strand.
ACATGCCCCCGGTTCCGCCGGGAGGCCATCTTCTCGACCTCGGAAGCGGGTGGGGGCCCATCACGCTGTCGATGGCGCTGGCTGCGCCCCATGCGACCGTGTGGGCCGTCGACGTGAATGAGCGGGCTCTCGATCTCGTGCGGCGCAACGCCGCGGCTCATGGTCTCAAGAACATCAACGCCTCCTTGCCCGAAGATGTTCCCGCCGACGTCACATTCCGCTCGATCCGTTCGAACCCGCCGATCAGAGTGGGCAAGAACGAACTTCACGGACTGCTCGAGAAGTGGATCCCCCGGCTCGACGAGCGCAGCGACGCCTGGCTCGTCGTGCAGCGCAACCTCGGCGCGGATTCGCTGCAACGGTGGATCGGCTCGACGTTCCACCCTGGTTTCAGCGTCCATCGGACCGCCACGTCCAAGGGGTACCGCATCCTGAAGGTGCGCAAGCACGGAACCCCTCCGACCGAGCCGATCACGCTCGTCTGAGCCCTCGCAGCGACGACGTCACCGACCCGCGAGTTCTGGAAGATCGCGCATATCCGTGAACACGATGGCGCCCTCGCGCTCCAGCCACTCAGCTGGGGTGAGTCCGCCGGCATAGCCGAGAACACGCATGCCCGCGGCGCGGGCGGCCTGGACTCCGAATCGACTGTCCTCGACCACCACGCAGCGTTCAGGGCTGACGCCGAGCCGCTCAGCCGCGTGCAGGAAGAGATCAGGGGCAGGCTTGCCGTTCGCGACGTCGTCTGCGCTGAAGATCCGCCCGTCGAATCGCGGCAGGAGCCCCGTCTGGCCGAGCGTCCGCCGGATCTTCGCATGGGCGCCACTCGATGCGACGCACGTCGCTGTCGTGATCTCGTCCAGCGCTGCCTCGACCCCGTCCACCGCCGTCAGCTCGCGCGCGAATGCGTCGAGGTACCACGGCTGGTAGGGCGCCTCCCAGTCGTCGGGAAGCGGTCGTCCCCGGTGTGCTTCGACCTCAGCGCGGAAGTGCGCGGAGGAGCGTCCGACGAACCGGTGCAGGATCTCGTCGTGGGAGAGAGACCATCCGAGGTCTGCGAGAACCCTGCGATCCACCTCGATCGAGAGCTTCTCGCTGTCTACGAGCACCCCGTCACAGTCGAAGACGACCAGGTCGATCTGGCCGGTCGTCGACATCAGATCAGGTCGACCTCGCCGCTGAAGACGAGCTGGGCCGGCCCGGAGAGGGCGACGTGCTCACCGTCCTCTGCAGGGAACATGCGCACACCGAGAGTGCCGCCCGGGACCTCCACGCGCCAGTTGTCGGGTGCCTTCGAGCCGGCCCAGTAGCGCACGGCAAGAGCCGTGGCCGCGACACCCGTGCCACAGCTGAGGGTCTCCCCCACGCCGCGCTCCGAGACGCGCATCGAGACGTGTCCGATGCCGTCCCTCACCAGCGGCTCCCCCGGGACGACGAACTCGACGTTCGCCCCCGCGGGAGGGGCGGGATCGAGCACGGGAGCGCGGTGCAGCTCGAGAGACGACAGCTCCGCCTCGGAGGCGAGTGCGACCACGACATGCGGATTTCCGACGTCGATGCCCAGACCGGGTCTCGTGACAGGGAGCCCGTCGGCAGTGACGAGCGGGTCATCGCCGGAGAGCTTCCACAAGCCGAGATCCACCTGGTACCCCGTCTCGCTGCGCGTCACGTCGCGGACACCCGCACGCGTTCCGATCGGGAGTGTGGAACCGGGCTCGATCGTGGCGAGGCCGGAGCGCACGAGATAATGCACGAAGACGCGGATGCCGTTGCCGCACATCTCAGCGATGGACCCGTCTGCATTGCGGTAGTCCATGAACCACTCGGCGGCGGGCTCCTCCGCGAGAGCAGCCTGCCCGTCTGCGATCGCCGCAGAGCGCACCACACGAAGGATGCCGTCGGCGCCGATGCCTCGGTGTCGATCGCAGAGGACGGCGACCTGCTCGGCGCTCAGTTCGAGAGCGCCGTCGGGGTCGGCGATGATGACGAAGTCGTTGCCGGTGCCGTGTCCTTTGGTGAATGCGACCATCCACCCAGTCTAGAGATCTCGGCTATGCGTCGACGATCAGACGCCTGCCCGTGTTCGACACCGAGAATCGCTCGTATCCGAGGTCGTCGTAGAAGCCCAGCGCTTCCTCGTTGCCCTCTCTGACCATGAGCTGCACCTTCGGGCAGCCCATATCCAGAAGAAGTCGCTCGGCTTCGCGCACGAGAGAGCGCGCGATCCCCTGATGACGGTGCGACCGGGCGGTGGCCAGGTAGTACAGCCATCCCCTGTGCCCGTCGTAACCCGCCATCACGGTGCCGATGATCCGCGCTGATGTCGACCGTTCCTCGTCCTCGACGACCAGGAACAGCTCGGGCTGCACCGTGAGCTTGCGCTCGATGTCGAGCCGGGGGTCGTTCCACGGCCGCGTGAGGCCAGCCTCGGTCCAGAGAGCCACCACAGACTCCGTATCCGCACGATCGAATGCGCGGACCTCCCAGGTCTCGCGCGAGCTCACGGGAGTCGACGGCTCAGCCATGCAGCACACGGTAACGGCCGCACATGAAGTTGCGGTTGCGTGCGACCTCGAGAAGCTCGAGGTCCAGTGCTCTCGGCAGCAACGGCGCCCCCGAGCCGAGTGTCACAGGCGCGTACTGCACCCACACCTCGTCGAGAAGACCGGCATCGGCGAACTGCCCGGCCAGGTCGCCACCGCCGACGACCCACAGATCCTTGCCCCCGGCGGCCGCGACCATCTCGGAGTGCACGGCGGCGACGTCACCCTGCGCCGCGCGAATGTCAGCGCCGGCCGGAAGCTCGAGCGGTCGGTGGGCGAAGACCCATGTCGGCTGCTCGTACCCCCATCGCCCTTCCTCGTGGCGCATGACCCATTCGTATGTCGATGCTCCCATCGCCAGAGCACCGATCGTCTTCTCGAAGCCGGCGTACGACATGGGTCCTTCTTCGTCGATGTCCTGCTTCAGGAGCCAGTCGAGGGAGTGCTGATCAGTCGCGATGAAACCGTCGATGCTGCTCGCGGTGTAGAAGTGGGTGGCCATTGATCAACCATCTCACCAGGCACCGACATCCAGCCACCGAGATCGGTGAGTCTGCGGGCTCAGGGGGCGACGAGCGAAGCGGCGTCCACCGGTGGTTCGTGCCACGTGAGGCCGGGATAGCGCTTGAACCACGACACCTGGCGGCGGGCGTAGCGGCGGGTGAGCGCCTGTGTCTCGGCGATCGCCTCGGCCTGAGTGAGCCGGCCATCGATCTGCGCGAGCGCCTGGCTGTAGCCGATGGCGCGCCGAGCTGTCACGCCGTTCTCGAGCCCCTCGCGACGGAGCCCCTGCACCTCGTCGACCAGGCCCGCTTGCCACATGCGCTCGACGCGGGCGTCCAGCCTCTCGACCAGGGCTCCGCGGTCGACGTGCAGGCCGATGAGACGCGTGTCGGCCTGCCAGAGCGCGGGCTGTTCCGGCAGAGACGCGCCGTGCGTGACGCTGCCCTGCTCGAGGACTTCGAGCGCACGGATCACGCGTCTTGCATTCTTGGGGTCGACGCGGGAGGCCGTCGCGGGATCGAGCTTTCGCAGCCGGTCGAGCATGCCACCGACACCCTCGCTTTCGAGCTCGCGTTCGAGCCGCTCCCGGATCACCGGATCACGCGGCGGGAAGGCGAAGTCGAACACGACGCTGGACACGTACAGACCCGATCCGCCCACGAGGATGGCGTCGGCCCCGCGTCGCTGGATGCCCGTGATCACGGACCGCGCCAGCGGCTGGTACCAGGCGACGGCGGCTTCCTCCTGCACCTCCCGCACGTCGAACAGGTGGTGGGGAATCCCCCTGCGATCGTCCGGGGCCAGTTTCGCCGTGCCGATGTCCATTCCGCGGTAGAGCTGCATGGCGTCGGCGTTCACGATCTCGGCGGCGTTGCCTCGGCTGCGCAGCACCTCAGCGAGATCGAGGGCGAGATCGCTCTTGCCCGTTCCTGTCGCGCCCACGATCGCCCAGAGCCGCGGAACCCTGTCCGCGTCGCTCGACGCCGGATCGGTCATTCCTCGAGCAGTGGTCACCTGCCGACGCGGAGCGTCGGCAGACCGAGGGATACGGCACGCGTGCCATCGCCGGACGTCGGTGCCGGCACTGCACAGGACTCTGCCTGTCCTCGGTCCCAGGCGTCCCCGCCACGCGTGCGACGGATCTGCAACGGGAGGCCTGTCGGGTCGTCTGCGAGCAGGTGGAAGGGCGCCGCATGGGTGATCGTCACCGAGACGACATCACCGGGCCGTGGGACAGCGGAACCGGGAGTGACCTCGAAGTGGACGAGTCGGTTGTCCTCGGCGCGTCCGGTCAGACGGTGGGTCTCGGCATCCTTCTTGCCTTCGCCCGTCGACACGAGGACATCGACCTGGCGTCCGACCTGCTTCTGGTTCTCCTCGAGGGAGATACGCTCCTGAAGCGCCATGAGCCGGTTGTAGCGCTCCTGCACCACAGCCTTGGGAATCTGGTCCTCCATGGTCGCGGCGGGTGTGCCCTCACGGATCGAGTACTGGAACGTGAACGCACTCGAGAACCGGGCCTGTTCGACCACCCGCATCGTGTCTTCGAAGTCCTCCTCCGTCTCACCGGGGAATCCGACGATGATGTCGGTGGTGATCGCGGCGTGCGGAATACGATCACGGACGCGATCGAGGATCCCGAGGAATCTCTCGCTGCGGTACGACCGGCGCATGGCCTTCAGGATGCGGTCGCTGCCGGACTGGAGCGGCATGTGAAGCTGCGGCATCACGTTGGGAGTCTCTGCCATCGCGTCGATCACATCGTCGGTGAAGGCGGCGGGGTGAGGACTCGTGAAGCGGATCCGCTCGAGCCCGTCGATCTCGCCTGCGGCGCGGAGCAGCTTGCCGAAAGCCTGGCGATCCCCGAACTCCACGCCGTAGGAGTTGACGTTCTGTCCGAGCAGAGTGACTTCGATGGCGCCGTCTTCGACGAGCAGGCGGATCTCATTGAGGATGTCGCCCGGGCGGCGGTCTTTCTCCTTGCCCCGAAGACTCGGAACGATGCAGAAGGTGCACGTGTTGTTGCACCCGACCGAGATCGACACCCAACCGCTGTGCGCAGAATCGCGCTTCGTCGGAAGCGTCGAGGGGAACACCTCGAGCGACTCCAGGATCTCGAGCTCGGCGTCACCGTTGTGGCGCGCGCGCTCGAGAAGGCCGGGAAGCGAACCCATGTTGTGCGTGCCGAAGACGACGTCGACCCACGGCGCTTTCTCCAGCACGGCCTGCTTGTCCATCTGCGCCAGGCAGCCGCCCACGGCGATCTGCATCCCGTCCTTGCGTCGCTTCACCGAGGCGAGCTGGCCCAGGGTTCCGTAGAGCTTGCCTGCGGCATTGTCGCGCACCGCGCACGTGTTGATGATCACCACGTCGGCCTCGGCACCGTCGGTCACGCGGACATATCCTGCGCTCTCGAGCGAGCCAGAAAGTCGCTCGGAATCGTGGACGTTCATCTGGCAGCCGAAGGTGCGGACCTCGTAGGAACGCTGGCGTCCATCAAGATCGATTGCTGCGGACGATGACGCGATGATCGTCGGCTCACTGCGAGGGATATTCATGATCCCCCCATTCTACGAGCGGTTGCGCGACACCGCCGCTGAGGCGAGGGGCTCGAGCCCCTCGCCTCAGTCAGTCCGAGTCGACGAATCGAACCCCGGATGAAGACGAGCCGAAAGAGGTCTCAGCAAGGGCAGACTTGGCGGCTGTCATCGCGACCGAGCCGTTGTAGCCACGGCGGGACAGCTGACCGACCAGACGTCGCAGCGCTGTGTCGCCGTCGAGACGAGACATGGCTCGTGCTTTCGAGCGTGCGTACTCGAGTGCGCGCTCGGCGTCATCGTCGGGAACGTCGTCAAGGGCCGCATCGATCACATCGCGAGGAATGCCCCGTTGCGAGAGCGCCCTCGACAGCGCAACTCGTCCCTGCCCCTTGCGCTCGATCCCGGATGTCACCAGCTGGCCGGCGAGAAGCGTGTCGTCGAGGTACCCTCGTCGACAGAAATCATCGATCACATCATCGATCGCACCCGCATCGAGCCGCACGGCGTTCTTCTCATAGCCCCTCAGCACCATCCGCGCTTCCGACAGAGAGAGCGAACGAGTCCGCAGCTTGCGGACGAGGAGCTCTTCTGCGTCGGCACGCAATTGGGAGGGGTCGACGCCCGGGACATCGTCGAATCCCAGATCCTGCGACTGCAACGCGCGCAGACGCGGTGCGGACCGAGCCGCTGCGCCGCGAGCAGGATGTCGCTCACTGGGCCCACGAGAGTCGATGGGCGCGACGGGATTCGAATCGCGGCTCGAGACGCCCCCTGTCGACTGCCACACCCCGGCGTCGGGCGCCGAACGAGCTGTCGCGCTTTCGACCTCCGGACCTTCCCGGTCGACCGACTTCGCGCGTGTGTCGTCACGACCGAAAAGGGGGATGATGGGGGCGAGCTGCTCAGGCCCGCCCCCGCCATCACTCATGGTTCACTCCGGGTGTTCCCCAACCGCGAACCATCACGCTCATGCCGGACGACGCTCGGCGAGCTCGTCAGCAGGTGCCTCGGTGGCTCCTCCGATGCCGAGCTTTTGCTTGATCTGCATCTCGATCGCAAGCGCGACATCGGGGTTCTTGAGGAGGAACGTCCGCGCGTTCTCCTTGCCCTGGCCCAGCTGGTCGCCGTCGTAGGTGTACCACGATCCGGACTTCTTCACGATGGCGTGCTCGACACCGAAGTCGATCAGGCTGCCCTCGCGCGAGATGCCGACGCCATACAGGATGTCGAACTCCGCCTGCTTGAACGGCGGTGCCATCTTGTTCTTCACCACCTTGACCCTGGTGCGGTTTCCGACTGCATCGGTGCCGTCCTTCAGCGTCTCGATGCGGCGGATGTCCATGCGAACCGACGCGTAGAACTTCAGCGCCTTTCCACCCGCGGTGGTCTCGGGCGATCCGAAGAAGACGCCGATCTTCTCGCGCAGCTGGTTGATGAAGATCATCGTGGTGTTCGTCTGGTTGAGTCCACCCGTGAGCTTTCGCAGTGCCTGCGACATCAGTCGAGCCTGCAGACCCACGTGGGAGTCACCCATCTCGCCCTCGATCTCGGCCCGAGGCACGAGAGCCGCGACGGAGTCGATGACGATCAGATCGATGGCGCCGGAGCGGACGAGCATGTCCGCGATCTCGAGCGCCTGCTCACCCGTATCGGGCTGCGAGACGAGAAGAGCGTCGATGTCGACACCGAGCTTCGCGGCGTAGTCGGGGTCGAGCGCATGCTCGGCATCGATGAAGGCGGCGATCCCGCCGGCACGCTGGGCGTTTGCAATCGCGTGCAGCGTGAGCGTCGTCTTACCCGAGGACTCGGGGCCGTAGATCTCGACGATTCGTCCACGCGGGAGCCCTCCGACGCCGAGGGCGACATCGAGAGCGATCGAACCGGTCGGAATGACGGCGACGGGTGCGCGCTCGTCGCTGCCCAGTCGCATGACCGAGCCCTTTCCGAACTGACGGTCGATCTGGGCGAGTGCAGTCTCGAGGGACTTCTCGCGGTCAGCGGGTGATGGCATGACGTGCTCCTTATGCTCGCGTGGTGCCGCCTGTAGGCTGTCGCGGTCCTCCCGGCTGGGCGGAACTCTCCGACAAGGCGTATGGCTCTTCGGCTTGCTGTTCACCGTACGAGGGGCCTCGGACATTGCGTCGTCAGCTCCGCGAATCAGGGAGAACACCGTCTCCGAACCACTTGTGCAGAAGACTACGCCCGTTTCGAACACATATTCGACGACACGCCGTCACGGCATGTCGTTAGTCGAACGCTCGTCGTATGCGTCGGAGGGTCATCGCTTGCGCGGCTCGAGGCGCCCGGCGCCGTGCCGCCGCTCCTGAGGCACATCGGTCTCGGCGCACAGCGCCAGCCAGATGTCACGCGGGGGAACGCCCGCGTCCAGAGCCTGGTCCGCAGTGCGTCCGGCGAGCTGGGTCAGAATGAGGTCACTGACGAGGGACGACCCTCGACCACCGAATTCCGCGTCGACTGCGCGGAGAAACTCACTGCGACGCATCAGAGAACGAAGAGAATCCGACGCTCAGTGAAGCGAAAGCTCTGGCTCGACGGAAGCCACGAGGTCATCGGGAACGACATCGGGGAAGACCTGGATGCCCTCGAGAACGGAGATGCGGTCGCCGACCTCTCGCATGATGATCGAGATGGGAACATCCAGAGCATCGGCCACCGAGGCGAGAATCTCGCTCGACGCCTCTTTCTGGCCCCGCTCGACCTCACTGAGATAGCCCAGGGCCACGGATGCCTTGCTTGCAACCTGCCGGAGCGTACGCCCCTTCTGCAGGCGGAAGTCCCTCAGCACATCGCCGATTTCCTGTCGTACAAGAATCATCGGAACCTCCTCCCAGATCGCCTTCTCGAGGTCTCCCTCGAGGAGACCGCCAGTCTAGTCCTACCGACCTTCACAAAATCTACCTTCGCACGCTGTGCTTTCGGTGTGAGCACATAGGACATAACGGAACCCGCGCATCAGCTATTCCCGCAGGATCCGCACGAGCATGGCCACGGCCGCATCGACCGTCTGAGCGCGGATCTGGGCGCGATCGCCGTCAAACCTGAATGCCTCGCTCACGGACGTGTACGGGGTCACCACGGCGATGTGCACCGTGCCGACGGGCTGACCGTCGGGTGAGTCCGGTCCCGCGATCCCCGTGGTCGAGACGCCAACGTCAGCAGGGACTCCGGAGACCTGCAGCGCGCGACGCGCCCCAGCCGCCATCTGCAGCGCCACGTCGGGGTGCACGGGCCCGTACGCATCGAGCAGGTCGTCGTCGACCCCCAGAAGCGTGTGCTTCACAGGGGTGGCGTAGGCGACGATCGCTCCGCGCAGCGACGCCGACGCGCCTGGCACCGAGACGAATTCCGCAGCGAGAGCCCCGCCCGACAGCGACTCCGCGATACCGAGGGTCCAGCCACGCTCGATCAGCGCGGCGAGCACCTCCGACGCCGACGCCGACGTCACGACGGCTGCCGTGCCCCTCGCACCTGCGCCACGATGTAGTCGATGCCACTCGCGACGGTGAGGATCAGCGCCAGGATCATCAGGATCGCCGTTCCGACCACCCACAGCTGGGGTCCTATCACCACGTGCAGCGGGAGCAACGCCCAGGAAAGAGCCACGGCCTGAACCGCGGTCTTGATCTTGCCCATCCACGCGGCCGCCACGACGTGCTCCTTCGCGACCATGAGGCGGTGGATCGTGATGCCCCACTCGCGGATCAGGATCACGATCACGACCCACCAGTTGAGCTCCCCGAGCACGGCGAGTCCGATGAAGCCCGCTCCCGTGAGCAGCTTGTCAGCGATCGGATCCCACAGCTTGCCGAAGTCGGTGACGATGTTGTGGCGACGCGCGAGGTAGCCGTCGACCCAGTCGGTGGAGATGCCCACGACGAACAGGATCGCCGCAACCCAACGGATGACGATGTCATCGAGCCCGTAGGTACCGCCCATCAGGAGCAGGATGAAGAAGATCACCGCAAGCGGTATACGCGCGATGGTGATCGCGTTGGGGAGCTGCCGTGGAATAGCCATCAGTCTCGTCCTGTCAGTCCCCAGGCGTCTTCGTCGCCGTCGTCTTCAGCTTCGACCACCGGCAGCCCCTGGAACTGGGCCTCGACCGGGTCGTGCGGTGCTCCGGCCGCGGTTGCGGCAGAAGTGGGAGCGGCCGGCTTCGGTGGAGCGTCGTCGCCGCGCAGTTTCGCCATGACCTGGGGCAGCTGCTCGGCCGTCGCCAGCACGTCACGCGCCTTGGAGCCCTCAGACGGGCCGACGATCTCTCGCGACTCGAGGAGGTCCATCAGGCGACCCGCCTTGGCGAATCCGACGCGCAGCTTGCGCTGCAGCATGGATGTCGATCCGAACTGCGACGACACGATGAGTTCGGCGGCCGCGAGGAGAAGCTCGAGATCGTCCCCGATGTCCTCGTCGACCTCCTTCTTCTTCGTGGGCTCGAGTGCTTCCTGCACGTCCGCGCGGTAGTCGGGACGAGCCTGACGGGTGACGTGCTTGACGACCGCGTCGATCTCCTTCTCGTCGACCCACGCTCCCTGCAGACGGAACGGCTTGGATGATCCCATCGGCGAGAACAGCGCGTCGCCCTGGCCGATGAGCTTGTCGGCACCGGGGCTGTCGAGGATCACTCGGCTGTCTGTGACGCTCGTCACCGCGAACGCGAGGCGCGACGGGACGTTGGCCTTGATCAGACCGGTCACGACGTCGACGCTGGGGCGCTGGGTGGCGAGCACCAGGTGGATGCCGGATGCTCGCGCGAGCTGGGTGATGCGGACGATCGAATCCTCCACATCGCGCGGGGCGACCATCATCAGGTCTGCGAGCTCGTCGACGACCACCAGCAGGTACGGGTACGGCTTGAGCACGCGTTCGCTGCCGACAGGGAGCTCGACCTCACCGGCGCGCACCGCCCGGTTGAAGTCGTCGATGTGGCGGAATCCGAACGACGCGAGGTCGTCGTACCGCATGTCCATCTCCTTCACGACCCACTGCAGCGCCTCGGCGGCCTTCTTGGGATTCGTGATGATGGGCGTGATCAGGTGCGGAACGCCCGCATAGCTCGTCAGCTCCACCCGCTTCGGGTCGATCAGGACCATCCGCACGTCCGTGGGCCGAGCGCGCATGAGCAGGCTCGTGATCATCGAGTTGACGAAGCTGGACTTACCCGACCCTGTGGAACCGGCGACCAGGAGGTGCGGCATCTTCGCGAGGTTCGCGATGACGATGTTGCCGCCGACGTCTTTTCCGACGCCGATCGTCATCGGATGCGTGCTCTTGTGCGCCGCGGGCGACCGCAGCACATCGCCGAGCGCGACCATCTCCTTGTCGGCATTGGGGATCTCGATGCCGATCGCGCTCTTGCCCGGGATCGGCGAGAGGATACGCACATCGTTGGACGCGACCGCGTAGGCGAAGTTGTTGCTCAGCTGGAGGATCTTCTCGACCTTGACACCGTGGCCGACCTCCACCTCGTACTGGGTGACTGTCGGGCCACGAGAGAATCCGGTGACCTTCGCGTCGACCTTGAACTGGGTCAGCACGCTCGTGATCTGTTCGATCACCTTGTCGGTCGCTTCAGAACGCATGACCGGCGGCGGTCCTTCGACCAGCAGCCCCGGCGAGGGAAGCACGTAGGGGGTCACGGGCGCCTGCGGCCCCTTCTCCCCCGGCCCCGGGGTTCCGAAGCCGTCGAGTCCCGGCAGCTCGGGCATCTCGCCCGTGTCGGACTCGTCGTCGAGGAGCGCCGTGGTCTGCTGCCCGGCCAACGACTCGGTCACCGAGCGCACGTCGGACAGCACCTCCGTCGCGGCATCCGAGGCGTTCTCCACGACGACGGCCTGGTCGTATGCAGGAGTCGGCTCCGAGGTGGTGAGCAGAGCGGTGATGTCGTCGGATCCGAGAGTGCCCTCGTCGGGGTCCTCCTCGCGGCCGGTCTTGTTGCGTCGCCACCATGGCAGGACATCAGGATCGTCGACCTTGTCTGCCTCGTCGATCGCAGCGGCATCCTTCGCGGGCTTCTCAGGCCGCTCGGCGTCGAACATCCACGCATAGAGATCCCCGAGCCGCTGACCGATGCGGTTCGGCGGAGTCTTGGTCAGGATCAGGACGCTGAGAGCAGCGACCACCGACAGCACGATGTACGCGCCCACCGGGGTGAGGTACGACAGCGGCTCCCCGAGCATCCACCCGAACAGCCCGCCTGCCTCGCTGAGTGCGGGCATGCCGTCCTTGGGCTGCGGTCGCACGAGCAGGCCCGCGGAATCGATGCGGCCGGCCGCGGTATGGCAGAAGCCCGCGAGGGCGAGGATGAAAAGTCCGAACCCGATGCCGATTCGACCGTTGTCGTGCACCGACGAGGGATGCCGGAACAGCCAGCCGGCGAGCAGCAGGAGCAGGACCGGCATGACGAAGGCCACGCGTCCGACGAGAAGCCCTACCGAGTAGGCGCTGATGTTGGCAGCGACCTCGTTGCCGATGAAGAACCATTCGTTGACCGCACCGGCGATCGCCAGCAGCACGAGCAGGAACGGGAAGCCGTCGCGCCGATCGTCCTTCTCGAGGGTCTCGGGTCCGAAGGCTCGGAACAGTCCGCCGACACCGTGGGCGAGCCCGTTCCAGGCCCGCACCGCCACCGGGGGCTTGTCGATCTCGTCGATGTACTTCTTGGGCGCTGCCTGAGCCTTCGGAGCAGCCTGCCTCTTCGGGCGAGGCGTGGCGCTCTCGGACGCGCGCGCTGACTTCGTGGTACTCCTGGCCATACTCTCACGTTACGTCCAGAGGGCGACATAGGCCCGTAATGACGCGGCATTCCGCGGTCTTCCGCCGGCGGGCGGCGATGGTTCAGGACGTGCGGTACACCATCGTGTCGCGGACGCTCCCTGCGTCGGTGACCACGAAGCCCTCCGATCGGTACAGGGTCCGCGCGAAGTTGTCCCGTTCCACGCTGAGGCTGAGCCGAGGGTGCCCTTGGTCACGAGCGTGGACCACGAGACGTCGGAGCAGCGTGCGACCGACTCCGTGAGCACGCCAGATCGGCTGCACGCCGATGATGAGCTCCGGCACGGCGGTCCCGACGAATCCGAAACCCGCGTCGTCCGGCGACAGCATGCGATACCACGCGGCGCCGATCGGGCGCCCGTCGGCATCGACGGCGAGGAAGCCCGCATCCGCCGGCCGCATCCATCCGGCCACATAGCGCCGGTGCTCGACCGCGGTGAGGATCTCGTGGCGTGGTCGTGCTGCGCCCGAACGCCAATTCGCCGCCTCGACGACCATGTCGCCGAGGAAGCTCCCGTCCGCCTGTACGGCGGGTTGGATCGAGAAGACGTCCGGCATGAGGTGAGCGTACGCCGCCGGCGTTACAGCCGAGTGTCGGTCGACTGTGAACCCGCAGGCGACGCAGCTCCGATCACGCCTCGATGACGAGTGGGACGATCATCGGACGACGACGCAGCTTCTGGTTGACCCAGCGCCCGATCGTGCGGCGGATGACCTGCGAAAGCGCATGGGTGTCGCGCACGCCGTTGCCGGAGGCTTCCTTGAGCGCTGCGATGATCTTCGGCGTCACGTCGTCGAAGACGGAATCGTCTTCAGCGATGCCGCGCGCGTGGATCTCGGGTCCCGAGATGATGCGCCCCGTCGCGGCGTCGACGACGACGATCACCGAGACGAAGCCCTCTTCAGCCAGGATCCGGCGGTCCTTGAGGTCGGCGTCGGTAATCGCGCCGACAGTCGAGCCGTCGACATACACGAACCCGAGGTCGAGCTGACCGACGACGCGAGCGTCGCCATCCTTCAGATCGATGACGGTGCCGTTCGAGGCGATGATGGTGCGCTCGGCGTCGATCCCCGTGTCCTGAGCCAGTTTCGCGTTCGCGATCAGGTGACGGTACTCGCCGTGGACGGGAAGCACGTTCTTGGGCTTGAGGATGTTGTAGCAGTAGATCAGCTCGCCGGCTGCGGCGTGCCCCGAGACGTGCACCTTGGCGTTGGCCTTGTGCACGACGTTCGCGCCGAGCTTGGTCAGTCCGTCGATCACGCGGTACACAGCGTTCTCGTTCCCGGGGATCAGGCTGGAGGCCAGGATCACGGTGTCGCCCTCACCGGGCTCGATCGCGTGGTCGAGGTTGGCCATCCGGCTGAGGACGGCCATGGGCTCGCCCTGCGAGCCGGTCGACATGTAGACGATCTTGTCGTCGGGAAGGTCTCGCGCCTTCTTGTAGTCGATCAGCAGGCCGCTCGGCACCTTCAGGTAGCCCAGGTCCTCGGCGATCGTCATGTTGCGCAGCATGCTGCGCCCCAGCAGTGCCACCCGGCGCCCGTGCGCCGCTGCGGCGTCGAGGACCTGCTGCACCCGGTGCACATGGCTGGAGAAGCTCGCGACGATGACGCGCCTGGGAGCCTTGCCGATGACCTGGTCGAGCACGGGTCCGATCGAGCGCTCGGTGGGCGTGAAGCCCGGCACGTCGGCGTTGGTCGAGTCGACGAGGAAGAGGTCGACTCCCTCCTCGCCCAGGCGGGCGAAGGCACGGAGGTCGGTGATGCGTCCGTCGAGCGGCAGCTGATCCATCTTGAAGTCGCCGGTCGCCAGCACGAGGCCGGCGGGGGTGCGGATCGCGACGGCGAGGGCATCGGGGATCGAGTGGTTGACCGCGACGAACTCGAGGTCGAACGGTCCGACCTTCTCGCGCTGCCCCTCTTTCACGGTGAGCGTGTACGCCTTGATGCGGTGTTCCTTGAGCTTCGCCTCGACGAGCGCGAGGGTGAGGCCGGAACCGATCACGGGGATGTCGCTCTTCAGACGGAGCAGATACGGGACCGCGCCGATGTGGTCTTCGTGCCCGTGTGTGAGGACGACGCCGACGATGTCGTCGAGGCGGCCCTTGATCGGCTCGAAGTCGGGCAGGATCAGGTCGACACCCGGCTGGTGCTCCTCAGGGAAGAGCACGCCGCAATCGACGATCAGGATCTTGCCGTCGAACTCGAAGATGGTCATGTTGCGACCGATCTCGCCGAGGCCGCCGAGTGGGGTGACCCGCAGCGTCCCCTCGTCGAGTGCTGCGGGTTCTGCGATCGGGGTGGACATGCTGTCTCCTCAGTCGGACACTCCACGCGTCCGTTCGTTCGTTGTGACGCGGCTCGCCGCGCCCGGTGTCAGCGGGTCGTGCCGTGCACCTTCGGCAGGGCACCGCCCGCGGCCGCGTTGCGGTCGGGGCGGAAGTTGGAGAAGTCTGCGCCGGGGACGTCCTTCACGAGATCGAGCTCGTCCTCGATGAGAGCGGCCTCCCACTCTTCGGGACCGACGAGCGGCAGACGGACGCGAGGGCTCGAGATACGGCCGAGCCCGTGCAGGATGTACTTCGCCGCGACGGTGCCCGGCACGTGCGTCATGACGGCGCGCACGAGAGGCTCGAGCCGCTTGTGCTCAGCGGTCGCGGTCGTGAGGTCGCCGCGGTTGACGGCATCGATGATGGTCCGGTACGGCGCTGCCGCGACATTCGCGGTCACCCCGATCAGACCGGTCGCGCCGATCGCGAGGTGCGGCAGCACGTTGGCATCGTCACCCGAGAAGTACATGAGGTCGGTCTGATTCAAGACGCGGCTCACCTCGGAGAAGTCGCCCTTGGCGTCCTTCACGGCGAGGATGTTCGGGTGCTTCGCGAGCCGGAGGATGGTCTCGTACTTGATCGGCACGCCCGTGCGACCGGGGATGTCGTAGAGGATCACCGGGAGATCGGTGGCATCGGCCACGAGCCGGAAGTGGGTCAGGATGCCGGCCTGCGTCGGCTTGTTGTAATACGGCGTGACGATCATGATGCCGTCTGCGCCGGCCTTCTCACTCGCCTTGTACAGCTCGATCGCGTGCGCGGTCTCGTTGGATCCGCCGCCCGTGATGATCTTGGCGCGGCCGGCGGACACCGACTTCCCGACCTCGACGAGCTTGAGCTTCTCGGGGTCCGTCAGGGTCGAGGTCTCGCCGGTCGTTCCCGTCACGACGATCCCGTCAGCACCGGCGGTGATGACGTCATCGATGTGCTTCTCGACGGCGGGCCAATCGACTTCACCGTCGGCCGTCATCGGAGTGACGAGCGCGACGAGAACCTGTCCGAAAGGGTTGCCCGAGTGCGTCATGCCCCCAGCGTATCGGTTCGCGTGCCGCTCACCCAGACGGGGCCGGGCGGATGACGTCTCCGCGGGCGATCTCGATCTTCTCGCGGAGCACCAGACCGGACAGCTCTCCGACCGTCACCTCTTTCACGTGCTTCCGGAACATCTCGATGCCGGTGATCCGCGTCTGCGCCTGCAGAGCTCCGTCGCGCACCACCACGATGTCGTCATCCACTCGCAGCACGCCAGACGTGACCGTGCCCGTCGCCACTGTTCCGCGTCCGGTGATGGTGAAGACGTCCTCGACCAGGAACTCGGTCGACCCCGAGGGCACCGACAGCGAAGCGGGCGCCGGAACGCGAGTGCTGTCGCCCGTCGCCGTCTCCCCCGCGACGCCGGAGGTCATCGCAGCGAGTCGCGCGGCCTCCGCTTCGTTGTATCGGCGCAGCATCTCGTTGGCATCCTCAGAGTCGCGCTTGCGCCCGAACAACCATCCCATGCAGTCGATACTAGGGATCCGAATAGGCTCGACTCCATGGCATGGGTCACACGCGCGTCGTCGACGGTGTACGAGAACCGGTGGATCGAGGTGCGCGAGGACCAGGTCACGGGCCCCGCGGGCGACGGGATCTACGGCGTGGTGACAATGCGGCATCCGGCGGTCTTCGTGGTCGCGCTCGATGACGAGGACCGCGTCTGCCTCGTCTCCCTCGAGCGCTACACGACAGGCATCTCGATCGAGGTGCCTGCCGGGGGAAGCGACGGCGAAGATCCGCTCGTGGCCGCGCAGCGAGAGCTGCTCGAGGAGACGGGGTTCGTCGCCGACGAGTGGACGTCGCTCGGGACCATGAACGCGCTCAACGGGATCGCCCACGCACCCGAGCATGTGTTCCTCGCCCGCGCCATGACACGGGCGGATGACTCGACGCACACCCGAGCGGAGGAGGGCATCGACGCCGTCACCTGGGTGCCTTTCTCCGAGGCGCTCAGCATGATCGCGGACGGCCGGATCACCGATGGAGAGACCGTGGCAGCGATCGCCTACGCCGGCATCCGCCTCGGTAGATTCCGCTGATCCGCGCAGCGATCGCTCGTGCCGGAGTGCCGTCGGCCTTCAGATCAGACGCGGCCTCGTCGCGCGACACCGGCGGTCAGCGCGCTCGGCACCAGACTCGCGATCGCCACGATCGCCTTGTAGCGCAGCGAGGGAATCGAGACCGCCCTGCCCCGTGCCGCGTCCCGGAGCCCCTCGCGCACCACGTCACGTGCGTCGAGCCACATGAACGCAGGAACACCCTCGTGCCCGGGTGCGAGCCCCATCCGCTCGTGGAACGACGTATGCGTGAAACCGGGGCACACCGCGGTCACGCTGACCTTGTCGGAGGCGTACTCGACGTTCGCCCAGCGGCTGAAGCCGATGAGCCAGCTCTTGCAGGCCGAGTAGGTCGAGCGGGAGATGAACCCGGCGACGGACGCGACGTTGATGATGCGGCCCCCGCGGCCGCGCATCGACCCGAGTGCCGCATGCATGAGACGCATCGACGCCTCGACGTGGACGCGGAGATGACGCACCTCGTCGTCGATGTCGTTGTCGGCGAACTGCAGCGGCAGGCCGAATCCGGCGTTGTTGATCAGCAGATCCACCGGATCGGAGGCGTCGCGGAGACGGTCGGCCACGCGGTCCACATCGGCGGCCTCCGCGAGATCCGCGACGAGGATTTCGACTGCGATGCCGTATTCGCTGCGCAGCTCGGCGGCGACACTCTCGAGAGCGTCCGCCGACCGCGCGACGAGCACGAGGTCGGCGCGCCGACGGGCGAGCTGACGAGCGAACTCGACACCGAGTCCGGCGCTGGCACCTGTGATCAGCGCGGTGGGCATCAGCGCTCGTATCCGAGGAAGCGGTAGCGGATGCCGGAGCGGGACGTCTGCCACTCCCCCTCGTCGACGAGTCGCCACCCGGCCTTGGACGGCGCGTAGGCGTCACCGGTGACATCGATGTCGAGCTCGGTGACCTCGAGGCGGTCGGCGTCGGCGATCACGAGTCGGAAGATCTCGGCTCCGCCGATGATCCAGACCTTCTCATGGCCTCGCACCGCATCGGTCACGGCCGCCGCACGACGGGCACCTTCCGCGGACCAGTCCTGCTGGCGGGTGATGACGATGTTCTCGCGTCCGGGGAGCGGACGGAAACGCTCCGGAAGCGAGTCCCAGGTCTTCCGTCCCATGATCACGGGCGCGCCGAGCGTGATCTCCTTGAAATGCGCGAGATCCTCGGGGACGTTCCAGGGCATGCCGCCCTCTGCTCCGATGACGCCGCCGTGGGCCTCCGCCCAGATCAGTCCGACCCACGTCATACCGCCACCGCCGCCCGGATCGGAGCGTGGTGCTGGTAGTCCTCGACGATGAAGTCGTCGTAGCCGTAGTCGAGGATCGACTCCGGCTTTCGAGCGAACCGCAGCGTCGGGTACGGGTATGCCTCGCGAGTCAGCTGCTCGTTCACCTGCTCGAGGTGGTTGTCGTAGATGTGGCAGTCGCCGCCCGTCCAGACGAAGTCGCCTGGCTCGAGTCCGACCTGCTGCGCCACCATGAGTGTGAGCAGGGCGTAGGACGCGATGTTGAAGGGGACGCCGAGGAAGAGATCGGCGCTGCGCTGATAGAGCTGGCAGGAGAGCTTGCCGTCTGCGACGTAGAACTGGAAGAGCGCATGGCAGGGAGCGAGCGCCATGTCAGGGATGTCCGCCGGGTTCCAGGCAGACACGATGAGTCGACGCGAGTCCGGAGTCTGACGGATCTGCTCGATCACCTGCGCGAGCTGATCGATGCTCTCGCCGTCGGGAGTCGGCCAGCTTCGCCACTGGACTCCGTAGACGGGGCCCAGATCTCCCGAGGCATCGGCCCACTCGTCCCAGATCGTGACGCCGTGGTCCTGCAGCCATTTCACGTTCGAGTCGCCCCTGAGGAACCACAGGAGTTCGTACGCGATCGACTTGAAGTGCACGCGCTTCGTCGTGATCAGGGGGAACCCCTGTGAGAGGTCGAAGCGGATCTGCCTGCCGAAGACGCTGGTGGTCCCGGTGCCGGTTCGATCCGACTTGTGGGTGCCCGACTCCAGCACGTCTCGGAGAAGGTCTTCGTACGGCGTCGGGACGGCTGCGCTCATGTGTGCCAGACTACCCGCCCCGAGGACGGAAGAGTCGGATCGTCACGATGCGACACATCGTCCTCGACGCTCTCAGATCGCCGTATTGTCGAGCCATGTCTCCCGTGCTCGCCCTCGGTGTCGCCGCAGCGCTGCTCGTGCTCGCCGTCGCCATCGGCGTCGTGCTGCGTCTGCTCGACGGACGGCGTCGCCGCGGCGGTCACCTGCGTTTCGATCCGGTCGATGCCGGTGACTCGCAGCTGGGCGCCCGAGCGACCTTCGTGCAGTTCAGCACGGAGATGTGCACTCGCTGTCCTCAGGTGCGGCGGATGCTGAGCGGCTACGCCGCCGAGACGGACGGGCTGAACCATGTCGAGGTCGATCTGACGCATCGGCCCGATCTGTCGGCCCGCTACAGGGTCCTGCAGACACCGACGACATTCGTCGTCGACGGTTCAGGCGCCGTCCGCGCACGATTCCACGGAGTGCCGCATCGTCACGCACTGAGCGAAGCGCTGGCCGCCGTATGAGACAGACGAGGACGGAACGCAGATGACCACACCCGCAGGCATCGACCCACGAGGGCCGCGCTTCGCAGCCACGATCACGACGGTGCTGCTGCTCGTCGCGACGTTCCTCGGGCTCATCGGCATCTCGACCGCCAGGACGTTCGGCTGGTTCGCCTATCAACCGCTGGCGTCAGCCGACCTGGATTCGGACACCTGGGCTGTCAGCTCGGCGACGCTCGCACAGCGCGCGCTGGACCCGGCGTTCCTCCTCACCGTCGTGATCGCCGTGCTGTTCCTGTGGGGTGTGCTGTCGCCGAGGACCGCGCCCTGGGGTGTGCTCTTCCGAAGGCTGGTGCGTCCGAGACTGGCACCTCCGAGCGAGCTCGAGGACCCGCGCCCTCCCCGCTTCGCTCAGGGGGTCGGTCTCTTCGTCGTGACGATCGGTCTCCTGCTGCATCTCGCCGGCGTGCCCTGGGCGCTGCCCATCTCGACCGCTGCCGCCTTCATCGCGGCGTTCCTCAATGCCGCGTTCTCGTTCTGCCTCGGCTGCCAGATCTATCTGCTGCTGCAACGAGCAGGCGTCATCGGCCGCGCTGCGTCCGCCTGAGGCTGCAGTTCCGCCGCGAGCGACCGGTCGATAGGCTGGCCGAACACGCGATCCGCACATCGAGCAGCGCGCGAGACAACGGAGGAATCATGCCCGTCACCAGCGAAGCAACCACCACCTGGACCGGATCCCTCGCAGAGGGCTCGGGCACAGTCGCGTTCTCCTCGTCGAAGCTCGGCACCTTCCCGATCAACTGGAAGGCTCGCAGCGAGGGCAGCGACACCACCACCACCCCTGAAGAGCTGATCGCCGCGGCTCACGCCTCGTGCTTCAGCATGGCGCTGTCTCACGCGCTCTCGGAGAACGGCACTCCGCCGGAGCGCGTCAACACGAGCGCCTCGGTCACCTTCAAGCCCGGGGTCGGAATCAGCGGGAGCCACCTGAACGTCAACGCCGTCGTTCCGGGGCTCTCCCCCGAGGACTTCCAGAGGATCGCCGCTGAGGCGAAGGTCGGCTGCCCGGTCTCCCAGGCGCTGGCCGGCATCGAGATCACGCTCGAAGCCACGCTCGCCTGAATCGGATCAGCCGCGAGCGACGCGAATAGCCTCGCGGATGCTGGCGCGGGCGTCCTTGCGGCGCCCCGCCGCATCCTGAACCACGCCGAGTCGGTACCGCGCGCGCCAGTCAGTCGGCGCGGCGTCCGCTTCCTCCGCATACCTCGCGATCAGCGGGTCGGCGTCGGCTCGGGCGATCCGACCGCTCGGAGTGAGTTCGGACTCCGCCTCGGGCATTCCCCCTTCGGCATCGAGCGCGCGCCCCAGCCGATCGGCCGCGAACCCGAACTGCATCTCGCGGACGAGCGCCCAGGCGCCGATCGGAGCGAGCACGATCAACGCCACGCCCATGCCGATCGACACCGGTGTCCCGACGGCGAAGAACATCACGGCCAGCCACACGGAGACCGCCAGATAGACCAGAAGCGCCGCGGCCATCAGACCGACGCCGATGCGCGACATCACGAGCGGATGCCGATATCGATCATGCTCTCCAGCCCGACGAAGACCCCGTTAGCCTGAGCCGCGAACGGGACCGCCAGACGGATACCCGGAGCGTACGCGAGCGCCGGCTCGACCGTGTCGTGAGTGAACGTCAGGGATTCACCCGGCCCCGAGAGGATGACCTCCTGCTTGGCGATGACGCCAGGGCGCCGGAGCGAATGGATCGGCACGCTGCCCACCTGCTGCCCCCTCGCACGCTGGTCGGCATGCGGAGCACTGACGGGACCCTGCTCGGCTCGAGCCGCGGCGATGAGTTCCGCGGTGCGCACCGCGGTGCCGCTCGGAGAGTCGACTTTCGCCGCGTGATGAGCCTCGACGATCTCCGCCGATCCGAAGAATGGCGCAGCTGCCGCAGCCAGCGCTGAGCCCAGCACCGACCCCAGCGAGAAGTTCGGGATGAAGACAGCACCGGTTCCGGCGTTCTCGACCAGCGGACGCACCAGAGCGATGCGCTCCGTGGACCACCCGGAGGTCGCGACCAGGACGTTGATCTGGCGTTCCACCGCAGCGCGCACGACATCGACGCTCACCTGAGGCGTGGTGGCGTCGATCACGAGATCCGCCCCGTCGAGTTCAGCGAGGTCGCTCCGAGAGGTGAGCACGCGACTCACCTCGAAGCCCTCGAGCCCGTCGATCACCGCACCGATGATCGATCCGAGCTTCCCGGTTCCGCCGACGAGTGCTACCTGCGTGGTCATGCGTTCAGTCTATTTCTCGGGGGCACCACGACCGCCGCGGCGGGCCGGGGTATCGGGAATCAGACCGACATCGCGTCAGGGATGCCGGTGCGCAGCTCGAACGGAAGATGCCCGGTGTCGTTGTGGGTGAGCAGCGTCCACGGACGCCCCTGCTTCTGCGCGATCACGGTCAGCCCGCAATGCGCCTGATTGAGAGTCATCCATCGCCACTCCGGTGCGCCGAGGACCTCCCGCACGAACCACGAGATCACGAAGTTGTGGGTGATGAGCACCTCGTGCACGTCGCCCGGCTTGCGCACCAGGAACTCGTTGACCGCGTCGAACATCTGGGCACGGCCGGCGTCGAGCTCGGCCTCGGTGACCGAGCCGAAGAACGGCTCGTACGCTGCGGGCGTCTCGTCGGTCATTCCCGTGGGCACGCAGTCGAAGAGGAGGGCGGTCGGTTCGGGGTCGACCGACGGGAGTCGGTGCGCGATCGCCCGTGCCGTCTCGTTCGCGCGCAGGAGAGGCGAATGCCACACGGCATCGAGCGGAAGTCCGGAGAGCCGGTCGGCGATGAGTTCGGCCTGACGCTGGCCGCGTGGCGACAGGGGGCCGTCGGCGAGACCGTGTTCGGCGTCCTGATGTTCACCGTGTCTGACCAGATATATGTAATGCGTCACAAACTCGCTCGCTTCATCGACAGCATCCGCCGGGATTCACTCCACCCTATGCCAGGTCTGTGACAGAGGCGTTACGACGCTCAGTTGCCGGCGCGGGTGAGTTCGGCGACCTGTGCGCGCGAGAGCGTGACGCCGGCGCCCTGCATCAGCTCGTCGACATGGTCGCTCGCGAAGGCGTTGACGATCGGTGCCGCGATGGTGCGCTGCGCGAGCAGCCAGGCGATCGACACGGCTGCCACCGGAACCTCGAGTTCGATCGCCACCTGGTCGAGAGCGCGCAGGATCTTCGTGCCACGACGGTTGAGGTGACCACGCAGCTGCTCTCCGCGCACGCCCTGCGAGGTGAGCGCCTTGCTGCGGTGCCTGCCGGACAGGAAGCCGTGCTCGAGAGCGTGCGACGGCGTGACTGCGAGGCTCTGTGCGCCGGCGACGAGACGCAGATCGCCCTCGAACGGCTGACGACGGATGAGGTTGTACGGAGAATCGATCACCTCGATGCGCGGGTACCCCGCGGATGCGAGGATGCGCGCCTCGACGAGCCGCTCGGGTGCGAATCCATACGCCCCGAGGGCGCCGATCTTGCCTGCGTCGATCATCCACTCGACGGTCGCGAGGGTGTCTTCGAGGTTCGTCGTGCGGTCGAGCGTCGCGTCGAGATACAGCACGTCGATACGGTCGACGCCCAGACGCGTGAGCGAGCCTTCGACCGCGCGCACGAGGTTCACCGAGCCGAGACCCGGGTTGTCTGCGTGGGCGCCGATCCGCACACTCAACAGGGCGCGATCACGTCGCCCCCTGGACTGCAGCCACTGGCCGATGATGTGCTCGCTGCGTCCGCCGGAGAACCCGTCTGCCGTGTGGATCGCGTTGCCGCCGAACTCGACGTAGCGGTCGAGGATGCCGTGGCTCGTCTCGAGATCGACGTTCCAGCCGAACTCGGCCGCGCCGAGCATCAGCGGGAAGGTCTCGAGTCCGGTCTCGCCGAGAGGTACGCGGATGCTCTCTCCTATTCCCGGGCCGACGATGGGTATGGGCGCGGAGGGGTGCTCTGCCGTGCCCTGCTGCGCACGCTCCACCGACGCTCCTGCGCCTACGCCGAACAACCGCATATCCTCACCCCCGTCGATCGGTGCGTACCGACCTACGTCACTGCCTCGAATGCACCCCCCGGTGCGTACTTTCGAGAGTAAGCGAGATCCGCGAACGCGCTGACCAATCCAGGGAACGGCGCGAGAACTTCCGATAACGGTTTGGTCACATCGGATACGACGAAGCCCGAGCCGTCCGCGAGGACGACCCGGGCTTCGTCAAGAAGCGCCGTCGATTACTCGGCTGCGGCCTCTTCGCCTGAAGCTGCGTCCGCTGCGGGAGCGTCATCGAGCACGGGCTCGAGCGACAGCTTGCCGCGGTCGTCGATCTTCGTGATCTTCACGAGGATCTTCTGGCCGACCGAGAGCACGTCGTCGACGTTCTCGACGCGCTTGCCACCGGCGAGCTTGCGCACCTCGGTGACGTGCAGCAGGCCGTCCTTGCCAGGAAGCAGCGAGACGAATGCACCGAACGTCGCGATCTTGACGACGGTTCCGAGGAACTGCTCGCCCACCTCGGGGTTGGTCGGGTTGGCGATCGCGTTGACCTGGGCACGGGCGGCCTCGGCCGAGGGGCCGTCGGTCGCGCCGATGTAGACGGTGCCGTCCTCCTCGATGGAGATCTGCGCACCGGTCTCGTCCTGGATCGCGTTGATCGTCTTGCCCTTCGGGCCGATCAGCTCGCCGATCTTGTCGACCGGGATCTGCACGCTGATGACGCGAGGCGCGGTCGGCGCCATCTCGTCGGGAGCGTCGATCGCGGCGTTCAGGACGTTGAGGATCGTCAGACGAGCGTCGCGGGCCTGCGTGAGCGCACCCGCGAGGACCGACGTCGGGATGCCGTCGAGCTTCGTGTCGAGCTGGATGGCGGTGATGAACTCGCCGGTGCCCGCGACCTTGAAGTCCATGTCACCCAGAGCGTCTTCCGCACCGAGGATGTCGGTCAGCGCCGCGTAGCGGGTCTCACCGTCGACCTCATCGGAGACGAGACCCATGGCGATGCCGGCGACGGGTGCACGCAGCGGCACGCCCGCGTTCAGCAGCGACAGGGTCGACGCGCAGACAGAACCCATCGAGGTCGAGCCGTTGGAGCTCAGCGCCTCGGAGACCTGACGGATCGCGTAGGGGAACTCCTCGCGGCTCGGCAGAACCGGCACGAGGGCGCGCTCGGCGAGGAAGCCGTGCCCGATCTCGCGACGCTTCGGCGAGCCGACACGGCCGGTCTCACCGGTCGAGTACGGCGGGAAGTTGTAGTGGTGCATGTAGCGCTTGCTCGTGACGGGCGACAGCGAGTCGATCTGCTGCTCCATCTTGAGCATGTTCAGCGTGGTGACACCCAGGATCTGGGTCTCGCCGCGCTGGAAGATCGCGGAACCGTGCACGCGCGGGATGACCTGCACCTCGGCGTCGAGCGGACGGATGTCCGCCAGGCCACGACCGTCGATGCGCGCGCCCTCGGTGAGGATGCGGCCGCGGACGATCTTCTTCGTGACGGACTTGTACGCCGCGGAGAACTCGAGCGGCGCGGCGGCAGGAAGGTTGCCCGCCTCGGTCGCCTCGATGAGCTCGGCCCGGACGCGGTCCTTGATCGCGTCGTCCGACGTCTGACGCTCGACCTTGTCGGCGATCTGGTAGACGCCGACGAGGTCGTCGTAGGAACGGCCTGCGACGAAGTCGTAGACCTCCTGGCTGTATGCCGGGAAGACCGGGTAGACGCCCGGCTCCTTGGACGAGGTCGCTGCCAGCTCTGCCTGAGCCTTCACGAGCTGAGCGATGAACGGCTTCGCTGCCTCGAGCCCCTGCGCGACGATGGTCTCGTCGGGCTTCGTGGCGCCGGCCTTGATCAGGTTCCAGCTGCCCTCGGTGGCCTCAGCCTCGACCATCATGATCGCGACGTCTTCGGTGCCATCGGACTTGGTGACGACGCGGCCGGCGACGATCAGGTCGAACACGGCCTCCGACACCTGCTCGGCGTTCGGGAACGCGACCCACTGGTCGGCGTGCTCGCCGTGACCGGGGATGAACGCGAGGCGCACACCGGCGACGGGACCGGAGAACGGAAGGCCCGAGATCTGCGTCGACGCCGAAGCGGCGTTGATCGCGAGAGCGTCGTAGAACTCTCCCGGAGCGATCGACATCACGGTGATGACGACCTGGACCTCGTTGCGCAGACCGTCGACGAACGACGGGCGCAGCGGACGGTCGATCAGACGGCAGACGAGGATCGCCTCGGTGGAGGGGCGACCCTCACGACGGAAGAACGAACCGGGGATCTTTCCTGCGGCGTACGAGCGCTCTTCGACATCGACCGTCAGCGGGAAGAAGTCGAAGCCCTCGCGGGGGTGCTTGCCCGCGCTGGTGGCCGAGAGGAGCATGGTCTCGCCGTCGAGGTACGCGGCGACTGCGCCCTGAGCCTGCTGCGCGAGGCGGCCGGTCTCGAAGCGGATGGTGCGGGTGCCGAAGCGGCCGTTGTCGAGAACGGCCTCGGTGGCGGTGATTTCAGGACCTTCCAAGAGGTCTCTCCTTCTTTGTTTAGACTCGCGAGTCCGTGTGACGCGCGAGCGCATTCATGAAGGAGCGGGTTCTGACGGATATGGGCGCGCGGGCATTCCCGCGAATCTCACCTGCGCTGGCCACCAGTAGAAAGCCACCCGACGTCGCGCCGAGGAACCCACCACAGGGGACCAGCTCTCCGCCGATCGCTCCATGAGTCGATATGAAATTGTCCGGTCGACATACGCCGACCGCGTCCAGCCTATCAGCGGGGCATTGAAAGTCCTCGCTCCGGCTGTCCTTCCACGCCGCGACAGCCCGGAAGTCAGCCGACGGTGACATCGCTCGGGGCGCTCGATCGCCCGAGATAGACGTAGTCGTCGTGCTTCGCGACCCGCCCGTCTCCCGCCGTGCGTCCGTGCAATCGTCGCCATACCCATGGCAACGCGTGCCGACGCCACCAGAGCCCCGCCCCGATCGGCTCGTTCTCGTGCAGAGCCGCGTCCAGGGCTCCGAGGGCGTCGGCATGCGGCACGGCGAGCATCTCCCCCGCCCGGTACGCGAGGAATCTATGTCCTCGGCTGCTCAGGTGCACGAGGTCCTCACCCCAGTTCGGGCGTTCGGGGAGCGAGGGGTGCAGGTCCGTGTCGATCAGGATCGCGCCGGTGCGTGCCGCGACGCCCGTGAGTGCCGTGGCGAATGCCGCGAACCGCTTCGTGTACATCGCGGCCGCGCGCCGACGGGGAAGGAACGGGGTGACGAGGAGGACATCCGCTCCGGTGCTCCGGAGGCGCGTGACCGCACCCTCGAGCTCTGCGGCGAGCGCCGCCACGTCGACGTGGGGCTTCACGAGGTCGTTGGCCCCGATGAGGATCGACACGAGATCCGGTTCGAGTTCGAGTGCCCGGGGAAGCTGCGTGGCGCACACGTCGCGCACGCGCTTGGACCTGATGGCGAGGTTCGCGTAGTGGAGCCCCCCTCGTGCGGCGAGCAGAAGCGCGAGTCGGTCGGCCCATCCGCGCAGCGCTCCGTCGGGTGCAGGGTCGCACAGTCCCTCGGTGAGCGAGTCTCCCAACGCCACGTATCGCTGCCAGCGACGCGCGTCGACGGGGACACTGGGCTCCGGGCGCGTCAGGCGGCGAGCGCGCAGTCCGGCATCCACAGCACGGAGCTCTCGTGCCTCGTCGAAATGTCCCAGCAGCTGATCGCAGATGCTCGACCAGCTGCGCCCCTGCACCGCCGCGAGTCCTGCTTCGCCGAAGGCCCGGCGTTTGCGCGCGTCTCCGGTGAGATCGGCGACGCGCATGCGCAGGTCGTCGAGATCGCCCGGCCGATAGAGCCATCCGTCGATCCCCATGCGCACGAGCCCGAGGGGACCGCCTCGTCCGGTGGCGATGACGGGCACCCCGCTCGCGTGCGCCTCCTGCAGGGTCTGGCCGAAGGTCTCGCTCTCCCCCGGGTGCACGAACACATCGAACGATGCCATCGCTTCCGCGAGTGCATCGCCCTCGAGGTGCCCGAGGAAGAGAGCGTCGGGCAGCAGCGCTTCGAGCCTGGGCCTGCTCGGGCCGTCACCGACGATCACGAGACGCGTCCCCGGGATCGTCTGCAGCACACCCAGGTCCTCGACCTGCTTCTCCGGGGCGAGTCGGCCCACATAGCCGATCACGACCTCCGACCCCCACTCCGCGCGCAATGTCACGCTGCGTCGGTCGGGTCGAAAACGCTCAGCATCGACGCCTCTGCCCCACCGGCGGATGCGATCGACACCGAGTTCGGCGAGCTGCTGCGCCGAATCAGCCGATGGTGCCAGCGTCAGGGTCGCCCGCCGGTGGAGCCGAGCGATGTGCGACTGCGCGACGCCCGTCGCCGCGGGGATGCGGTACCTCTGCGTGTACGCCGCCACATCGGTCTGATACGCGGCGACCGATGCCACGCCGAGGTGCTCCGCGGCGAGCGCGCCTCGCCAGCCGAGGGCGAAGGGGGAGGCCAGATGAACGACATCCGGACCGAAACGGCGCAGCGATGCCGCGACCTGGCGTGCCGGCGAGGTGCCCACCCGCACGTTGCGGTAGCCGGGGAGCGCGAGGCTGGGCATGGATTCGACAGCGGCGCCGTGGACCCGAGCGGGCATGCCGACCGCATCGGGTGCGATCACGTGCGCGTCATGGCCTGCGCGTTCGAGGTGGCCGAGGATCTGCAGCACGGATCCGGTGACACCGTTCATGTGCGGAAGGAAGGACTCTGTCACGATCGCGACTCTCACAACCTCAGGATGCTGCCAGCGTCAGCCGCGAGACGCGGGAAACGACCCCTGGCACCAGAAGTTCACCGGATGCTGGAGCGCTGGTCACCGGCTATGCGGACGTTGGTTCCCGTTCACCTGCGCCGAGCACTGTGGAGGCGTGCCGTCCGATCTGCTCAGCAGCCCGTGGGCCCTCGTGATCATGGGCCTCCTCGTGCTCGGCGACTCGTTCTTCGTCGTCGTCCCCGGAGAGATCGCTGTGACCGCCCTGGGGGCCATCGCGTCGACCACGGGCGCTCCCCCGCTCTGGGCGGTGATCGTGTGCGCGGCAGCGGCGGCCGCAGTCGGTGACACCGCCTGCTATCTCATCGGTCGCACCGTCGGCACCGAGCGCTGGCGATGGATGCGTGCGCCGCGTGTGCGCCAGGCCCTCGACTGGGCCCGACGCCGCCTCGAAGGCGGGACAGCGACGGTGCTCTTCACCGCTCGGTTCGTGCCGTTCGCGCGATTGGCGATCAATCTCGTCGCCGGCGCCTCGCATATCGCCCCGGGTCGATACCTGCTGCTCGTCGCAGTGGCGGCTCTCGGATGGGCTGCGTACCAGGCGTCCGTCGGTGCCGTCGTCGCCGCGCTGGTGCCGGGCGGCCCTGTCGTCGCGATCGCGGTGTCGGTCGCCATCGCGGTGGGACTCGGTGCTGTGATCGACGTGGTGTCCCGCCGGTCCCGGAAGTGATCCACCCACCGGTCAGGAGCGTGCCCTAGGCTGGCGAGCATGAGCACCGAAGAAGGCGCCTCCTCCAGCGAGGAGATGAAGCGCAAGTTCAAGGAAGCGCTCGAGAAGAAGAACGCGCACCACCGGCAGGGCGAAGCCCACCTGGATGGCGACTCCGCCGTCCACGGCGCGCCCGCCCCGCAGACGCGGCGCGAGTTCCGACGCAAGAGCGGTTGACCACACGGATGCGGGAGCCGACCAGCGTCGACTCCCGCATCCCTCTCACCCGCTCGCCGCTCAGTTCCGCGCTGCTCGAGCCCGCGCTCGCTCCTCCTTCGCGGCCATCTCATCGAGCGCCGACTCCTTGAGACCCTGGATGTCGACGGCCTTGCTCTCATCTGCCATCCCGTGGTCGTCCACACCGTCGAGCGACGACTCTTCGAACGGCAGCGCGCCGCTCAGCACCCGCTGCACCCGCTCGCGATCGATCTCGCGGGTCCAGGTGCCGATGAGCAGGGTCGCGACCGCGTTGCCGGTGAAGTTGGTCAGAGCGCGCCCCTCCGACATGAACCGGTCGATGCCGACGATCACGCCGACGCCGTCGACGAGATCAGGGCGGTACGCCTGCAGACCGCCCGCGAGCGTGGCGAGTCCTGCCCCCGTGACACCGGCCGCTCCCTTGCTCGCGATGATCATGAACACCAGCAGCCCGATCTGCTCGCCGATGGTCATCGGCTGGCCCATACCGGTGGCGATGAAGAGCGAGGCCATGGTCAGGTAGATCGCGGTGCCGTCGAGGTTGAACGAGTATCCGGTGGGCACCGTGATCCCGACGACCGGCTTCGAGACGCCGATGTGCTCCATCTTCGCGATGAGACGCGGAAGAGCGGACTCCGACGACGAGGTGCCCACGATCAGCAGGTACTCGCGGGCGAGGTACTTCACCAGGTTGAAGATGTTCACCCGGGTCACCGCATAGAGCAGCGTCCCCAGAACGACCACGATGAACAGGATGCAGGTGATGTAGAACGCGACCATCAGCACCCCGAGGCTCCAGATGGCGGCGATGCCCGTCTTCCCGACGACCGCCGCGATCGCTCCGAACGCGCCGAGCGGCGCCAGCCACAGGATCATGCCGAGGATGCGGAACACCAGCTTCTGCAGGTTCTTGACCGCATCCATGATCGGGGCGCCCTTGTCGCCGAGCCCCTGGAGGGCGAAGCCGACCAGCAACGCGATGAAGAGCACCTGCAGCACGCTCTCACCGGTGAAGGCGGAGAAGAAGGTCGTCGGGATGATGCCGAGGATGAACTCCGTGGTGGTCTTCGCCTCGGTCTCGGTCGCGTCGTAGCTGGAGTTCGCCATGTCGAGGCCCGCACCCGGGTGGATGATGTTGCCGACCACGAGTCCGATCGCCAGCGCGAAGGTCGACATCACCATGAAGTAGAGCAGCGCGAGTCCGCCGATCTTGCCCACGGTCGCGGCCTTCGCGATCGAGCCGACGCCCACGACGATCGTGCAGAAGATGATCGGCGCGATCATCATCTTGATGAGCGATACGAAGCCCTTGCCGATCGGTTCGAGACTCTGACCGACCTCGGGCCAGATGAGGCCGACCGCCGCGCCGAGCACGACCGCGATGATCACCGAGACATACAGCCATGTGTGCCTGTCCCACGCCTGCTTGCCGCGCCGCCAGTGGAATCCGGGAAGCGAGAACCCTGTCGTGATGGCCATGTTTTCCTCCTTGATCATGAACGTCTTCGTCTCATGCCCTCTGGCGCCCTCGCCTTCGGTAAGCTCACCGTCGCGGACTTCACACGGCAGCGCCATTTGTGGTCGTATTGGTCATCACCGATATGCCGGCTCCGCGATCACCGACGATCGGAAGGACGCGATGAGACCCGCCCGCGACTCCAGGAGCATCGCTTCCCGGGTCTTCCTGGTGCTCCTCGCGTCCGCCGTCGTGGTCGGCGCACTGGTCGCCGTGTTCCTCGTCGTCGACGCGCAGCGCAGTGCACACGCGGAAGCGGAGCGTGTGACGGCGGCCACATCGGTGTCGCTCGCCTCGTCACCCCTCGTCATCGATGCACTCGCGACCCAGGAGCCGGACGCAGCGACCCGGATGCTCGAGCCCTACGCACTCGACGTGATCGCGAACGCCGATCTGGACTTCGTGACGATCATGACGCCCGACGGCCTCCGACTCACCCACCCTGATCTCGACCAGATAGGCGGTGACTACCTCGGCACCATCCCGGATTCGCCACGGACGCTCACCGAGGTCTTCACCGGCACGCTCGGCCCGTCGGTGAGGACCATCGTGCCGGTGCTCGCCGCCGACGACGAACTGGTCGGATGGGTGTCGTCGGGAGTGACGATCGAGTCGATCTCCGAGACCCTGATCCGGCGCCTGCCCCTCTCGATCGGCATTACGGCCGGGCTGGTCGCCCTGGGCGGCCTCGGCGCCTGGATCGCACGTCGATTCACCCGAGGCATCGCCGGCGATCTGCCACCGGGAAAGGTGCGCGACGCCGTCTCGTCGTACGAATCGCTGCGCACACTCGGAGACGCTCTGCGCGCCCAGACGCATGAGCACGGGAATCGGATGCACACCGCCGTCGCGCTTCTCGAGCTCGGACGCAGCGACGAGGCGATCGAGATCCTGACCGAGACCTCACGCCAGAGCCAGTCGCTCGTCGACCAGGTGACCGCACGGCAGGCGGGCGATCCTGCCGTGGGCGCGCTGCTGCTCGGCAAGGCATCGCAGGCCAGGGAGCGCGGGATCGACTGGCGGGTCCACATCGACCCGGACACCCCCGCGTCGCCCCTCTCGCCCGTCGACAGCGTCGCCGTGCTCGGAAACCTGATCGACAACGCCATGGATGCCGCAGCGGCGGGCACCGAGCGCTGGGTCGAGGTCGTGCTGCGGCCGTCCACGGAGGGAGGAATCGTCCTCGAGGTGTCGGACGGCGGTGACGGCATCCCCTCGGCGCTGCACGAGCGGGTCTTCACTCACGGGTACTCGACGAAGCCGACGGGAGCGCAAGGACGGGGCGTCGGGCTCGCCCTCGTGGAGGCGGTCGTCGTCGGGGCCGGCGGCTCCGTGGATCTCACCTCTCATCCGACCACTTTCACCGTCGTCCTCCCGTCGGCACGAGGACGGAGGACACCGTGATCCGGACCCTGATCGTCGACGACGACGCTCTGACCCTCGAACTCCATCGCTCCTATCTCGAGAGGATCGACGGCTTCGTCGTCGGCGGCGAGTGCACCGGAGCCCGTGCCGCGCTCGCGGCGGTGCTCGAACAGCCACCGGACGAGCCCTTCGACCTCGTGCTCCTCGACATCACGATGCCCGACGGCTCGGGCATCGACGTGCTCCGCGGACTCCGCGCCCGTGCGGCGGCGGTGGATGTGATCGCCATCACCGGTGTGCGCGACGCCGCGACCGTGCGACAGATGGCCGCCCTCGGGGTATACCAGTACCTCGTGAAGCCGTTCCCGTTCGCGGTGTTCCACGAGCGCCTCACTGCCTATCGAACGTATCGGGAGCAGGCGCGTTCGACGGCCGGCGAGGCGACCCAGGCCGAGATCGATGCGCTTCTCGGACGCACCACCGGGACCATCCCGATTCCCAAGGGCCTCTCAGCGGCCACGCTGCAGAAGGTGACCTCCGAGCTGCGTTCCTCGGGCGCCCCGGTGTCGGCGAGCGAGGCGGCCGCACGGCTCGGGATGTCGCGCGTGTCCGTGCGGCGATATCTGGAGCATCTCACGGATTCGGGCGTCATCTCGCGCAGCGCCCGCTACGGCGCGCGAGGCCGCCCCGAGACGGAGTACCGCTGGATCCGACGCACCGACGCGGACTGACGTCGATCCGGCGCTGTTGTCGAGCGCTCGCGCTGTCGGTCGTCAATCCGTCCGCGAGCACGGACCGCGGTCAGCGCGGAAGCCGCCCCTCGTGGATCAGCGACTCGGGATCCGCGGCAGCCCTGACGTCGCGGAGGCGATCGATCGACGCCGGATCACCGCACCGCTCGAGAGTCTCGCCCGGACCGAGGAAGGTCGGGACCGTCTGCGGTGCGGCGGCCCTCGCCAGCACGTCCCGGAAGCCGGCCATGCTCGCCTCACCGGGTTCGCTCGGCACCCCCGGGAAGACGGGTACGAGGGCGTGGAGGAGCCAGCCGGCCCCCTGAAGCGTCGCGAACCCGGCCCGTCGAGGTTCATTCAGGGCGCCACTGAGCATCCGGATGTCGATGCCCATGATCGGCCACTGCTCCGGCAGCCCGCGGAAGCGGAAGAGGTCGTCGATCGTCGCGTCGTCCAGCGACGAGAGCGCTGCCGACACGCCTTTGCCCGGCGTCGGCTCGGTGGGCTCCCCGCTCGACGCGGCGACGGTCTTCGGCGACGTGGCCCCTGACACCTCACGGCGAACAGTGCCGGCTGCCCGAACGCGCTTGATCAGGTCATCGGCGGCTCCGGCGGTGGACAGCGCCTGCACGGTGAGGAAGCTGCGTCCTCGGATCTCCTCGGGAAGCTGGGGAGCGTCGGGCATGCGCATCGAGCTCACGAACACGTTGAGTGACGCCGCGGCCTCTGCGGACAGGTCTCGGACAGCCCGCATCACCGACCCGGCGTCTGCGGCCTCGAATGTGAGCTCGGTGCCCCACAGCGCCGGGGTGGGAACCAGGTCGATCTCGAGTGCCGTCACGATTCCGACGATGCCGCCGGCCCCGCGAAGCGCCCACATCAGCTCGGGGTCGCTGTCGTCATCGACACGCTCGTGGGTCCCGTCGCTGCGCAGCACCCACGCGGCCCTGAGGTTGTCGGACCCCAGCCCTGCCGTGCGGCTGAACCAGGAATGGCCGCCGCCCAGGGTGTACCCCGCGACGGCGACGACGGGGCTCGTACCGGCCGGAGCCGCCCAGCCGGTGCCTTCGAGCGCCTCGACCACCGCCCCCCAACGGACGCCGCTGCCGACCCGGACCACGCCGGAACCCAGGTCGACCGACAGCTCGTCGAAGGCGGCCATGCGGACGACGACGGCGTCGGCCAGATCTCCGTCGGCCCCGTGACCGGTGGGCTGCACCGAGAGCGTCGCTCCCGCGTCGCGGGCGGCTTGGAGAAGCGTTCGCAGATCGTCGACATCGACCGGCACGGCAACACCCGCCGGATGCTGTTCGATCGCCAGATTCCAGGGACGGCGCGCGGCTTCGAAGGAGGCGTCGCCGGGAAGGATGAGATCGCCGCGCAGGGCATTCCGCGCGGATTCGAGCACAGAGCGAAGGGCCATGAGGTCACCGTACGACGCCCTACGGACATCGTCTACGGCCTCATGGCCCTGTGCGCGTTTCCCGGTCGAGCCGGGGATGGATCACTCTCCGGCGAGACCGCCGAGCATGTGACCGAAGGATCGGCCCTCTCCGAGATACGTCGCAGGGTCGTAGGGATCGGCCGTCGCAGCCACCTCGCGCTTCGCGATCGCCTCGGCCAGCTCGCGCGCGCCCTTCTCGACGCGCTTCGCGAGAGGAGCGACCTCGTCACCAGTCCCGCCCCAGTCGCTGGATGCAGCGAAGACGCCGGTCGAGACCGCGTCGGCATGCAGGTATGCGAAGAGCGGTCGGATCGCGTAGTCGATCGCGAGCGAGTGCCGAGCCGTGCCGGCGTTCGCTCCGATCAGCACCGGCTTGCCCGTGAGCGCATCAGGGTCGAGCACGTCGATGAACGACTTGAACAGACCGTTGTAGCTCGTCGAGAAGATCGGCGTGACGGCGATGAGCGCGTCCGCCGAGACCACGGTGTTGATCGCGGTCTCGAGTGCGGGCGGCGCGAATCCGGTGAGGAGGTTGTTCGTGATGTCGTGCGCGTAATCCCGCAGCTCGATCACGTCGACGCTCGCCTGGATGTCGTGACCGGCGAGGGACTTCACGGTCTCCGCCGCCAGACGATCCGCGAGCATCCGCGTGGAGGACGGATTCGAGAGCCCGGCGGATACGACTGCGATGCGACGAGTGCTCATCTCAGGCCCCCTTCCGGCTGAGTCCGAACGCTGCCCCCGCAGGAGCGGGAGAGTCCTGATAGGGCGAGTCACCCGTCAGGTTGTCGCCGCGGTTGGCGCCGGGCCGTGCCTGACGCGTCGGACCGTCGCCGAACTCCGCCTTCACCCGTGCCGCGTGCGTGGGAGCATCCGGCACGCCGGCCGGGCGGTCCTTCGCCATCTCCTTGCGGAGCACGGGCACGACCTCGGAGCCGAGGATGTCGAGCTGCTCGAGCACCGTCTTCAGCGGAAGGCCCGCGTGGTCGATGAGGAACAGCTGGCGCTGGTAGTCGCCGTAGTGCTCGCGCATCGCGGCATAGCGGTCGATGACCTGCTGAGGCGAACCCACCGTCAGCGGAGTCATCTCGGTGAAGTCCTCCATGCTCGGTCCGTGACCGTACACGGGGGCGTTGTCGAAGTACGGGCGGAACTGGTTCACCGCGTCCTGCGACTTCGCCGCCATGAAGACCTGGCCGCCGAGGCCGACGATCGCCTGCTCAGGCGTGCCGTGGCCGTAGTGCGCGTAGCGCTGACGGTACAGCTCGATCAGACGCTGGTAGTGCTCCTTGGGCCAGAAGATGTTGTTCGCGAAGAAGCCATCTCCGTAATACGCGGCCTGCTCCGCGATCTCGGGTGTGCGGATCGATCCGTGCCACACGAACGGTGCGACTCCGTCGAGGGGGCGCGGCGTCGAGGTGAAGCCCTGCAGCGGGGTGCGGAACTTGCCCTCCCAGTTCACGACGTCCTCACGCCACAGCTTGTGCAGCAGGGCGTAGTTCTCGATCGCGAGCGGGAGACCCTGCCTGATGTCCTGGCCGAACCAGGGGTAGACCGGTCCGGTGTTGCCGCGGCCGAGCATGAGATCCATGCGGCCGTCGGAGACGTGCTGCAGCATCGCGTACTCCTCGGCGATGCGCACAGGGTCGTTGGTCGTGATGAGCGTGGTCGACGTCGAGACGATCAGACGCTCCGTCTGCGCCGCGAGTGCGGCGAGGAAGGTCGTGGGACTCGACGACCAGAAGGGCGGGTTGTGGTGCTCGCCGATCGCGAAGACGTCGAGACCGACCTCTTCGCTGTGCTTGGCGATCGCCAGGGTCGCCTTGATCCGCTCCTGCTCACTCGGCGTCTCGCCGGTGGTCGGGTCGCGCGTGATGTCGCTGACCGACATGATGCCGAACTGCACCGGGACGCCTGCCTGCTCGCTCATGATTGCTCCGTCTTCTCCGAATCGGGTGCCCTGCATCCGGTTCTATTCATTTGAATGTATCTGAGTCAACGCGATGCGGACAACTTTATTCCCCGAGTAGCCTCAGAGGATGCACAGCGACGGAGCCGCCACGACGAACCCCGCCACCGGATCCGTCCAGAAGCCTCGCAAGCGCGTCCCGTTCTGGGACAACGCCCGATACGCCTGCATCGTCCTGGTCGTCCTCGGTCACGCCATCCAGCGTCTCACGTACGATTCGGACATCGCGCTGGCGGCGTATCTCGCGCTCTACGCCTTCCACATGCCCGCGTTCGCGATCATCTCCGGCTACTTCTCGAAGTCCGGGTCGCCGACGCGAGTCCAGATGGCGCGCGTGATCACCGACATCCTGCTCCCCTATGTCATCTTCGAACTCCTGTGGACTCTGACGAAGTGGCTGGTCGAGGGTCAGGCCGACCCGAACCTCACAAAGCCCTCGTGGACGCTGTGGTTCCTGCTCGCACTCGGCATCTTCCGCCTCGTACTCCCTTACCTCGCGCTGCTGCGCTGGCCGCTGCTGTGGACGGTGATCATCTCAGTCGGCGTCGGCTACCTCCCCAACGTCGACAGCACGTTCTCGCTGTCGCGCACACTCGGCCTGCTGCCCTTCTTCGCTTTCGGATGGTGGCTGCGCGAGCGCGAAGTGGTCGCACGCCTCCGTCTGCTCGAGGCGCGTCCCTGGTGGACCCGCGTCGCCAGTGTCGCCCTGCTCGGCGCGGCCGGCTTCGCCGCCTGGCATTGGATAGACCTCTGGAAAGAGATCGACCTGCGCCACTGGCTGTTCTACGAGGATGCGTACGCGGACCTCGGCGGAGAGCAGTGGTGGGCCGGCGGCGTGCGCATCGCGCTGATGCTGCTGGCGGTGCTCCTGAGCGCCGCGTTCTTCGCTCTGATCCCCCGACGCACATACTGGTGGACGAGATTCGGCCAGTACACGATGTACGTGTTCCTGCTGCACTCGTTCGTGCTCTACCCGTTCCGCGAGTCCGGCGTGCTGCGCGATCTCGATCCGACGTGGCTGTGGCTGCCGCTCGTGACCCTGTTGTCTGTGGTCCTTGCCCTCGCTCTCGCGACGAAGCCGGTGCGCTGGCTCTTCCGTCCTCTGGTCGAGCCCCGCCCGCAGTGGCTCTTCCGCGATCCTGAGCTCGCTCGACGCGAAGGCCACCGCAGCGACCCGACCGGGTCTCGTCGGCCGCGCCAGGGGGCAGCGGCTAGCCTGAAGGAGTGACCAGAGCCGAGACGATCCGCGACCGCCTGGCCGACCACGCGGATGCCTCGGGATTCGGAGCCCACGGGCTTCACGTTCTGGTGGGAGCCGACGTCGCAGAGCACCGGTGGACCGCTGACGTCCGCGAGGAGATCCACTCGGTGGCGAAGGGCGTATGCGTCCTCGCGGCCGGAATCGCCGCCGACGAGGGTCTCGTGTCGCTCGACGCTCCGATCGCCGAGTACGTCCCGGATCTCCCGCTCGGAGACGGCGTCGATCGGATCACCCTCCGACGCCTGCTCTCGATGTCGAGCGGAATCGACCTCCCCTGGTCGGAGACCATGATGACCGACTGGCCCGACCTCGCGCGCGAGTTCCTCTCGCGCCCGTCGCGTGGTCACGTCTTCCAGTACTCGAACGCGAGCACCTACACGGCCATGGCCGTGCTCGCGACACGAGTCGGCGACATCGTCGACTACCTGCGACCGCGGCTGCTCGCGCCTCTCGGCATCGACGACCTCGAGTGGGAGCGGTGCCCGCGCGGCCGAATCGTCGGCGGCAGCGGCATCGCCCTGCGCACCGAGGAGACGGCACGCCTGGGCCGACTGATCCGAGATCGCGGCGAATGGGAGGGGCGGCGTCTCGTCTCCGCCGCCGTCATCGACGCGATGCACGCCGATTGGGTGACGGCGGGCCAGAACCCCGGCTACGAGCGCTACGCGCTGTCGGGATGGGACGGCCCGGGCGCGGCCTGGCGCCTGCACGGCGCCTACGGGCAGCTGCTGATCTTCTCCGGCGATGCCGTCGTGACCATCACCGCTGACGACCACTTCGGCGCAGACGCCATGTCGGCGTTCGTGGCTGAGACGCTCAGCGCCTGACCGCGTTCCGCGTCCGTCAGGCGAAGAGCCCGGCGCCGACGTACGATCCGGGCTTCGCCCCGGCCGGGATCGCCCAGATGCCCGAGCCGACGTGCCTGATGTACTCGTTCATGCGGTCGGTCGACAGCCGTCGCTGCAGAGAGATGAACTGCGACGGATCGCGCTGGTACGACAGGAAGAAGAGTCCCGCGTCGAGGCGGCCGAGATCATTGTTGCCGTTGACGTAGTTGAACCCGCGGCGAAGGATGCGGATGCCGTCGTTCTGATCCGGATGCGCGAGCCGCACGTGCGCGTTCCGGTCTATCGCAGACGAGCCGAAGTCCGGTGCGGTGAACTCGTCGCCGCCCGACAGCGGCGCCCCCTCCCCCTTGTCACGACCCACGATCGTGTTCTGCTCCGAGAGCCGCACCCGATCCCAGGTCTCGATCAGCATCGCGATCTTCCGCGCGACGAGATACGAGCCTCCCGTCATCCATGCGGGCTCATCCGATTCGCCGACCCACACGTTCGCGTCGAGCGCGGCGGCGTCATCGGCGAGGATGTTGGCCGTGCCGTCCTTGAATCCGAACAGGTTGCGCGGGGTCGCCTGGGCGGAGGTGGTGCGGGAGGTCTTGCCGAAACCGAGCTGCGACCAGCGCAGCCGAGCACGACCGAAGGCGATGCGACTGAGGTTGCGGATTGCGTGCACCGCGACCTGCGGGTCATCTGCGCAGGCCTGGATGCAGAGATCGCCGTGCGAGGCCTGCGGGTCGAGGTCGTCGCCCAGGAAAGCGGGCAGCCTCTCGAGCTTCTGCGGGCGGCGTGCGGCGATTCCGAAGCGGTCGCCGTCCTCGTTCTCGAACAGGCTGGGCCCGAATCCGAATGTGATCGTGAGACCGGCGGCAGGGAGGCCGAGAGCTTCACCGGTGTCATCGGGCGGCACCTCGGCGTCGCCTCCGACCGCGCCCGTGGCGCTCACCTCGAGACCCTTGGTCATTCGCGACGCCGCATACGTCCAGTCCTGCAGCAACGTGATCAGGTCGTCACGATCGGTCCGCGGCATCATGTCGAACGACGCGAAGTGCAGATGCTCCTGCACCGGAGTCGTGATCCCCGCCTGGTGCGCGCCGAAGAACTCGTAGGCGATCTGCGCATCCGCCTCGGCTCTGGCGCGGCCGAGGGCCACGCCGCCGGCCAGTCCGCCGCCCACCCCCACCGCGAGGGAGGCGACTCCCCCGCCGATCGCGAGGCCGAGGAGCCCGCGTCGGCTGAGGCCTGCTGATGGGGATGCCGTGGCTGCCGACTCCGGCGCGGAGTCGACAGTCGCAGCATCGTTCGAGCGTTCGTTCACGGGCGGGATCGTCCCCTTCGAATCAGTCGAGGACTGTGCCGGTGAGCTGCGACAGCGGCTCGGCGAGAGCGTTGATGAGGTCGGTGAACTCGCGCTTGTCGGCGTCGGTCAGCTCCGCGTAACCGACGAAGCCCGCCTCGAGCGAACCGTGGGCTGCCAGCGACTCGTCGAGAGCCGCGTATCCGTCCTGGATCTCGGTGACGAGCGCGGCGCCGTCATCGCCCTGCGCGGTGGCGAAGTCCTGCACGAGGGAGAAGGCCATCTTGGAGCCCTCGACGTTGGCCGCGAAGTCGTAGAGGTCGGTTCCCGACCACCAGTCCTCTTCTCCGGAGATCTTGCCGGTCGCGACCTCGTCGAGCAGCGCGATCGCACCGTTCGAGATCCCGCCGATCCCCTGGTCGTCCAGAGCGGTCGTGAAGTCGTCGGAGTGCACGTAGTCGTAGAGCTCCTGAACGTCTGCGAGCAGCTGGTCACCGTAACCGGCGCGCTCCTCGGTCGTCGAGGGCGCCCAGTCCTGCCAGGCCGGTGTCTCGCCGTCGGCGTTGAGGGCGTCCTGCGCCGGCACCCAGAGGTCCTTCTCGATGCGGTGGAAGCCGGTCCAGTCGAGACCCTCGGCCACAGCGTCGACCTCTCGGTAGTCGATGCGAGGATCGAGGGTGCCGAGAGCCTCGGCGACGGGCTCGATGCGCTCGTAGAAGGCCCGAGTCTGCGGGAAGAGCGCGCGAGCGGTCTCGTCGTCGCCCGACTCGTAGGCGGCGACGAACTCGTCGACGGACGGCACGAGCTGTCCGACCTGGTCCTTCACGAACGCCGCGTAGAGGTCGACGGCCTGCTGCTTCTGGTCGGCATCCTCACCCTCGACCGCGACGCGGTCTCCGGTCACCGTGAACTCCGACTTGCCGACGCCCTCGCCGATCATCCCCGGCTTGCACAGGGTGAAGTACTTGCCCGGCTGCGCCACCACGGTGAGTGTGCGGGAGGCGGATGGCGCGATGTTCTCGACCTCGCCCACGATGCGCAGTCCGTCGTCGGCGAGCAGGTAGAACTCCGAGGTCTGGCCGCTGTCGTTCGTCACGTCGAACGTGAGGGTGCCGCTCTCGGCAGTCGTCGCAGAGACCGCGCACTCGGAGTCGGTCGACGAGACGTCGAACGCGGCGCCTGCTGCGACATCGCTCTTGGCGACGCAGCCGCTGAGAACGAGTGCTGCCGCGCCGGCTGCGGCGACAGCACCGAGGATTCGGCGAGAGGTGGTCATGCTGCTCCTTGCTGGGTGAGAGTGGGAGTCGAGACGTCGCGGTCTGCGGACGTGGACGAGCGAGGCGTGGTCGGCCGACGGGAACGCAGCCCGCGGACGAAGAAGAATCCGACGACGACGAGGTAGGCGGCCCAGGCCGTCACCTGAAGCCACGTCATCCGCGGCATGAAGCCGACGGTCGCCTGCAGGATGGTGGCCCATGCTCCGTCCGGGGCGATCACGTTCGTCACGTCGAACGCCCATCCGAACGGGAACGCCGCCCAGCCGAGCGCCACGGCGCCGGTGACGGCGTCGATGGGAGCCGCCGAGGTGAAGGGGCCGGGTAGGGCACCTGCCTCCTGCAGGTCCATGATCGCGTATGCCAGGACGCCTGCCGCGACGATCACGAGGAAGCCACTCGTCCAGGTGAAGAACCGGCGGAGGTCGAGTCGGACGGCACCGCGGGCGAGCAGCCATCCGATCACGACGGCGGCGACGAGACCGAGCATCGCCCCGAGCAGGGCGGAGGGGGCGTCTCCGAAGGACTGGACCATCGACCACAGGAGCAGGGTCGTCTCGATCCCCTCCCTGGCCACGGAGACGAAGCCGATCGCGATCAGCGCCCACAGGCCTCCGTTCGTGAGAGCACGATCGAGTCCGCCTTCGAGGGTCGCCTTCATGGTGCGCCCGGCCTTCTGCATCCAGAAGATCATCCAGGTGACCATGCCCACCGCGAGCAGCGAGAGAAGGCCGCCGATGAGCTCCTGCGCCTCGAACGTGAGCGAGTAGGCACCGAAGGTGAGGACCGCGCCGATGCCCAGAGCGAGGGCGATCGCCAGCCCCACACCGGCCCAGAGCCTCGGCAGAGCGTCGCTGCGCCCGAGACGGCGGAGGTAGGCGACGAGGATGCCGACGACGAGAGCGGCCTCGAGGCCTTCGCGAAGACCGATCAGGAACGTTGCGAGCACGGAATGGAGACTCTCTGAGAAAAGACTGAGGTAAGGCATCCCTTACCTCAGAGAGGTTATCACCAGATCGTGGTCGCCTCATTCACGTGCTCGAACCGGCGGGAGTAATGCGACGCAACACTCGACCGCGCACCTCGCGACCGATTTACGCTCGATGCATGGCTGATCTCTCGCTTCCCATCCTCGACCTGTCCCAGCTCGATGCCGGCCCCGAGGCCGCGGCACGGTTCC
The DNA here is from genome assembly GCF_031885415.1 of Microbacterium forte. Lineage (NCBI taxonomy): Bacteria > Bacillati > Actinomycetota > Actinomycetes > Micrococcales > Microbacteriaceae > Microbacterium > Microbacterium forte. Next base: position 914,938 of record NZ_CP116871.1, read on the forward strand.
GGGACGAACTGCGTGCAGCGACACACGATGTGGGCTTCTTCTACCTGACGGGCACGGGGGTCTCCCCCGAGCTCGAAGCTCGCCTGCACCGGGCCGCGCTCGACTTCTTCGCGCTGCCCGAACAGGACAAGCTCGCGATCGAGAACGTCAACAGCCCCCACTTTCGCGGATACACCCGTGTCGGCGGCGAACGCACGCAGGGCAAGATCGACTGGCGCGAGCAGATCGACATCGGCCCCGAGCGCGAACCCGTCGAGGGCGGACCCGCTTTCAACCGCCTCACCGGCCCGAACCTCTGGCCCGAGGCCCAGCCCGAGCTCAAGACGGTCGTCACCGAATGGCACGACACTCTGACCGAGATCGCGCACAAGCTGCTGCGCGCCTGGGCTGTGACGCTCGGAGCGGAGGAGTCGTACTTCGACGAGCCCTTCCGTGACCCCTCGACGCTCATCAAGATCGTCCGCTACCCGGGCACTCATGAGCCGGAGCCCCAGCAGGGCGTCGGCGCCCACAAGGACTCCGGCGTGCTCACGCTGCTCTGGGTCGAGCCGGGCAAGGGTGGACTGCAGGTGGAGCGGAACGGCGAGTGGGTGTCGGCTCCGCCCGTTCCCGGCGCGTTCGTCGTCAACATCGGGGAACTGCTGGAGTACGCGACCGGTGGCTATCTCAAGGCGACCAACCACCGCGTGATCTCCCCCAGGGCACCGGAGGAGCGCATCTCGATCCCGTTCTTCTTCAATCCGGCGCTCGACCAGCAGCTGCCGCTCCTCGACCTTCCAGCCGATCTCGCTGCAGAGGCGACCGGCATCACCGAGGACCCGAGCAATCCGATCCACGCGACGTACGGGGAGAACGCCATGAAGTCACGGCTGCGCGCCCACCCCGACGTCGCTGCGATCCACCACCCGGACCTGGTCGCCACGAAGGCCTGACCACCGACTACAGCGCCGGGCCGCCTCCGAGCGCGACGATCTCGCGCAGCGCCTGGAGGTGGCCGGCGAAGGCCGCTCGCCCCGTCGCGGTCGAATACACCCAGGTGCGCGGACGACTGCCGAGACTGCCCTTGCGGGCGACGACATAACCCGCCGCCTGCAGGTGCGTGATGGCCTTGCTCAGCGGAGAGTCTCCGCACTGGAGGATCTCGCGGAGTGTCGCGAAGTCCAATTCGATGCCCTCCCCGAGCGAGGCCATCAGCGAGAAGCGGATCGGTGACGCGAAGTTGTCGTCGAGCCGGGTACGGGGATGCGGCGCCGGCGGCGACTCAGTCACGGAGAGCCCGCCCGGGGACGAAGGAGACGGCGACGAACAGGATGATCACGGCGGCCCCCGCCAGCGCTCCCGCGTCGAGGGGAACGGGAAGCAGCACGGCTCCGGAGAGCGCCGACACCGCGACCGCGAAGATCGCCAGGTGCGGCCATCGCCAGGATGCGCCGATCGCAGGAAGCCCGAGATCGCTGCTGAACGCGAACATCCAGATGAACAGCATCAGCAGGACGAGCATGACCAGAACACTCGCGAGCACTCCGTCCGGCGCCGACGCGAGCGTCATGAGCACCCCGAGCGCGACGCCGACGAGGATCGTCCCCCAACGAATGACGCGCGAAAGTGGCTGTGGGTGCGAGCGCGGCGGACGGACGTCGCCGGACGCACGAGCGAGCTGCACGGCTCCGTAGCCGCCCAAGCCCACCAGGACGAGTGCGGGTGGGATCAGCACCCCGATGGCTGGGAAGCCCGGCGCCCAGACGGCGAAGCCGAAGACGACGAGCGCCGTGGCGACGAGCAGACCGCCCGCGAGCAGCGCCGGCCACTTCGACCACGAGGGGCGGCGCTGCATGCCGCTGCGCTGCGCCATGCCACTCGCGAGCTGAACCCACAGGAGGAAGCTGAAGACGATGGTCTGTGACGCGAGCACGCTGTCGGCCCGGAGGGCGAACGCCAACACCGCCAGATACGCCGCTGTCGCCACGGCATTGACGATCTGCAGCCATGCCAGTGCTCGACGGTCCACCTTGCGTTCGCGACGCGTGGCGACCGCTGCCGCCTCATCGAGATATCTCTGAGCGATGTCGGCACTGGGAGGCGCGAGCACCTCGTAGCCGTCGACAGGTTTCTGCTCCATGATGCCCCCTCGCGCTTTCCATTTGGAAAGCTTCTTACTTTCCTACGGGAAAGCTGGCGCGAGGTCAACCCCTGGAACATGACGAAGGCCGCCCCACACCTGGGGCGGCCTTCTCAAGAATGTTCTGCGCGATTGTACGCTGGAGCGCTCTGCGTTATCGGCGGAGACCCAGGCGAGCGATCAGCGAGCGGTAACGCTCGATGTCGACGCTCTGGAGGTAGCCGAGCAGACGACGGCGCTGACCCACGAGCAGGAACAGGCCACGACGCGAGTGGTGGTCGTGCTTGTGCTCCTTCAGGTGCTCAGTGAGGTCCTTGATGCGCTGCGTCAGCATCGCGGCCTGCACCTCGGGGGATCCGGTGTCACCGGGGTGCGTCGCGTACTCTTCGATGATCGCCTTCTTGACGTCTGCTTCCAGTGCCATAGATTCGATCCCCTCTCTGCTTGTTGCGCGGTGCCCGACGCCTGATGCGTGAGCTCTCTTTATCCGCGGCCGATCAAACGGCAACCTGAAGAGTCTACCAGGACTCGATGCCGCTGGAGGACCGCGACTGCGCTCGCGCGATGGCGCCTCGGATACTCTCGAATCATGCATGACGGACACCCGGCGTGAGCGACGCACGCAGCCATCTGATCGACCTCAGCCCCCTCAAGGCCAGCCCGGCGTTCGCGCGGATGTGGATCGGCTCGGTCCTCGCAGGGATCGGCGGGCAACTGACGATCGTCACGGTGATGCTGCACGTGTTCGCGCTCACCGGGAGCACCTTCGCAGTCTCGATGATCGCCGTGGCCGGGCTCGTGCCGATGGTCCTCGCCGGGCTGTACGGCGGGATGCTCGCCGACGCCTTCGACCGTCGCAGGGTGGCGTTGATCGCCGCCACGGTGACCTTCGCCTCCACCGCGCTGCTCGCGGCACTCACCTGGAGCGGCGCGGAGGCCATCTGGTGGCTCTATGTGCTGAGCATCGTCAACTCCGCGGCGAATTCGGTCGGCATGGCCACCCGCACGGCGATCGTGCCGCGGCTCATCCCCCGCGACAAGCTCGCCGCCGCTTCCGCCCTCAACGGAGTGGCATTCGGACTCACGGTGATGGCCGGACCCGCCATCGCGGGAATCCTCGTCGCACTCACCGGGTACGGATGGACGTACACCCTCGATGTGATCCTGATGCTGTCGATGTTCCTCGGACTGTGGAGCCTGCCTCCGCTTCGCCCCGAGGGCGAGACCGTGAGGCCGGGCTTCGCGTCGCTCGTGGACGGGTGGCGATTCCTGCGCCGAGCGAGCAACATCCGGATGCAATACGTCGTCGACATCATCGCCATGACTTTCGGGCAGCCGCTCGTGCTGTTCCCGGCTCTCGGGACGGTCCTCCTCGGCGGAGGAGCGGTGACGACCGGCATCCTCACCGCAGCCGTCGCAGCGGGCACGTTCGCTTCGAGCCTCTTCTCCGGACGGGTCGTGCAGTATCGCTGGCACGGGCGCGGCATCGAGCGGGCGGTCGAGGCCTACGGCGCATCGATCCTTTTGTTCGGCGCGGTCCTGGTGGCCGGGGCCCTCTCCGGCGGGGCGACCGAACAGGCTCCGAATGTTGGGCTGATCGTCGCGGCGTGCGTGGCACTCGCCCTCTCGGGCGCATCCGACAACGTGAGCTCGATCTACCGCAACACCATGATGCAGGCGGCGGTGCCAGACGCGATGCGCGGCCGCCTGCAGGGCCTCTTCATCATCGTCGTCGCCGGTGGCCCTCGCATCGGCGCCCTCTACGCCGGCACGCTCGCGACCCTAACAACTCTCTGGTTCCCCCCGCTGCTCGGCGGATTGCTCGTGATCGCTCTGGTCGCGCTGCTCGCACGGCGCAGCCCGGGGTTCCGTGCGTACGACGCAGAGAACCCCGAGCCCTGATGGGCCCGGGGTTCTCGAGATCAGGCGATCAGTCCTGCTGCAGAGCGCCCTGCAGGTCGAGGCTGATCGTGACGTCCTTGCCGACCAGCACTCCGCCGGTCTCGAGTGCTGCGTTCCACGTCAGGCCGAAGTCCTCGCGGTTGATGACCGTCTTGGCCGAAGCGCCGGCCTTGTAGTTGCCCCACGGGTCGGAGCCGAAACCGCCGAAGTCGAGCTCGAAGCTGACGGGCTTGGTGATGCCGCGGATGGTGAGGTCGCCGTCGACGAAGAGCTCGCCGCCCTCGGCGCGCGCACCGGTCGACACGAACTCCATCGTCGGGAAGTTCTCGGTGTCGAAGAAGTCGCCGGAACGCAGGTGCGTGTCGCGCCCCTCGTCCTTCGTGTCGATCGACGTGACGTCGACGCTCGCCTCGACGCGGGCCTCGAGGGGGTTCTCGGGGGCGATCAGGGTCGCGCTCTTGACGCCGAAGGTGCCCCGCACCTTCGAGATCATCATGTGGCGCACGCTGAAGGTGACCTCGCTGTGCGACGGGTCGAGCACCCAGGTGCCGGGACGGTAACCGGGAATGTCGATGCTGGTCATGGTTTCTCCTCGGGAGACATCAGCCGCAGTACGCGGCAACGGATGAGGGGCCGTGTTCACGGCGTCACGCGTTACAACTTACATGCACATGCATGTATTCCCCGAACACGCAGATTCACCTCCTGCAACGGAGAAGGCGCCGGACCCACGAGGGTCTCGGCGCCTTCCGGCTTTGATCGGGTCAGCCTACGGCGACGAGATCGATGATGAAGATGAGGGTCTTTCCCGAGAGGAAGTGGCCTCCGCCGACGGGGCCGTATGCCAGGTGCGGCGGAATGACGAGCTCACGCCGTCCGCCCTCCTTCATACCGGGGATGCCGTCCTGCCAGCCCTGGATCAGGCCGCGAAGCGGGAACTGGATGGTCTCTCCGCGACCCCACGACGAGTCGAACTCCTCGCCCGAATCGAACTCGACACCGGCATAGTGCACGGTCACGGTGTCGCCGGGCTTGGCCTCGGCGCCGTCTCCCTCGATGAGGTCTCGGATGACGAGCTCCGCGGGGGCGGGCCCGGTGGGTGCGTCGAACTCAGGCTTTGTGCGATCAGTCATGCTCTCCATCAAACCTGAGCCGTGGGTCGCCGGTCAACGCGATCGCTCCGCTGAGGGCGAAACGGCGATGTGTGCCGACTCGAACCCTCCAAGCCCTTGACACCCGCCCGCACCGGGTGCACCCTGTTTACAGATCAACTCAGCGCCCGGGTAGACATGCAGGCATCGCCGCAGCACCGGGCGCTGAGTCTTGCTGCGGGGCATTCGTCTCTCGCGTCAACATCAGACGCGATGCGCCTCGGCCGCGAACTCGACGAGCAACGATGCGAGCTCGTCCGGCTGGCTGAGCGCGACGCAATGGCCGGCCAGGATCTCGTCAGCGACGACGCCCAGGCGCTCGAGAGCGAGGTCCCGCATAGTCGATGAGAGTGAGCGACTCGTCATCACCCGGCAGATCGGGCGCGATCACCTCGTGTCCACGATCCCTCAGTGCGGCTGCGACGCGATGCCATGACCATCCTGTGTCTCCCGCTCCGTGAACGAGGATGAAGACGGCCATGACGGAGCCTCCTTCAGTACGCCAGCAGAGCGGCCCGCGTGGCGCGCGTGCGTGCGAGCAGGGCCTGTTCGTCTGCCGGGGCCATCGGGTCGCGGCCCGTGATCGCCCGCTGACGGACGGAAGCCAGCATCGTCGCGTCCTTGATGAACTCGCGCATCAGCGGACGTCGATCACCGCGCAACTGCGAGGCCCAGGCGAGGCCGGTCTTGCGCCCCGCCGGGGTCGCCAGCATCGTGACCTCTTCAGGGGTGAACCATCCTGCAGCCGCGTAATCGCCCAGACGAGCCTTCGTCAAGCGCGATTCCTCTCGCCGCAAGGCGATGATGCCGAAGATGAACCCGACGAACAGGGGCACCTGGAGGACGAAGTAAAGGAGGAAGAAGTTCGCGAAGGACGAGCCGTTCCACAGGCCGTGCAGCACCATCGCGCCCAGCATCCCGAGAAGGCCGAAGCCGAGCGCTGCACCTGTGGAGGCGTGACGTCGAGCGGCAAGGCCGATTGCGAGGCCGGTGAGCGATGTGAACATGGCGTGCGCGAACGGCGACATGATCGCACGCAGGATGAACGTCACCGTCAGCTGCTCTCCCCCGCCCTCGATGAGGCTGATCGCGAAGTACTGGATGTTCTCGGTGAACGCGAAGCCGGCACCCACCAGCGCGCCGTAGACGACTCCGTCGACCGGTCCGTCGAAGGACCGACGCGCGATGAGGAAGATCAGGAAGACTCCGAAGCCCTTCCAGAACTCCTCGACGATGGGAGCCTGGATCACAGCGCCCGCGACCTCACCCCTGAGCCCCAGTACGGCGGTCAGCCCCAGGTCGACGAGAAGGGTGAGTCCCACGGCGGCGATGGCACCCCAGGCGATCGCGAAGAACACGAGCGACTTGGGCTCGGGCTCCCACCGGTCGATCATGCGCACGACGAAGAAGACGATCGCGAGCGGCACGAGCGCGAGCACGAGCCCGATGATCGATGCGAGCGGGCCGAGGAACAGCCCGAAGTAGGCGATCAGGCCGAGCAACAGCAGACCGAGGAAGCCGAACAGCGAGAACAGGGCGACTCGTCCGCCTCGGCGCGCCGCGGGCAGTGCAGGAAGACCGGGGGCAGGCGAAGGGGCGGCAGGGGCCGGAGGGGAATACGGGGTCGGCTGCGCGAGCACCGACGCGTAGTCCGCACGCTGCGAGAACTGCGTCGGCGCATAGCTCGACTGCGCGTATTGCTGAGCGGAGTACTGCGGCGGACCGGCCTGCGGCTGCTGAGGATAGGCCTGGGGTTGCTGAGGATAGGCCTGGGGTTGCTGAGGATACGCCGGGGGCTGCTGCTGTGCTGGCGGCGGCGTGTACGGCGATGGCTGGGACGGTCCTCCGGAACTCATAGCCAAAGCATATGGCGAACAACCAACTTCCCCCGGGTCTGGTGACTTCCTCCAGGCAATCGAGCCGGGCAGCGGATAGCGTAGGAGCATGCGGTTCGCTCATCTGCGTCGTGCCGACTCCCCTGCTGCGCATCTCGCAGTGGTGGAGGGTGCCGATGCCATCCTCGTCTCCGATCTCCTTCCCGACCCCCCTGCGACGCTTCAGCAGCTGATCGAGGGCGGTGAGCAGATGCTCTCCGCGCTTCGCGCCGCTGTCGAGAGCGGCACCGCCACCCGGCATCCGCTCGAGGGCTGGTCATTCGTGTCAGCGGTCATCGCTCCCCCCGCGGTGCTCGCGGTCGGCCTGAACTACGCCGCACACTCGAGCGAGCTCGGCCTGAAGACCGACGCGGCTCCAACCGTCTTCACCCTGTGGCCCAATTCGCTCACGGGCCATCAGCAGACGACGTCGTGGCCGCGAGCACTGAGCGAGGCCGTGGACTACGAGGCGGAGCTCGGCGTGCTGATCGGCACGCCTGCGAAAGACGTCGCAGAGGCCGACGCCCTGTCGTACGTCTGGGGCTACACCGTCGTCAACGACATCACCGCACGCAACGTGCAGTTCTCTGAGGCGCAGTGGTCACGGTGCAAGTCCTTCGACGGCTTCACCCCGACCGGTCCGTTCGCCGTCACGGCCGACGAGATCGCCGACCCTCAGGACCTGCACATCTGGGCCGTCGTGGACGGCCAGACCGTGCAGGACGCGAGCACCGACCAGATGGTCCGATCGGTCGCGAAGCTCATCGCACACCTCTCGCAGTCGCTCACGCTGCTGCCCGGCACGCTGATCTCCACCGGCAGCCCCGGAGGAGCCGGCTACTCCCGTGACCCGCAGATCTTCCTCCGCGATCGTTCGACCGTGACAGTCGGCATCGACGGGATCGGCGAGCTCACCACCCACTGCCGCGTGCTGGACTGAGCCGGACGCGGATATGAGAAGGGGCCCCGGCGCATGCGCCGGGGCCCCTTCTCGCAGATCAGATCTCGATGAGGTCCTCGGACGAGATCACCGGAATCGCAGCGGTGATCGCCTCGAGTCCGGACAGACGCGCGGGCGACAGCTGCTTGATGACCTCTTCACGCGACATCAAGCCGGCCTCGACGACCAGGTCGGCCACATTCCGGTTGGTCAGGAGGGCGGTCTTGGCCAGAGCAGCCGCGGCAGCGTATCCGATGAACGGCGTGAGAGCGGTGATGACGCCGACCGAGGCGCCGACCATGGCGCCGAGACGATCGCGGTTCGCAGTGATGCCGTCGACGCAGTTGACGCGCAGCGTCCACATCGCCTGGCGCATCCAGGTGATCGACTGGAAGATCGAGTGAGCGATCACGGGCTCGAAGGCGTTGAGCTGAAGCTGCCCCGCCTCGGCTGCCATCGTCACCGTCATGTCCGCACCCGCGACCGCGAACGCCACCTGGTTCACGACCTCCGGGATCACCGGGTTCACCTTGCCGGGCATGATGCTGGAACCAGCCTGCATGGCGGGCAGGTTGATCTCGCCGAAGCCTGCCTGCGGACCGGACGACAGCAGTCGCAGGTCGTTGCAGATCTTCGACAGCTTCATCGCATTGCGCTTCAGCGTCGAGGAGAAGGACATGAACGAACCGGTGTCGCTCGTCGCCTCGACGAGGTCGGCGGAGGTGACCAGGTCGAGCTCGGTGATCTCGCGCAGGTGCTTCAGCACGGCGGGCGCGTAGTCGGAGTGGGTCGTGATGCCCGTGCCGATGGCCGTGGCGCCCATGTTGATCTCGAACATCAGTGACGCGTTCTCGGTGAGGCGCGTGTGGTCGTAGCCGAGGGTCGAGGCGAAGCCGTGGAACTCCTGGCCCAGAGTCATCGGCACAGCGTCCTGCAGCTGGGTGCGTCCGACCTTGAGCACGTCGTGGAACTCATGCGACTTGTGCAGGAACGAGATGCGCAGCAGATCGAGCTCTTCGAGCAATGACCGGAGCGTCAGCGACAGACCGATCTTGACAGCGGTCGGGTAGACGTCGTTGGTCGACTGGCTGCGGTTGGTGTGATCGATAGGCGACAGGAACGCGTAGTCGCCCTTCTCACGCCCGGCGAGCTCGAGCGCGATGTTGGTGATGACCTCGTTGGCGTTCATGTTCGTCGAGGTGCCGGCGCCGCCCTGGATCACCCCGACGGTGAACTGGTCGTGGAACTCGCCGTCGATCACACGCTGAGCGGCCCGGTCGATCAGATCGGCGCGCTCGGGGTCGAGGACCCCGATCTCGCGGTTGGCCCTGGCGCTGGCCTGCTTGACCATGGCCAGCGCGACGACGAGGTCGGGATAGACCGAGATCGGGCGCTTCGTGATCGGGAAGTTCGCGTCGGCGCGGGCAGTGTGGATCCCCCAGTACGCGTCGGCGGGAATCTCCATGCTCCCGAGAGAGTCGGTCTCGGTGCGGGTGGGGGCAGGCGCGGCAGAAGCCATGTCACATCCTTGTGGGTAGTGGCGAGTGTGTGGTGCGGGGGATGCTCCCAGTCTACGCCTGCGTGCATGCGCCGCCAGGGATACGACGGCGGGTCAGCGTTTGCGCGAGAAGGCCTCGAGTCGTTCGTCGGGGCTGAGTCGCGCCATCCTCTCGAGCCATTCCAGCGAGAAGTGATCTCCGGTCGGCGCGTCCGTCACGGGCACCACGGTGTGGGTGATCGTCTCAGGACGCACATGCACGATCTGGAAGGCCTGTGCGGCATCCATGCCGTTCACGTCGGCGGCAGGGCGCGCGACATTCATGGTGTAGCAGGTCGCCGAAGCCACGCTGACCGGCACGCCCGCGAACGTGCCGTGCGAGGAGTAGTGCAGGTGACCGGCCAGGATGCCGCGCACGTCCGTATCGCGGATGACCGCCGCCAGTTCGTCCTGGTGCCGCAGCTCGAGGATGTCGAAGAGCGGCAGGTGGCTCGGCAGCGGCGGGTGGTGCATCGCGAGCAGAGTGCCGTGCGGCGCCGGTTCACTCAGGATCTCCCCCAACCACGAGAGCTGACCGGCGTCCAGGTCACCGTGATGCCACCCCGGCACACTCGTGTCGAGCGCGATCAGTCTCAGCCCGTCGAGGTCCCATACCCCCGTCACCGGCTCCTGGGTCGGAGGCAGATCGAGCAGCCCCTCTCGCAGGGCCGGGCGCTCATCGTGGTTGCCTGCCACCCACACGATCGGCGCCGCCAGCTCTTGCGCGACGGGCTCCACTGCACGACGGAGCCGGCGATACGCGTCCGGCTCCCCCAGATCCGCCAGGTCTCCGGTGATGACGATCGCCGCCGGGTGCGGATGCACAGCCCTGATCGCCTCGAGAGTGCGGGCGAAGTTCGACTCGACGTCGAAGCGTCCGCCGAGCCGCACGCCGTTCGCCAGGAAGTGCGGGTCGCTCACGTGGATGATGACGTGACTCGCGGGATCATGGCGACCGAAGACGAACTCGCTGTCGGAAGGCACTGGCATGGTCTCAGCCTAGGCCGCACGGCGACATCGGACCATGACACCTCCACGGCAGCTGTAGTAGTCGCGATAGTGTGCTCGGATGGCGAAGAACGAGACGAGGCGACGGAACATCGCGGATGCGGGGCTGAGCGTCCTGGCGACGGACGGTTCTCGCGGGCTCACGCACCGCGCCGTCGACACGGTGGCCGGCGTGCCGGTGGGCACCACCTCGAACTACTTCCGCAGTCGGGATGCGCTCATCGAGGGCCTCGTCGAGCGGATCGGCGAACGTCTCGCCCCCAGCGACGATGACCTCGCCCGCCGATCATCCGAACAGCCGAGCAGGGAGCTCTTCGCCGACTACGTCAGAGACATCGTGCGTCGTCTGACCGACGACCGCGACGTCACGCTGGCGCTGTTCGAGCTGAGGCTCGAAAGCAGCCGTCGCCCCGAGCTGGCCGCCCTCCTGGGGGCATGGCAGCGAGCGGGCTTCGATGCGGATGTCGCGTTCAGCACGGCAGCGGGGCTTCCCGGCGGCCGACGCGAGATCGCGCTGTTCCACTACGCGATCGACGGGCTTCTGCTCGATCGGCTGACGTCTCCGATCGATCCCGACACGTCGACCGACGAGATCGTGGACGACCTCGTCACCGGCCTTCTGCGCTGAATCCGGACGCCGCCGGACACTCCGGTCAGTGCCCGACGACGATGATCAGGATGCCGGCCACCACGGCCACCGCACACAGCGCGAAGCACCCGTAGGCGCCGTACAGCGCGATGCGTCGCTGCGCCTCGGTGAGAGGACTCTTCTTCGCCGCCTTGGCGGCCTGCTTCGCCGCCCGCTTGAGCTCCTTCTCAGAGATCACGGTGATGGCGTCGGTGAACTCCGCCGGACTCACGACCGGCGCGTGTCCGCTGCGGACCAGCAGACGCAGACCGAACGCGTAGAACGTCACCACGGCGCAGGCGCCGATCAGAGCGGCGAGGAACACCTGGACGAATGCGCCCCAGTCGATGCCGACACTCACTTCGACTCCTCGCTGTTCGTCTTCTCCGGGTTGTCCGTCTGCGTCACGACGCCCGTCTTCGGCGCCTTCTTCGCGGCCTTCGCCGCAGCTTTCGCCTTCGCATCCGATCTGGCCTTGGCCTTGGCCTTCTCTCGCGCCTCTGCGCGGGCCTTCGCCTCGGCCTTGGCCTCGATGATCCGCTGCTGCCTGCGCGTGGGCGGCGTCGTGTCCGGGTGCTCGATCGCGAGCCCCGACTCGGCGACGTCGCTCATCGCGTTCGCCGAGGTCACTGCATCTTTGCGTGAGCGCAGGAACAGGCCGATGATCACGGCGAGTGCGAGGACGGTGTCGATCGCGATGCCCCAGAGTCCGAGCCATGTGATCAGCAGGGCCGCGAGAGCGCCGACGGCACCTGCCGCCGGAAGTGTGAGGAGCCAGCCGATGGCGATTCGACCGGCGGTCCGCCAGCGAACCGTCGACCCCCGACGGCCGAGGCCCGAGCCGATGACCGAACCCGATGCCACCTGCGTGGTCGACAGAGCGAAGCCGAAGGCGCTGGAGGCGAGGATGGTCGCGGCTGTCGAGCTCTCCGCCGAGAAGCCCTGCGCGGGCTTGACCTCGGTCAGGCCCTTGCCGAGCGTGCGGATGATCCGCCACCCTCCGAGATACGTTCCGAGAGCGATCGTGACCGCACAGGCGATGATGACCCAGAGATACGGGTCCGCCTGCTCGCTGTTCTGCCAGCCGACCGTGATGAGCGCGAGGGTGATCACGCCCATCGTCTTCTGGGCGTCGTTCGTGCCGTGCGCGAGGGCCACCAGCGATGACGTGAAGATCTGACCCCAGCGGAAACCGTCCCGCCCGTCGGGCTTGCCGTCGTAGCGCCGGGTGATCGAGTACGCGAGCTTGGTCGCCGCGAACGCGATGATGCCGGCCGTCAGCGGGGCGATGAGTGCCGGGAGGATGATCTTCGACAGCACCATGCCGAAGTCGATGCCGCCGCCCCCGACGCCGACCAGCGTCGCTCCGATGAGACCGCCGAAGAGCGCGTGGGACGAGCTCGAGGGCAGACCCAGGAGCCAGGTCAGCATGTTCCAGGTGATGGCGCCGATGAGACCGGCGAAGATCATCGGGAGGAACACGTCGCCCTGGATGGTGTCCTCGCGGATGATCCCGTGCGACACGGTCTTGGAGACCTCGGTCGAGAGGAACGCGCCGACGAGGTTCAGCACCGCCGCGAGAAGGACCGCTGTCTTGGGCTTGAGTGCGCCCGTCGCGATGGGGGTCGCCATCGCGTTGGCCGTGTCGTGAAACCCGTTGGTGAAGTCGAAGAAGAGTGCCAGCGCGATAACCAGCACGACGATGAGGGCTGCGGTTTCCACCGTTCGCTTTCGGTCGTTGAGGAAGAAAGGAGAGGTGTCGACGGGATCGACGTGACGAACGAAGAGTTCACCGTGGGTTTTACTTCCGTTAACCGGCCCCGGTAGATCCTCCCACCCTCTCGGGTACCGGTCAACTCGACCTGGGCTAGCGTGGAACTTGTGACTGATGCCCCGATCGCAGACCGCCGCTCGACCCTCCGCACGCACCACGGCGACACATTCGATGATCCCTACGAATGGCTCCGCGAGAAGGACTCCTCCGAGGTGATCGCACATCTCGAGGCCGAGAACGCCCACACCGAGCACGAGCTCGCACACCTGGCGGATCTGCGCGACACGCTCTTCCACGAGATCAAGGGCCGCGTGCAGGAGACCGACCTCTCCGTGCCGACGCGTCGCGGGAACTGGTGGTACTACAGCCGCACCGAGGAGGGCGCGCAGTACGGCATCCACTGCCGGACCGCGGCTGCCGAGGACGACTGGACTCCCCCGGTGCTGGAACCTGGCGTTGCAGTGCCCGGCGAGGCCGTGCTGCTCGACGGCAACGTCGAAGCCGAAGGGCACGAGTTCTTCTCGCTCGGCGCGTTCGACACCTCGGACGATGCGACGAAGCTGCTCTGGGCCACGGATTTCGAGGGAGACGAGCTCTATACAGTGCATGTGCGCGACCTCATCACCGGAGAGACTCTCCCCGATGAGATCCCCGACACCGGTGGCGCGTTCTTCACACCTGACGGAACCGGGATCCTCTACACCACCCGCGATGACGCGTGGCGTCCTGACACGCTGTGGCTGCATCGCCTCGGCACCCCCGTCGCGGACGACGTGAAGCTCTTTCACGAGCCCGACGAGAAGTACTGGCTCGGAGCCGGCATCACCCGCAGCCGCAGGTACCTCGTGATCGCTGTCGGATCGAGCATCACCAGCGAGGAGTATCTCGTCGATCTCGAGGGCGATCTGACCGCCGCACCTCAGATCGTCTGGCCGCGCCGTGAGGGCGTCGAGTACTCCCTCGAGCACGCCGTGGTCGACGGCGAGGACCGCCTCTACATCCTGCACAACGACGACGCGCTGGACTTCGAGCTCGTCTCGGTGCCGGCATCCGACCCGCAGGGAGACCGTCATGTGGTCCTCGCGCATGAACCGGGACGCCGGTTGCTCGGGATGGATGCGTTCCGCGATTTCGCGACGGTGGAGTACCGCCGCGAGGGGCTCGAGCGTGTCGGGCTGCTCGACTACGCGACCGACGCGGTGAACGACATCGTCTTCGACGAGCCGCTCTATTCGGCCGGGGTCAGCGGCAACCCGGAGTGGCACTCGCCGTTCCTCCGGCTCGGCTACACGTCGTTCGTGACCCCGGGGACCGTCTACGAGCTGGACCTCGCCACGCGGGAACTACACCTGCGCAAGCAGGTCGCCGTGCTCGGCGGGTACGACCCTCTCGATTACGGGCAGAAGCGCGACTGGGCGACGGCATCGGACGGCACCCGGGTGCCCGTCTCTCTCGTCTGGAAGCGCTCGTTCGGCGAGCCGGGCTCGGAAGTGCGACCTGTGCACCTCTACGGCTACGGATCGTACGAGCACTCGATCGATCCCGGCTTCTCGGTCGCGCGGCTCTCAGAGCTCGACCGAGGAATCGTCTTCGCCGTCGCGCACGTCCGCGGCGGCGGTGAGATGGGTCGGCAATGGTACGAGGACGGCAAGCTGCTGAACAAGCGCAACACCTTCACCGACTTCGTCGCGTGCGCCGAGCACCTCATCGAGCAGGGAGTGACGTCTCCTGAGCGCCTCGTCGCCGAGGGCGGAAGCGCCGGCGGGCTCCTCATGGGAGCCGTGACGAACCTCGCCCCCGAGCTCTTCGCCGGAGTCCTGGCGGCTGTGCCGTTCGTCGACGCGCTCACGACGATCCTCGACCCCTCGCTCCCCCTGACGGTGATCGAGTGGGACGAGTGGGGCGACCCGCTGCACGGTGCCGACGTCTACGAGTACATGAAGTCGTACTCGCCGTACGAGAACGTGCGGGACGGAGTGGACTATCCGCGGATCCTGGCGGTGACCTCGCTCAACGACACCCGAGTCCTCTACGTCGAGCCCGCGAAGTGGATCGCCGCCCTGCGCGTCGCCGGAGCATCCGACGCTCTGCTCAAATGCGAGATGGTCGCCGGTCACGGCGGTGTCAGTGGTCGCTACAACTCGTGGAAGGAGCGCGCCTTCGAGCTCGCCTGGATCCTCGACACGGTGGGCCTCGCCTCGGAGTGACGCTCGACACTCGGTGATCTGAGTTCAGGGCGACCGGCTGAGATCAGGGCGCACCGCACAGCATCAGCCTGATCTCGCGCTGTTCTCCTGCTTCCGACAGCCGCACTCACTCCTGCACATTCGGCGATTGATCCGATTCGATTCACATCAGAGCTGCCGGGTCCCACCAGAGGGCGTACCGCTGCAGAGTGACTGCATGCGACTGCAGGACTGGCTTCGCGAGCGCGACGGAGCCGCACACACCGGGGAGATCTACGCGGCTGGATTCAGCAGACATGCGGTCGCCTCGGCTGTCGACTCCGGGCGGATGCTGCGGCTCCGCCGATCTTGGATCGCATCGATCGGCGCAGTGCGCGGGCATCACGCATCGCTGCGGTCGCTGACGTCCTGTCCGATTCCGGGCTCGAGACCCACTTCGTCATCCTGATGCGCTCGATCGGGGTGGTCGCCGTCCAGCAGGTGTGGGTCGACGGGCACCCGCTGGATGCCCTGATCGGTGATCGCCTCGCGGTCCAGTTGGACGGATTCGCCCATCACAGCAGCGCCCAGGATCGACGGCGCGACATCGAGGCAGACGCTCGATTGCGCTTGCGCGGTTACACCGTGCTCCGATTCGACTATCACCAGGTGCTGTTCCAACCACAACTGGTCCTGAACATGGTGCGTGCGGCGATCGCCCAGCAGTTGCATCGTCGGGGATGAACGGCGTCACCAACTGGGTTCAGGACGACCGCCTGAGATCAGGAGAGTTCAGTCGGAATCCTCCTGATTCGCGTCGGTAGCCCTGTTCTCACCTCCACACCCGTGCGGAGTGACGGGGAACAGGCGGATGCCGAAGGCACCGCCTGCTCCGGTCTCAGCCGAAGAGCGCTGCAGCCTCGTCGTAGCGGCTGCGGGGAACCGTGTTCAGCTCGCCCAGTGCCTCTGCGAACGGGACGCGGACGATGTCGGTGCCCTGCATCGCGACCATCTGGCCCCATGCCTTCTCGACGATCGCGTCGGCCGCGTGGAGTCCGAGGCGGGTCGCGAGCACACGGTCGAACGCAGACGGTGATCCGCCTCGCTGGATGTGTCCGAGGATCGTCGCTCGGGTCTCGATGCCCGTGATGCGCTCGATCGCGGGAGCGAGCTGATCGCCGATGCCGCCGAGACGAGGGCGGTTGAAGGCATCGAGGCCCTTGTCGCTGTAAGCCTCGTCCATGCCGAGCAGCTTGAACCCCTCGGAGACGACCACGAGCGGTGCACGACCACGGTCATGCGCGCTGGAGACGAGAGCGGTGATGTCATCGATGGACATCGGCACCTCGGGGATGCAGATGGCGTGCGCGCCCGCCGCCATGCCCGCGTGCAGAGCGATCCAGCCGACGTGACGACCCATGACCTCCGCGACCATGCAGCGCTGGTGCGAGTCTCCCGTGGTGCGCAGGCGGTCCATCGCGTCCGTGGCGATGTTGACGGCCGTGTCGAAACCGAATGAGTAGTCCGTGGCGCGAAGGTCGTTGTCGATCGTCTTCGGCACACCGATGACGTTGATGCCGTCCTTGGCGAGGCGGTCGGCTGCTGCGAGAGTGCCCTCGCCGCCGATCGCGATGATGCCGTCGATCTTGTGCCCGTACAGCGTCTTGGCGATGTTCTCGGCGCCACCGCGCTCACCCTCGTAGGGGTTCGTGCGACTGGTGCCCAGAATCGTGCCGCCGACCTTCGACAGACCCTTCACCTCGTGTCGGGTGAGGGGGAAGAAGTCGCCGTCGACCACGCCGCGCCAGCCGTCACGGATGCCGACGAACTCGAGGTCGTAGGTGGTGGTGCCCTTGAGCACGATGCCGCGGATGACCGCGTTGAGTCCGGGGCAGTCGCCACCGCTCGTCAGAATGCCGATCTTCATGCTTGCCTCAGACGGTTCAGGGGAAGGGGGAACAGGCGACGATGCCTGCGATCGACACTAGCGCTCCGAGCCGACCGGGCGCCATTCGAGACGATGAAAACCGGGGATCTTGCCGACGATTCGAGACGATCAGCGAGAAATGAGCGAACATGTCACCGAACACCAGAAATCGGCGTCAAGAACCGAAGTTCTTAACGCCGATCTCCGTGGAATCAAGCGTGTGTCACACGGCTCCGAGCGCCTCCCGGAGCAGATGCATGAGAGCGCCCAGCTGCACGGGCTCGGCGGCAGCCTCGTCGAGTGCCTCGCCGTCGAGCGCACGGGCCGCGAGACCCTGCTTCTGATCGATGAGCTCTGCGATCTTCGCGTCGATGGTGTGCGCCGCGATGATCCGCCAGGCGGTCACCGGCTCGTCCTGACCGATGCGGTGCACCCGGTCGATCGCCTGCGTCTGCTCGGCCGCGGTCCACGACAGCTCCGCCAAGACCACGTTCGACGCCGCCTGCAGGTTCAGACCGACACCGGCAGCGGTCAACGAGCACACCGCGATACCCACGGCGGGGTCGCTGTTGAAGTCGTCGATCGCCTGCTGACGGACGGTCGAGGTCTGGTCGCCGCGGATCGAGACCGACCGGATGCCGGCGGAGGCGAAGTGCGCCTCGGCCTGATCCATCACGTCGATGTGCTTCGCGAAGAACACGACCTTGCCCACGGAGCGCTGGAGCTGGGCCGCATAGTCGGCCGCCAGATGCGCCTTCGCCTGTCCGATGCGGCGCACCATGGTGAAGACGTTGTCCCCACCGGTGCCTGCGGCCTTCGACTCCTCGAGCTCGTTCTGAGCGACCAGGCGCACGATATCCTGGTCGATCTCGCCCGGTGCGAGTCCGCGATCCCCTCGCGCCTCGATGATCCGCCGGTAGCGGGCGGCGAGCCGCTCGCCCAGCTCGCGCTCGGCCTGACGGATGCCGCGGCCGAACTCGTCATCCAGCTGCACCGGGAGGTCCGCGATGAGCTTGTCGGGCAGATCGGCTGCGACGTCCTTCTTCTTGCGCCGGACGATCCCCATCGAGATCACCGCTTCGCGGGCCTCCGGGTAGAACGCCTTGTCGGCGGGGGTGAAGCCGGTCGCGTCGAGCTTCTCCATCAGCTCCGGGCCCGGCTTCTCGCCTGTGGTCCAGCCGAGGAAGCGCCAGATCGCGTCGAAGTCCTCGACGTCGTTGATGAGCGGTGTGCCTGTGAGCGCGAGCATCAGGGGCTTGCCACCCGGAGTGCGCTCGCGCACGCGGTTCGCCAGCGACAGCACGTTCTGCGAACGCTGCGAGCTGAGGTTCTTGATGAAGTGCGCCTCGTCGACGACCATGCCGCGAAGACCGATCGAGGCGAGCCACGACATGTGACGGTCGAGGATCTCGTAGTTCACGATGAACACGTCGGCGAACGCGTCGATGTCGGTGCCGTCGCCCTGGATCACGGTCGCCCTGCGCTGCGGGGTCCACCGCTCGACCTCTCGCGCCCAGTTCATTTTGACGACGTTGGGCACGACGACGAGCAGCGGGTAGGCACCGGCGACGGATGCGGCCAGCACCGACTGCGCGGTCTTGCCGAGGCCCGGTTCGTCAGCGAGCAGGAAGCTCCTGTGTCCTTCGCGCACCGCTTCGAGGAAGCGCGACTGATGCACCATGACCTCGAGGCCCTTGGGAGAGAGGTGGTCGTACTCGGGGGCCGGCGGCAGGTCCATGCTCGCGGCTCCTCCCCCGGCTCCGGTCTCGAACGCCTTGTACAGGGGGCCCATGAGCTCCCAGCCGTCCAGGCGTCGACGCGGAGTCGTGGCGGCGCGCGGGGTGAGATCGGGGGCGAGGAACGGGTTCGCCAGCTGGCGCGCCTCGACGGAGGGCGGTGTGACCTGGCGCTCGGGGATCCCCGCGGACACCATCGGCGTCTGCACGGGAGCGACGTCGGCGATGATGAGCTCTTCGGGAGCGAGTTCCGCTCCCGACTCGAGCAGCCAGTCGCGTCGCATGCGCTTCGCAACAGGCGAGGTCGCCTGATCGGCCTCGAGAAGCTGGATCAGCGAAGTGTCGCGCGCTGCGGTCTTCGCAAGGATCGTCGCCACGCCGTCAAGCCGCTTGAGCAGCTCGGCGCGGGCGGCATCCGCGATCTCAGGATCGGCCTTGACTCGTGCGCGCTCTTCACGCACCAGGAACGCGATGACCTGGAACTTGACCCGGTTCGTGGGTCCGAGCTTTCCCCGCTGCGACTTCGCCTCGATCTCACGCACCTTGCGGGCGAGGATCGGGATGAGGGGTGCCTCATCGTCGCGACGAGACGTCTTCTTGCGCCGTGTTGCGGCGGTTGCCGTGGTCGGCATGCTCCTCCTGAGCGTGAAGGCCGGAGCATCCGTGGGATGCGTCGGCCGTTCTCGGTGTCCGCGTGTGGCGTGAGCCAGGACCGTACGAACAGTATTTCCGGTGATCGTCTACGAGCGAATGACGCGCGAGGATCAAGGACCACCGAGGCCCATTCTATGCCATGCGACCTGAGCGACGCAGATCAGGACACGCAGAGTTCGACCGGAGTTCAGCTGGAGCTGCGCGACAGCACGCTCTCGGCATCCGTCACGTCGGCGGCCATCTGCGCCTTCAGCTTCTCGATCCCCTCGAACGCGACCATGCCGCGCAGACGCTCGACGAACTCGACGGTCACGTCGTGACCGTACAGATCGAGATCGGTCTCGCCGATCACGTGCGCCTCGACCTGCCGCTCGAGAACGTCGTCGAAAGTGGGGTTGGTGCCCACCGAGATGGCTGCCCGATGCCTGAACCCCGTCTCGTGATCGACGAGCCATCCGGCGTACACCCCGTCGGCGGGGACGAACGAATCGACCGACGCCGAGAGATTCGCGGTGGGAAAACCGAGTTCGCGTCCGCGTTTGAGTCCGTGCACCACCTCGCCGCGCACGTCGACGTTGCGGTCGAGCACGCGGGCGGCCGCGGTGACATCGCCGGCCATCAGCAGTTCACGGATCCACGTGGACGAGACCCGACGGTCGGATCCGTCGAGGAACACGTCGTCGACGACCTCGACCGTGAATCCGTACCTCGGCCCGAGTTCTCTGAGGAGCTCGGGGTCTCCTGCCCCGCCCCGACCGAACCGGAAGTCCCTGCCGACGAGGACGGTGGACACATGCAGTGCACCGGTCAGGATGCTGGCCACGAAGTCTTCGGCGCTGCGCGCCGCGAGTTCTTCGTCGAACGTCAGAAGCAGTGTGGCGTCGAGCCCGAGTTCTCCCAGCAACTCCAGCTTGCGCTCGACCGTGACCACGTTCTCGGGGCAGCGATCCGGTCGAAGCACCGCGAGTGGGTTGCGGTCGAAGGTGACGGCGACGGCGCGGACTCCCGACTGCGCCGCGATCTCCTTCAGACGCCGGATCACCGCGCGGTGACCGGCGTGCACGCCGTCGAACTTTCCGATGGCCACGGCGGAGGGGCCGAAGCCGTCCGGCACTTCGCTCGGGTCACGGAAGACGATCATGCGCTGGCCTCGGCGTGGAGAACAGATCGAGTCTCTCGCGTCGGGCTGTGGGTGCGCAGCCACCAGATGCCGAAGATCGGCAGCACCAGCGGGATGAACAGGTACCCTCGCCCGAACATCGACCAGACCGTGTCGTGCGGGAACAGCTCGGGGAAGAAGATGCTCAGAGCGCCGACCACGAGGACTCCGGCGAGCTCGAAGACGATCGCCACCCACGCCACCGCGTACCAGCCGCGTCGGCTCGCGAGAACGAGCGCCAGCGTGGCGAGGATGTACACGACAGCCGCGAGGGCTGAGAGGGAGTAGGCGAGAGGCGCCTCGTCGAACTGTCGGAAGATCTGCACGAAGCTTCGGCCGGTGGCCGCCAGCGCCATCACGGCATAGACGATCACGAGGACACGGCCGATGCCGGTCATGCGGGAGGTGGGAACGGTGGTGCTCATAGCGTCCTCCATTCTAGATCCGGGCGGGAAGAGGCGGATGCGCTCCCGACCGGCTCAGGCCACCTGAACGGTCCAGATGACGTGCATGCGCCACACCATGATCGCCACGGCGAGAGCGGCCACACCGAGGATCACTGTGCTCCAGCGACTCCTCTCCATCAGCGCCCACAGCACCGCGCCGATGGGCAGCAGCACAGCGGAGACGAGATAGACCCAGTACTCGAGCAGGTCGCCCGTCGGAGGGTTTCCGGTCAGGGGTGCCGCGATTGCGGCCACGACCTGGACGACGAGGAGCAGCTCGACCAGGGCGAGCGCGCCGACGGTGTAGTCGCTCGGACGCCGGCCGGCCAGACCGAGGGCGACGCAGAACAGCCCCGCCGCGGTCGCGACCGCCACCTGAGCGATGGTCAACCAGAGGATCATCTGGGTGCCTCCGGCATGTTCATGGCGCTCTTGAGGTCAGCACCGCGTCTCTCGACGACGCCGACGAGGACGCCCTCCTCGTCGATCGCGGCCGCCAGAGAGCCGGTCAGTCGATCGGCCTGTCCCATGAGCCTCTTGCCGTGACGAAGATCTCTCGCTTCCTCGGCCGACACCGACAGCGAGTCGAGGACCCTGGCGGCCGCGGCGGCCGGGGTGAGCAGCGCCGTCTCCACCACATCGTCGACCGCCACGGCATCCGCGACGTCGAAGTCCCCCACGCGTGAGCGCCGCAGCGCCGTCAGGTGCCCGCCGACTCCGAGCGCTGTGCCCAGGTCTCGAGCGAGCGAGCGGATGTAGGTGCCGGAGGAGCAGTCGACGACGACATCGAGATCCAGGAATCCGTCGCCGGAGCGCTCGGCGATGAGATCGAAGCGCGAGACCGTGACGTCGCGGGCGGCCAGCACGACCTCCTCCCCCGCGCGCACGCGGTCGTATGCGCGGCGTCCATCGACCTTGATCGCCGACACCGAGCTCGGCACCTGGGAGATCGCACCGGTGAGCTCCCTGATCCCGGCGGACACTCGCTCGGGGGTCACCGACTCCCATGACTCGGCAGAGGCCCGCGTCAGGATCTCACCGTCGGCGTCGTCCGTGCCGGTCGTCTGCCCGAGTCGGATCGTGGCCTCGTAGGTCTTGTCGGCTCCCACGATGTACGTGAGCAGTCGCGTCGCGCCTTCGACCCCGATCACGAGCAGACCGGTGGCCATGGGGTCGAGGGTTCCCGCATGCCCGACCTTGCGGGTGCCGAGCGCACGCCTGGTGCGTGCGACGACGTCGTGGCTGGTCAGTCCAGCTGGTTTGTCGACGAGAAGGATGCCGGGCGAGACCATCTCTCAAGCCTACGATGCGTCTGAACGCTCCACCGCACGTCCCGCCTCGCTCGCGCCACGACCGGCCCTCGGCTCCCATCCCGGTTCGCCTAGGCTGTCGAGGTGCCCTCGACATCGCTTCCCGCCTCCGCGGTGTCTCTGCCTCTTGCGGACTGGTATCGGGGCGCAGCACGAGATCTGCCGTGGAGGCGCCCTCGATTCCGTGAGGACTTCGGCGCCTGGGGAACGCTGGTCAGCGAGTTCATGCTGCAGCAGACACCGGTCAACCGGGTGATACCGCACCTCGAGGCGTGGCTCGACAGGTGGCCCACCCCCGCGGCGATGGCTGCCGCCTCGACCTCCGATGTGCTCCAGCAGTGGGCCAATCTCGGCTATCCCCGCCGCGCCCTGTGGCTGCACCGCGCTGCCGTCGAGATCACGGAGCGACACGGAGGCGTCGTGCCCAATGACGTGGATGCGCTGCTGAAGCTCTCGGGAATCGGCGACTACACGGCCAGAGCTGTGGCCGTCTTCGCATACGGCGACCGACACCCCGTCGTCGACACCAACACTCGTCGCGTGATGGCACGCGCGATCCTCGGCCAGGCGCAGCCGGGCCCGCCCTCGCGCCGTGATCTCGAGCTCATGGATTCGCTGCTCCCCGCGGATGTCGTCGAATCCGCCGTGTTCAACGCCGCGGCGATGGAGCTGGGCGCCACCGTCTGCACGGCGCGGTCGCCGCGCTGCGAGATCTGTCCCTTGGTCGGCGTGTGCGCGTGGGTGGCTGCAGGGCGGCCGGACACCGGTGACACCCGGAGGCGCCAAGCGACCTTCGAGGGCTCTGACCGTCAGGCGAGAGGCGCCGTGCTGCGGATCCTGCGAGCCGCTGCACCTGACGCGGTCCTGATCGACTCCGTGCTCGCCGAGTGGCCGGATCCTCTTCAGCGCGACCGTGCGATCGACTCCCTCATCGCCGACGGCCTCGCCGAGGCCGATGGCGAGATGCTGTCGCTCCCCCGCTGACTCCGACGGTCAGACGAACTGCCCTATCCGATGGGCGAGCACCGTCAGCTCGACGCGGGTCCT